>NZ_JBEEWD010000004.1:0-420636 GCF_040140245.1 Proteus sp. fly-1013 | reverse complement strand
TGGGCGGTTAGCTCAGTTGGTAGAGCATCTCCCTTACAAGGAGGAGGTCGTTGGTTCGAGCCCAATACCGCCCACCACTTCTTTATCTCTTCGTTATGCCTTCTTCTTTACTTCCCTAACATCTTTCTAAAAGAATTAATAACAGTTATTTGTTTTCTAATACCTGCATTATTGCCGTTTAGTTGCATTCTCTGAGTCTTAATCTTTTCCCTGTGTCTACTTTCTATCATGTTCCTCATTGCTTCACTTATAGCTACATATCCTTATAGACATGCTTTCCTAGCCCCTCGTACCTGCATCACCTCTTTATCCTCAAAATAATGAATACTTAGCTAATTATCTTGTTCCTTTGGAGCTCTTAGTTTCTAAGGCTGTTTTAACTTGTTATTGCATTGTGTTTTCTGTGAAGAGGGTTCATAAGCCAGTTTCTTTATTACGCTTTTTTACATCTTGTCATATTTTTATCATTTAAAGAGAGCTACTTAAAAAAGAGATGGTTCTTCTATTGTTAAGCCAATTATTTTGGATGAGGGATTGTGCTCAGTAGAAAGTATGCATTTAATTTTTGAGCAAAGTTCAAATTTTGATCTGAAAATATTAAAAAAATTACTCTAATTGAAAAAGAAAGATCTACTCCTTTTGGGGGTAGATGTAGGTGTTTTCAGTTTATTAATAAAATTAAATAACCTTAGATGCGCTGTGATAAATTATTTGCTAATTTTTCATGAGCAATATCTCTCATAAAATGAGTGAGTTAGAATATTTTAAGTTAGCATTGAAAAATATAGGGCACTCATTTTTTTAAGAAAAAATACTGAAGATTAAAAGATAAAAATAGAGCTTTATAGTTAATATTTCTTACTTTTTATAAATCATTGGTTAGTGCTAGTAAGAATAAAGATTAAATATAATGATGTTTCATCTTCTTTCTACTTCTTTTTTGAAGTGGTAATAGAGCAAGGGGTTTTGCGTAACTGTTTGATTTAAATTAAACTAATTTTAAAATTTGATATTTATCAATCTTTGCATCATAATGAGCTGGATAGTAAATGATATAAAGCAAAAAGCACTTATTTCATCAGTAATTGATTTGTCCTGAAGTGGTTAATTTCATTTTTTACGAAAAATGGAGAAAATTGTGCATTTAGCAGGAATATAAATTATATAAAAATATTAATGTTTATTTTCGCCTAAGAATAACTCTTATATAGAATAGGTGTAATTACTTAGGACGTAAAAAGATTAATTTTTGTTTTTTTTAACAAAATTAGATCATACTAAAATTGATATTTAACAGTTCATTCCCTTATGAATTTAACTTAAGATGTGATGATTACTCTATTTTTGCAATGTGCCAAATGCGCGAATTTGAGTGAAAAAGAAAGAATAGTATTATGTGGTCATAAAAAGAACGGTTTTTATGATGATAAACTTAACTTTCAAATAACCTACTGATAAAACAAAAATATTTATATTAATACTTACTTTTTCTCTATTTCATAAAGAAGATTTTTAATCTAATTGAAAATTAAAATAAGTTATTCATTAATAAAAATTCAAAAAAAATGAGTAATTAAATCTATTATTTATTTATTCGAGAGTAATAAAGAATTGTGTAACTTGAAATATATTTAGTCGAAAGAGTAAGGGTTTATGCTTATATAAATTAATTAACAAATGTTTAAAATGTGATTTATATCTATTTTCGGGTGTAACTAGTGTAACGTATTGATATAAAAGTATAATATTGTCTTGTTTATAAACTCATCAGATTTCATTGATATTGCTTAAGCTATTTAATAAAAATAAGAAAATCGTCATCTTTATGAGGTTAATTTATTATTTTAAATAAATTAGACTGACATAAGTTGATTTATTTTTACACAATTCAAACAATCACACTTTAAATTAAGCTTGTACTAGATGATAATTCTAATTAGTGAGTAAAGTTTAAGAAAAAAAAAGCGTGATTTTATAAGTAAAATATTTTAACTATATGAAAATAAAGGATATATGTCATTATCCTAGGTATTGTTTACTAGTATGAGTAAATCATCATGCTTGCACTGTCTTTTTTTGACTAGTTGAAAGTGTTTAAATGCGTAGTATATTATTTACATATGATAAGTCATGTTATGAATTGTAATATTTCTTATCTACTAAAAATAATATTTTATTAAAACAAAAAGGTGTCCTCGATAATATATAATTTTACATATTATTGCGTAGTAGCACACCATTATAAATTAGATATCAATCAAAGTGAAAAGCGAGAACAATATTATGAGTAGCAAGTATCCAGTCGCTTATGCAGTTGGACAAAAAATTAAGTCATTAAGAAAATCTCAAGGTTATACTGTATTTCAGTTAGCAAAAGAGATTGATATTAGTGAACAACAGTTATTCCGTTATGAGCGTGGTGTAAACCGTATTGATATTGATTGCTTAGTTAGAGTACTTGAAGTACTAGGCGTTAATATCGGTAGCTTCTTTGAAGAAGTAACCGGTGGAATGACTCAAGAAACTGAGCGTAATGAACAACATATTCCAGCTCATTTCGATAGCAAGGCTCTTTCTATTTTCTAATAATATTTTTAAATTAGAAAGTAACTCATTTTAGAATAACTAAATTGAGTAAGATAATTCTTATATATAGTGTTTCTCTTTAATCAGTTAATAATAAGAATTTTCTTAATAGATAAAATAAAGCCTCTATATGAAATCAATGCCCTTATTAGGGCATTTTACGTTTATAGAGAATGAGAATTTTTAATTTTTACAAAAAAAAGAATAATTGTATTGCAAATGAGCTGAGGCTTTCAGGTTTGTAGAAATATATTCTCATATTTATTTGTATGAGAAAAAAATAGCTAATTAATACTTGTTTATAATAAGCTATTCATAAAATTACCTCTTATATTACCTACCACGATTTTACCTCCTGATAACATTTCTAAAGCTATTAAACGTATAATTTATGCGTTTCACACCAATAAATTCGAAAAGAGTGAATTTTAATATAACAAAGGCAAAATATGAGCATTGGTGAAAATGCGTTATCAGATCAAAAACTAAGTATTTATCATTAAATGACTATCTATGGATAATGATAGTTAATATCATATTAGGACGGGTTATTGTTGCCTCTTCATCGTGAATATGAAGAGGCGGTAACAATTAGTCTTTGAGTGGTTTAAGAATGTGTTTGAGCTGCTGATCGGTGAGGGTGATATTAAAAAATGTTTTATAGAATTGTTGAGTCTCTTTGGAGATATCAATATGCTTTGTTTGTTCGGGATATAAAACAGTCGCTAACCATAAAAATTGTAAGGCTTCCTCTGTGGTTTCACGGCACCACCAAAATAGGCCTTTAGGGTTTGTGTAAACTCGGCCTTCACGCACGGCAGTGATAGATTGCCATTCAGGTGCATTCTTAATGATTTCAGTGTCTCTTGCATACATAGTGATAATGACATCAGGATTGGCATGAATAACTTGTTCTAAGGAAACATCACCAGCTCGGCTTGGCACATTATCAAACCAATGTTCTGCAATGTTCACACCACCTGCAAGCGCTATCCAATCATGATTTAACGAAGGTGCGCCAGATGTTCTTAATGGCGAACCAAAAGCATGATAGACCTTCATTGGTTTATTGGCGCTTATCTCGCTTACCGCACTTTTTACAAGTGCTTTATTACGCTGAAAGTAAGCTAAATAATCTTTTGCTAATTGGTGACTACTTGAACCTAAAATCTCACCAGTGATCAACGTTCTTTCTAACAAGGCATCCATTGAACCTGATTTTAATAATGCAACACTGATCCCTGCATTTTCTAGTGCCGTCATTTGTGCATCAGATAGCTTCCCTGTTGCAAAAAAGATTTGAGGCTGGCTAACAATTAATGTTTCGATATTCAGTGTGTCATTATTACCTTTACTAGAAATTGAAGCCGTTTTTATAGCAGGAACAATCTCGGTAAAAAAGGGAATAGTTTTGACTAAATCGGTTGTGGAAACAATTTTATCTCCAGCACCAAGCATAGCAAGTATTGCATTTTGAGCATTCCAACTTGTGGCGACTCTTTCTGGTGAATCAGGAACAGTAATGGATTGATTTTGATAATATTGAACAACTCTTTGCGCCTGTACATTAAAGGAGATACTGAGAGCCGAAGCTCCCAGTAACGCAATGCACAGGGTTTTGAAAAAACCTTTATACATTTCGTTTTCCTCTTAGAGTTCAATGCTTACAGAAGCAGAAACTTGGCGAGGCGTACCTAAGAAAGCATTTGCACCACCAATAGCACCATTTTGGTTGCCAGAGAAAATAGATGCCCAGTAATGTTCATTAGTCACGTTATCTAAATTGAGGCGGAAAGTGGTTTTCTTATTCCAATATTGTGTTTGATAACGAGCGCCTAGATCGAGTGTGGTATAGGCTTTTGCCCACATTGTGTTAGTGGTATTTGCTGCACGTTTACCTGTGTAGTGAACATTGGCGCTATAGATAACATTTGGCAAAGTAGGGTAATGGTATTCAGCTAATAAATTAGCTTGGTATTTTGGTACACCTACAACATCTTTATCTTGTGTTTGAGCATTGCCGGTGTTGGTTAAAGTAGGATCTAACCAAGTCATGCTACTAAAAACGAAAAGCTCATCAGTGACTTTTCCGTTAGCGATAAGCTCTAACCCACGGTTACGTTGTTTACCTTGTTCTTTAAAGATATTGTCGTTACCCACATAGGCAAAAGGGCGCTCTAATTGGAAAATAGCCGCATTTAAATTAAGATCGCCAATTTGCGATTTAACCCCCATTTCCCATTGTTCGCTACGATAAGGTTTTAGCACTTCATTTTTGTTATCGGCAGTGTTTGGTGCTGAATCACCTTCTTCTAATGAATCTGCATAAGAAACATAGGTCATCACTTCAGGAATAGGTTTAAACATTAATGCGATAGCAGGACTTAAGCCATTTTCGGTGTGATTTCCACCACCAGCACGATAAGAAGTTTCTTTGATCCAGTTTTGGCTTAGTGATCCCATCACTGACCATTGAGGATTAAAGGTAACGGTATCACCTAAAGTAATGGATTGAACTTGTGAGCGGCTGTTTTTAGTACGAGCAGCGCCTGTATAGAAGCCTTCATTCGAAGGATCATCATAACGATGTGGATTATTAATATCTTGAGTTGGTAATGTGAATTTTTGATCATCACCATTTGCGCCATAAATATCCCAACGATAACCGCTAGTGGCGAGAATTAAATCATGAGATAGTGCGCCAGTCATCACATGACCATTAACATTGATAGAATGGCTTAAAACAGTAAAACGACCATAAGTTGTCGGTACTGATAACGTTGGTGTAAATTGCTTACCATCATTACTTAATTGGTTAGAAACAGAGCGGAATCCGCGATCAGCCGTTTGATAGCCAATTGCTGCACTGATTTGCCAATCTTCGTTAAAATCATGTTTTAATCGGCTACTTACCGTTCTGGTATGAAGATCAACACCCGCAAAAGCTTGACCATAGCCGGCTTTAGTTGGATCTGGCGCATCAGGTAATGCGGTAACTTTTGGTCCATAAGAAAATGCACCAGAATAACCCATTTTTTTAAACCAATAGTCACTAAAATTCACTTCTAATACCGTATCAGGAGAGATATTCCAATCAAATGCGGTACTGATTAGCTGGCGACGTGTTTTGCTACCTGCGACATAACCTTTACCTTCATCATGCATTAGATTAATGCGATAACCAAAAGTATTGTTATCATCAATAAAGCCACCTAAATCAAGATGGCCTTTAAATTGGTTATCATTGACATAAGTTGCATTAAGTGATGTTAAGCGTTTTAAGGTTGGACGTTTTTGGGTGAAATTGAATTGCCCACTTGGGCTTGCTGGCCCATAAAGTGAACCAGTTAAACCATTGATAATATCTACACGCTCAAGCATTTCGATAGGAAAGGCTGTGGTAGAAATAATATTCACACCATCTAAGCGAGAGTTAGCAACGACATTGCCTTGCATCCCACGGTTTTGGGGACGGCCAACATCCATACCGCCACGTGCTTGCATTTGAGAAGAGGCATTATATTTTAAGATATCTGCAACACTGGTGACTTGTTGATTTTCAATCATAGATTGAGTGAAAGTATTTGTTGTATAAGGAGTATCTAACCATTTTTTCTCACCTAATGGCCCCATATCAACTTCACGAGTAACAAATCCCGCACCGGCTTCACTATTATTCACTGGTTGTGCAGTAACGACGATTTTTTCAGCATTTTCAGCGGCTACACTTGCTGATACAGCGAATGTTTGTGCTATAGCACAAGCTATTGTCGAAATGATAAATTTCTTCACGATAGACTCCTAGAATGTATTTTTTAGTTATATAAATCCATCGTTATCAAAAAATTTATACAACGATACCCATCACGAATGCAATGTAATGTATATCATTGTATAATATTGTATATAACGAGGTTGGACGCCGACTATACACGGAATAACATGTAAATAAAATGATATATTTGCTAATAATAAAATTATGAAATTGTTTCTGAATTTAGATCAAAAAAATGCCCGCCTAAGCGGGCATTTCAAGAAATAGAGCGTAACAGAAGGGAGCTTGAGAAATTAATGCTCTGTTTTTTCTGCTACTGAACTATGCTCATCATGTTTTTGGTGACGATGATGACCATCGATCATACTG
This sequence comes from Proteus sp. fly-1013, assembly GCF_040140245.1. NCBI lineage: Bacteria > Pseudomonadati > Pseudomonadota > Gammaproteobacteria > Enterobacterales > Morganellaceae > Proteus > Proteus sp. fly-1013. Next base: position 413,906 of record NZ_JBEEWD010000004.1, on the reverse strand, counting down.
CGGAATGTTTGAGTAAAAGTATCACCCAGTGTACATAAGTAGAAATGTGCACAAATAAACATTAATGCCACGATCCCTAATACTAAGTGTGCTTTTAGCATCCAATAGCCTTCACCAAGTACTTCAGGATATAAACATAATAATCCAGTAATCAGTAATAGCGGCACTAAACCAAACATCACACCTAAGTAAGCGAGTTGTTGAAGAGGGTTAAACTTGTCAGTTTCAGTTGCTGCAAAAGGGTGTGGCTCGCCTTTCATTATGCCATAAAGATAAAAGCGAGCTTGTTTGATGCAACGACCAATTAGTCCACTGAATCGTACTTTGTAATGGACGCCATTACTGGTTGTTAGATTGATAAGAATAAAACCAATCCAAAACGCAATCAGCACAAAGCCACAGATCTTATGTAATAGCACCATTGAAGTGACATTACCGATAGAGAAGTGCCCTAAAAATCCACTCAATAGTAATAGGATAAACAGTAAAGCATTACCCCAGTGCCAAAAACGAATTGCTTTAGAGTATAAATAAACGCGTTCTTCTTCATAATGACCGGAATGTTTTGGTGCTAGGGCATAGCGTAGTAGGCCATGAATAACTAATACTGCTATCATAGCAACGATTAATAAACCGGCTGCCATTAACCATACAGGCCAATAATCTGGCGTATAATGGAGTTCTGCTCCCCAGATACTAGTCATGCTTTATCTCCCTGATGGATTTCTTTACGACGGAATAAACTTGGTTTTCCGACATTATCTAATTGATATTGATAAACGGATTTTTGTTTGATCCAAGCCTGAATTTCAGGTGAGTCAATACGACCAAAAGCAAGCGCATCTGTTGGGCATACTGATACACATGCAGGTAACTCACCCTCAGCTAATCGAGTATCAGAGCAGAAGTTACATTTATCTGCGATATGCGTCATTGGGTTGATATAACGAACATGGTAAGGGCAAGCACCAACACAGTAATCACAGCCGATACACAGCTCTTTTTTCACCTGAACGATACCATTCTCATCAATAAAAGAAGCGCCAGTAGGGCAAACAGAAACACAAGGCGCATCTTCACAATGTTGGCAAGAAACACGGAAAAATTGGTAATGTGGATTACCCGCTTCGTCGTCATGAGGACCTTGAATTTGGACTTGAAGTCGGCTAAATCCTTCAGGAATGTCATTGATGACTTTACACGCAACAGTACAAGCTTGGCAGCCGATACAACGCTTCTCATCATGTAACATGACAAATTGTTTATCATTATTGTTCATCGTTATTTTTTCCCTTAAGCCCGACTAATTCTGACACCTGATGTATGTACATCAGTACCTGATACAGGACTAATTTCATGAGGTAATAAGTTGCCACAGTGAACGCCTGTTGTAGTCGCTGCTGTTCTCGCACCTGCTTTTGCACCTGATCCCATATAAACAAATACGGTGTCAGGGCGAATGCCTTCTGTTATCAAAGCATGTGCTTTTTCTTTGCCTATACTGTTTTCTAGAATGATTTCATCACCATGTTTAATTCCATGGTTTTTAGCTGTTTCAGGATGAAGCCAAACAGGGTTTTCCCACATTAATTCAGCTAATAACGGTACATATTGTGTTGCACCATTAGTATGAACGGCGACTTTACCTTGGATAAAATAAAGCTCGTCTTTTTCTTTTAATGGGAAGTTGTGGAAGCGTGGAATACCGTAGTTTTCTAAACGGCTTTCTAATTCTTCAGAGTAGATTTCAATTAAACCACTTGGGGATTTAAATGAGAGGGCTTTTTCCATTGTATTGTTGCTATCAACATGCTTAATTGCATCTGGATATTGCTCAACAAAGGCTTTTACATAAGAAGGTTCGCGTAATAATAGTGGAACACCATAAGAGATATAGCCTTTTTTATGCATCTCTTTATAAAGCTCTTCGCTACCATTAACTTGATAAAGCTGTCTTACTCCCATGTTTTCCCAAGGGAAACAGGCTTCTAATCCTAATGCTTTACCTAATTCCATCCAAATTAACCAACTTGGTTTAGTATCACCAATAGGTTCGACAATTTGTTGGCGTAATGCATAAGCTGGGTTTAAACCTGAAACGTCAGCAACTTCTTCATCACGTTCTAAATAAGTACATTCAGGTAAAAGGTAATCGGCATAAGCAGCACTTTCACTTAAATAAACATCACAACTAACAATTAAGTCTAATTTTTGTGCGGCTTTTTCTAGCTCAGGGCGGCAACTGACTGTTTGGAATGGGTTATGACGAGACATAATCCATGCTTTTGTTTGATACGGTACACCTTCTAATGTTGAATCAATAATTGACTGAACAATCCCTCCACCTTTATTGATGTATTTAAATTGAGGTGCTGTGGCATCAATGCGTTTTGCGGTAATTTCAGGCATCCCTTTAACGCTAGGTTTTGCTAATTCAGGCGCAACATTAATACCTGCTAATTTATTGTATTTTGCTGCTGCTTTTTTCTGATACATGCCGCCTTCACGTTCAATGTTGCCGAGTAACGCATTGAAGGTGAAGATCATTCTGCGCATATTAATTTCTTCTTTATTAAAGGTTGCGCGGTGACCAGGCATGATCAGTGCGTGAGGTGCTTTTGCTGCAATCTCACGAGCAATACGAACAATATCTTTAGCTGGAACATCAGAATGTGCTTGAGCCCATTCAGGTGTTGTATCTTGTAGAACTTCTTTTAATTGTGGTAAACCAACAGTAAATTTCTCAACGAAATCTTTATCGTAGAGATCTTCTTTAATTAAGATATGGCACATAGCCATTAGAACAGGCAAATCCCCACCAGGGCGGATCGCGAACCACTCATCTGCTTTACTTGAAACAACAGACAAACGAGGATCAAAACTGACGAGTTTTGCACCGCGCTCTTGCGCTGTCATCAGTTCATGTGTTTCGGCGACTTCAATACCTTCATAAAGGTTATGACCAAAAGAGAGAATATATTTAGCATTCGCTAAATCCATTGCAAGATCACCACCCATCATAACGGATGCGGCAATGGCTTTACCTGCTGGGCAAGTGGTTGCGTGTGTAAACGTATTTGGAGAGCCAAATGCGGCTGCTAAATGGAAAAGGTGAGAAGAGAGTGAACCTGATTTAGATGAAAAAGAGATACTCTCTGCACCATAATTTTGTTTTATGGTGTTCATCTTTTCTGCAATTTCTTTATAAGCTTGTTCCCAGCTTATCACTTCCCATTCGCCAGCACCTCTAGGGCCTTTGTGTTTCATGGGTTTGACAATCCGGTTTGGATCATTAACTAGGCTAACACCACTTCCGCCTCTTGCACAAACTCGGCTACTTTGGTGTTCAGCATTTCTATTTCCTTGGATAAAGACGGTCTTGTTGTTAACAACCTGAGCTTCTATCGGACAACGATAAGAACACATTTCACACAGGCTAGGTGTTAATTTTGACTGACCCTTAAGAGAATCTACAGGATTAAATGCAAGAGCACCGGGTGGTAAACTACTCACGGTACAACCCACACATCCTATCCCCATCCCCTTAATGAAAGAACGACGACTAATACTCATATAACCTCCAGTTTCTTCTTATAGCTAAATATTATATACGGACGGTTAAATAAATATTTGACGGCGTCTCCATTTTATTAATCCATAAGTGATGGGTTAGTTGTAAATAATAAATAATAGAGAATAAGAAGTTAATAAATGTCACTAAATAAATTAACTAAAATAGACAAAATTAAATGATAATTATTTTCTTCTATTGAATACTATTATAAAAGTATGGAGAACGAAACGGGGATTTTAAGGTATAGAGCAGTTGTAGATAGTTCTTTTAAATTCACTGACTTATGTCATCAATCTGTTTTATTAAAGTGTATTTAAAATGTATGATTAATAATAATTAAAATTTGACAAAAAAGCCTATCGATATATAATTATTTATATATCGAAATGACATTATATTGTAATTAATTTGTTATTTAAAAATCAGAATAAATAATACTTTTGATGCTATTAAAATCCAGTTTCTTCTTAAATTATCTTCTTATGAAAAATAGCTAACTTATTATTTTGATGATAAATACAAATAAAATAGAAAAATAAACAGGTAATTTTTAGTACAAAAAACATTCATCGAAACGTGATCAGACTGATACTAAACATAAGACAATTTATAAATTATTGTTCATTATGTTTAAATATTAATTAATGATATTAATCGTTATGGAACTGTATCGTGATTGTCAAAAAGAGGCGTTCTTTTGTTTTATGTGTCTTAATAGCATTAACGTTAAGTGAAGGCGCGTAGGAAAAAGATGAGGTGAATGTTAAAAAAATGGCGACTCTTTTGAATACTCAAAGTCACCATTTTATGTGTAGTTGTTATTGTTTTTTCGTTTTTCGTTGTCTTGGTATCTTCTATTTCTATATAGAAGAAAGGATTTAAAACAACATGACAATTAAAACAAGACTCAGTAACAGAGGATAAACTCTTGCGTGCCATTTATCAGGAATACGAGATAAAAAACGTTCAGAGATCTTCAAGCCAACCCAAGTACTACAAATCAGAATAAATGCAGCTTTTAGCCAAATATAACCAATAAAACCAGATTCATTATTTAAAGGTGACGTAAAAGAAAGGGCGACATAAGTAAATGTTGCCGTGAGAGCTAAAGGTAAGGTTAATGCATTTGCCATTGCTGCTGATTGTGCCATGGGTGTTCCTCTACGGCGCAATAAAGGTACTGTCATGACGCTTCCACCAACGCCTAGAAAAGCAGCGATAATACCAATCACTGTGCCATTAACCGTTTCTCTTGCTTTAGTTACTTTTTTTGAATTGTGAGTAGGAGCCATAAAACCGGGGCGAAAATAGCAGTCTAAAATAGTGATAAAAAGGTAACCAATAAAGATCCATTTGATCCACGTACCTTCAACTGTTAATGTGAGAAGAGCGCCTAAGATCCCGCCAAAAGCGATACCCATAAACAAAATAGACATGATATTCCAATCAAGCCTTTTGGCTTTATGATGTTTAATAGTTGTGACTGTTGCAGAAAACAACATAATTAATGCAGAAGTAGCAACTGCGATTTGCATAGCATGTTCGGCAGGTAAACTGTCTATTCCCCAAAGTGTCAGAATAAGTGTATAGAGTAAGGGAACCGTGACAAAGCCACCGCCAAAGCCAAATAACCATGTTGTGATGCCTGAAATTAAACCAAAAGAAACCAGCCAGAGTGTCATTTCAAATCTCCTGTTGAGTCAGGAGATTAACAATATAGAATAAAGTGATGGCTTACCCACGCGATAATGACAAGTTTATACGAATTTAGGACAATTTAAATATTATGCGTAATATCGATATCAACAATGTGGATAATCTTCCTCGCGATATTTTGGCATTAGGCTCTGATTATCCTTATGACACATTACTTGAAGCTCATCATCACCGACGAGCGCAATTTTTATATGCTCCTAATGGAGTAATGAAAGTTAAAACAGAAGATGGTCAATGGATTGTATTACCTTACAGTGGTGTGTGGATCCCTGCAGAAAAGGTACATCAAGTACTAATGTTGGGTAGTAGTACTTATAGCCTTTATATTGAGCCGAATAAGATTCCTCGCCATTCAGAATATTGTGAGGTTTTACAAGTTTCGCCTTTGCTTCATCAGCTATTACTTTCAGCCAATGAACTTCCTTTACTTTATGATTTAGGCGGACGAGATAGCGCATTATTGACGTTACTTTGTCATGAATTAGCTCAAGCTAAACCATTACCTTATTTTACGCCATTACCGCAACATGCTTTATTAGATGAATTGTGTACTGAATTTATGTCACAACCTAATATTCGCACGACGCCAGAAATGTGGGCTGAAAAATTAAACAAGAGTTTACGTACTTTTACTCGTCTTTTTCATAAGGAGACAGGACTTTCTTTTCGAGATTGGCGTCAAAAAGCGTGTTTAATGTATGCATTAACCGCTTTAAAGAAAGGCGATTCAGTCACTGAAGTTGCTTTAGAATTGGGTTATGAAAATCCAAGCGCTTTTAGTGCAATGTTTAATAAAGAGATGGGATATTCACCGAAATTGTTTTTAAAGCAATTGAAAGAGTTTTAATAAAACAGACATATATAAGAATAAACATAATCAGTGATGATGATATTTATCAGATGCTTTTTAAGTCAAATTAGATTGTTCAAAAAAGAAACAAAAAAATTCCTTCCAATATCAGTGCGTTAAAACTTGATTAATAGAGAGTGAGGGGGGTAAAATATAGCTCGTCCATAAGTCATACTTGATTTTCCTACGTATGTTCCCTTAGTTAAATGGATATAACAAGCCCCTCCTAAGGGCTAGTTACAGGTTCGATTCCTGTAGGGAACGCCATCTATTACCCAATTCTGTAAATTTAGAAATTATTCCTAGAGCAGAGTTTATCAATTCACGCTATTATCGCTATTGTTTTGCTTCCTCATTCAATAACCAAGAATAAATTTAGGTTTTTATATGGACATAAAATCAATTAATAATATTCGATATTTAAAGTTTTTATTTATTGCTTATTTTTTTCTGCTGATGGGGTGTAACTCTAGACCTACAGATATGCTTGTACCCCCTGAAAATTTTTATCAAGTTTCAGAAAAAGTTTATCGTTCAGGACAACCGACACCCGGTGAAATGAAATGGTTAGAAGCTCAAGGTATCAAGACAATTATTAACTTACGTGAATATCATAGTGATAGTGATGATGTAAAAGGTACGCAATTAGAAACTTTTCACGTAAAAATGAATGCGGGTAGAATTACTGATAAGGACGTTATTGAGGTATTACGTAAAATAAATAGCACATCTGATCCTGTGTTAGTGCATTGTTGGCATGGCAGTGATCGCACAGGGACTGTTATAGCAATGTATCGGCTAATATTTGAGAATTGGACAAAAGAACAGGCAATTGCTGAATTAAGAAAAAAAGAGTACGGCTATCACGAACTCTTTTTTCCTAATATTGTTCAATACTTAGAAGAAGTTAATATTTCCGCAATAAAACAGCAAGTCTTTAATCAGCAAGTTACAGATAAATAAACAATTTATTGATTTAATACGCTATTGAAGAAATGGAAATAACGTATGCTAAATAACAAAGATGATGTTTATAAATTTATGTGGAAATAAAATGTCAAACAATCAGATTAACTTGATGTCAGAAATCACTTGCCCGCATTGTCATACGAAAAAAATGGAAATAATGCCAACGGATGCTTGCCAATGGTTTTATGAGTGCACACATTGTCATACCCTATTAAAACCCCTTGAAGGAGACTGTTGTGTATTTTGTTCTTATGGAACAGTACCTTGCCCACCAATTCAAGAGGCGAAATTATCAGAGAAAACATCATGTTGCTGCCAACATAAGAGCAAATAATTATTTATCTATAACAGTTAAATAAAACAGTTTTATATTCAAAGGGAAATTAAACATTAATTAATTTATTGCTTTGATTTTAAAAATATATTCTTGTTTAAAAAATAAATTACTGCTAGATTTTATTTAGTCTATTTATAAGGTTTATTTTTATGTCATATTTTACAACCTCTCCAGCAATTATTATTACCATCACTTAGTGGTGGGGATTGGTTGTATTATGAACCCGCCAGATAAGCGGGTTTTTTTATTTTAAACTCCTTATCTGGTACAAAGATAAGGAAAAAAAATGTTTACTCCAGAAGAAGTTGATCAACATACCCAGTCGCTAACGCAACTAATTGCAAATGCAGACCAAGCTATCACTGACGAAAATTTTGAGTATCTAATGAATTTTTATACTGAAAATGGCACGTTGGTAGTTAAAGATGATTTGTATGTTTCTGGTAAGCCTTCACTAAAAAAAGCATTTATGGCGATCGCTGGATTTTTTAATCACTCATTACAAGTCTCTCAAGGAAAAGTAAAAGTTATTTTTGGTGAAGATTGTGCGCTTGTTTTAGCACAAACACTTTTAAGTGCAAATATGCCAAATGAAGGAAAGTTTAATACAATAAGAGAAGCCACTTATGTTTTTAAACTTATCAATGACCAATGGCTTTGTGTTATCGATAACTCTTATGGTACTGATTTATTAAAATCATCTTCTGATGCTCGTTTACATTTTTTCTGTGGAAAAATTGCTTCTGGTAAATCAACGTTAGCAAAATCATTTGCTAAATCACCCAGAACGGTATTAATCAATGAAGATGAATGGCTATCGCGGCTTTACCCAAATCAAATAAAGACAGTAGCTGACTATATTGAAAAAAGTGAGTTAGTGAAGAGTGTATTAAGCGAACATATTGCAGTTCTTCTTAAAGCTGGAAATACCGTTATTATGGATTTTCCGGCGAATACACCGAAGCAGCGACAATGGCTAAAATCATTAGCGGATAATACAGGGATGCCTTATTTATTCCATGTTTTGAAAGTAGAAAGTGCTGAGTGTAAAAAACGATTATCTTTACGTAATCAATCAGATGAGAACCCGTTTAAAACCACAGAAGTAGAGTTTGATTTTATTACACAGCATTTTTCGTACCCTGCCTCAGAAGAGCGATTAGTGATAAAAGAATATAATTAAATAACCTCATGTATTTAAATATTAGCCCATAGCATTGGGCTAATATTTTAAATCAGCTCAATAAGATAATCACAAAAACCGAATTATCTTATAAGATCAAAACCTAATAAAAGTACCACTTATCATGCATTGACAGTATTATGTGTAGAGTTTATGAATATGCGAACTATGATGCTGTCCATCATAAGATAATTAGCGGAGAACATTATGAAGTATCGCCTGTGCGGTGTTGCTCTTTCAGTCGCCTTACTTTCAGGATGTGCAAGTACCCCTAATAATGGGGAGGGGCGCTCTGACCCATTGGAAGGGTTCAACCGCCAGATGTTTGATTTTAACTACTATGTTTTAGATCCCTATATCTTACGCCCTGTTGCGGTTGTTTGGCGTGATTATGTGCCACCACCAGCAAGAAATGGCTTATCTAACTTTTTAGGTAACTTAGAAGAGCCTGCAAGTATGGTGAATAGTGTGTTGCGTGGTGACTTTGAGAAAGGTGCGAAACACTTTGGTCGTTTCTGGATTAATACCGTTTTTGGTATGGGTGGCTTAATAGATGTCGCTGGTATGTCTAAAGAAACGATGGAAAAAGAAGTCCCAATGCGATTTGGTAGCACGTTAGGTCATTATGGTATGGATTACGGCCCTTATGTGGTTGTACCGGGCTATGGTAGTTTTACTGTCCGTGAAGAGGGCGGTGACTGGGCTGACTTAACGTATCCTATGCTGAGTTATTTAACGTTTTGGATGTCAGCAGGTAAGTGGGCATTAGAGGGAATTGAAACACGGGCACAATTGCTCGATTCAGATGCGATTTTACAAAACTCTTCTGATCCATACTTAATGATGCGTGAAGCTTATTTCCAGCGTAACGATTTCCAAGCAGATGGCACTGTAAAAGAAAATCCTAATGCGAAAGCCATTGAAGATGACTTAGATTCTATCGATTAGTTTATTATCTTTGTTAGCTTGATGAATAAATAAAAAATGGTCTTAAAAAAAGACCATTTTTTGTATAAAAAGCACCGTGAAAAATTAGAAACGGTAGTTAAAGTTCATACCGTATAACCATGCTTTACCTGATGATTCAAACTCATAAGCAGGTAATGGTAAATCTTCAGATAATTTCTCTTTGATGGTGACTTTTTTACCGTGCATATACGCTAAGCCGACATCAACAGACATATCTTTGTTAAATGCATAAGTTGCACCCGCACTTAACCAGAAACGGTCTTGGTCTGGAATAGAGATTGAGCGTTTATCAGCAGGGACTGGGCTATCATCGAAGGCAATACCAGTACGGAATGTCCAGTTATCATCGTGATAATAGGTCGTTCCTAATGCAACACGCCATGCATCACGGAAGCCTTCTTCTTTCTTGAATAGTTGCTGACCATCACTCTTACGTGTGGCTCTTAACTCTTCAAATGCGCTCCAACTTGTATAAGCGAAGTTATAGTGAACTGCCCATTTTGGTGCTACACGATGATAAGCTGCAAACTCCCAAATTTCAGGTAGGTTAAGGTCAAGTTTACCTTTAATGGTTTCACCGTTGGTGCCAATAATGCCCATCGCATCAAGTGCTGGCAGTGGTGGTAGATCATTTTGGTATTCACCATCTTTAAATTTCACTTTAACTTTAGAACGGTAAGTAAAGCTTACACGGTTACCTTCGTCGAATTCATATAATAAACCCGCGTTCCAGCCAAAGCCCCAAGCATCACCTTTAAGTTGAGCAACTCGTGCTGAAGGTGGCACAGGAAGGCCAAGCATTCCAGGTAGTTCACCAGCATGGCGTGTAATTTCGGCATCAGCATAAAGGGCATTTAAGCCTAAACCGACACTAAATTGGTTATTTACTCGATAACCTGCACTTAAGTTTAAGTTCATGGTTTTTAAGTCAGTTTTACCGCCGATAATACCAGCCGCATAATCCTTTTTAAAATCGGTCGCTAAACCAAAGTTTGTTGTACCTGATGCACCAATCGCCCATTTATCATTAATAGGGGCAACAAAGTGGATATTAGGGACTAATGCACTTGGTGCGATATCACCAGCATTAGTGCTAGCATGAGCACCAATAGGTGATTTACCTTTAATATCGACACTCGGATTAATATGGATAGCACCGACAGAAATCTCAGGGCGATCGAACATGGTAAGAGCTGCTGGGTTACGGCTACCTACGCTTGCGTCATCGGCGATGACGCCTTCCCCTGAAAATGCACGCCCTAGTGCTGAAGTAGAATATTCATTTAACTGAAAACCGGCAGCGCCTGCTTGAGAGGAAATTGCTCCTACAATGGCAGCTAGTGCTGTGCGAGTAAACAGGTTTTTACGGTTCATGACCTAAACCCTCATAATTTTTTTAAGTTAGTAACTTCTGATTAGAAGCGCTGGATTTTAGGTGCGGTTGTCGTTATGACAAATCAGACCAGTTGATTAAGTATAAAGTTGATTACCCTAAATGTTGCAAGTATGTTTTACAAATATTGCCATTTAGATTCAATAATTGAGATTTAGTTAACATATTTTTCACAAAATATGCCAATAAAGATGTTTTTGATTGTTAAATAAACAGAATAATCAATTATTTTTGTAAAATTGTAATAAAATTTGAGCTAAAGCAGTTTATTTTATTTTTTTGCGATTATGATAGATAATTAACATTTCTTTCGTTGGGAGACTAAAATGGCAGACGCAATTAATCGTTGTAGTGCAGAAGAAACCGCTGCTTGCTGTTGTGTAGATGTGGGTACTATTATTGACAATAAGAATTGCACAGCGTCATATCAGCATGTCTTCGCTGATAAAGTACAAGCGCAAGCAATGTTAGATCAACTTAGTGCAAAAGCACAATCTATCGCTTCAGAGCCTTGCAAAATCAATCAACAATTTGCTGATGTTGATGGTGGTGTTCAACTTACTGCTGATTTTACATTCTCTTGTGAAGCAGAAAACCTAATTTTCCAGTTAGGATTACGTTAATCCTCTGAAATTAATAGATTTAAGGCTGTTGAAATTCAACAGCCTTTTTTATATCCCTTGAGCACCCCATTCTCTTTTCTATCACTATTGTTAAGTTTCAGACATTTCATCGAAATATTGAGCGCTAACTCCCACTTCTCGTAAAATGACGTTTCTGAAAAGTGAAATTTTTGTTAACACTATTGTCAGGTCAGACCTCTTTGGTGTTAGGAAATCATTTTGTCAGGAGCCGTTATGAAGTCATCAACGAACAGTGCTATGAAAGATCGCATCGCTATTGTCAGCGGGCTACGCTTACCTTTTGCTAAACAAGCGACTGCGTATCGAGGAATACCTGCGGTTGAATTAGGGCGTTCAGTGGTTCAAGAATTAGTGACTCGCAATGAAATTCCTCCCGAAATTATTGATCAACTTGTTTTCGGTCAAGTGGTTCAAATGCCAGAAGCACCTAACATTGCCAGAGAAATTGTACTCGGCGCAGGATTAAGTGTAAAAACTGATGCTTACAGTGTAACAAGAGCATGTGCAACAAGCTTTCAGGCGATTGCTAATATTGCTGAAAGCATGATGGCAGGACATGTTTCTGTCGGTATTGCTGGTGGTGCAGACTCTTCTTCAGTTTTGCCTATTGGTGTTAGTAAAAAGCTTGCAGATGTTCTATTAAGCCTTAATAAGGCCAAATCATTAGGTCAGAGATTAAGCTATTTAAGCCAATTACGATTTCGTGACCTTCTTCCTGTGGCACCCGCAGTTGCTGAATATTCAACAGGGTTACGTATGGGTGATACTGCGGAACAAATGGCAAAGACTTACCATATTTCAAGAACAGCTCAAGATGAATTAGCGCATCGCTCTCATCAATTAGCAACGAAAGCATGGGATATGGGTAAATTAAATGATGAAGTTATGACGGCGTTTTTCCCGCCTTACAAAGAAGGCTTTCATCAAGATAACAATATTCGTAAAAACTCCGTTCTTGATTCTTATGCCAAACTCAAACCTGCCTTTGATCGTCGCCATGGCAGTGTCACTGCTGCAAACAGTACGCCATTAACCGATGGCGCAGCGGCTGTATTAATGATGAAAGAATCTGTTGCTAAAAGCTTAGGCTATCAACCTCTTGGTTATCTACGTAGTTATGCTTTTACAGCGACCGATGTTTGGAAAGATATGTTATTGGGACCATCATATGCCACGCCACTTGCGCTTTCTCGCGCTGGTCTTGCATTGAGTGATTTAACGTTAATTGATATGCATGAAGCTTTTGCCGCACAAACATTAAGTAATTTAACACTATTTGCCAGTGAGCGGTTTGCTAAAGAACAATTAGGCTTATCCAAGGCGATTGGAGAAGTGGATATGGATAAATTTAATGTGCTAGGCGGTTCTATTGCTTATGGGCATCCATTTGCAGCGACTGGCGCAAGAATGGTCACACAGACACTACATGAGCTTAAACGTCGAGGCGGAGGGTTTGGGTTAACCACTGCTTGTGCGGCTGGTGGATTAGGTGCAGCGATGATTTTGGAGGTGGAATAATGGAACAACAACAAACAACACTAGAAAAATCATCTGTTTTTCAATTCTCAGTTCGTAATGACAAAGTGGGCGTTATCACTATTGATGTTATTGGTGAAAAAGTAAATACGCTAAAAGCTGAGTTTGTGCAGCAGTTTCAAGATGTTTTAAGGCAAGCTCAGCAACACTCTGGTGTAAAAGGATTGATTATCACTTCAGGTAAAACAGACAGTTTTATTGCGGGTGCGGATATCTCCATGATTGCGGGTTGTAAAACCAAAGAAGAAGCGAGTGCATTAGCCAAAGCGGGGCAGGATCTTTTTACGCAACTTGAAAACTACCCATTGCCGGTTGTGGCTGCTATTAATGGTGCGTGCCTTGGTGGAGGGCTTGAATTAGCTTTAGCCTGTCATGGGCGAATTTGTTCTGATAATAGCAAAACGCGTTTAGGACTTCCTGAAGTACAACTTGGATTACTGCCGGGCTCTGGCGGAACTCAACGTTTACCTCGTCTTATTGGTGTGACATCTGCATTAGATATGATCTTAACGGGTAGACAAATTAATGCGAAACGAGCCTTAAAATTAGGTCTTGTAAACGATGTTGTTTCACAAGATATTCTATTAGAAGTTGCTGCTAAATGGATTTTATCGGGTAAAAAAGAGCAGAAAAAGCATTCGGCAATGGATCGTTTTTGGGCAAACACAACTTTAGGTAGAAATATATTGTTTGGGCAAGCAAAAAAACGCACATTAGCCAAGACAAAAGGCCACTATCCTGCAGCAGAGCGTATTCTTCATGTGATTGAACGAGGCCTTGAGAAAGATATTCAAACAGGTTTTAAAGAAGAGGCAAATGCGTTTGGTGAGCTAGCGATGACACCCGTTTCGTCTGCATTAAGGCATCTCTTCTTTGCTTCTACCGCACTTAAAAATGAAACAGGATCTTCGGAAAAACCAGATAGTTTGCACCATATTGGTATTTTAGGCGGTGGGCTAATGGGGGGAGGTATTGCCTTTGTCACGGCGACAAAAGGTAATTTACCAGCAAGAATTAAGGATATTAGTGATAAAGGGATTGCTCAGGCACTTAATTATAGTTGGAAAGCGCTTTCAGCCAAAGTGAGCAAAAAAAGGTTATCTCCACGCGAACGTCAACGTCAAATGGGGCTGCTCTCGGGTTCACTGGATTACAGCGGTTTTCATCAATCAAATATTATTGTTGAAGCGGTTTTTGAAGATCTGGCTTTAAAACAGAAGATGGTTGCAGATATCGAAGAAGTAGGGAAAGGTAAAATTATTTTTGCTTCAAATACCTCTTCACTTCCTATTCATAAAATTGCAGAAACAGCAAAATATCCAGAAAAAGTGATCGGGCTTCACTATTTTAGCCCAGTAGAAAAAATGCCTTTGGTTGAAGTTATTCCGCATGAAAATACCGATGAAAAAACCATTGCTACAACGGTAGCTTTTGCGAAAAAGCAGGGCAAGGTTGCAATAGTTGTTGGTGATAAACCGGGATTCTATGTCAACCGTATTCTTGCTCCTTATATCAGTGAAGCATTGACATGCTTAGTACAAGGGGAACCTATTGAGAATATTGATAAAGCACTTGTTCAGTTTGGTTTTCCCGTAGGGCCTATTCAGTTATTGGATGAAGTGGGTATCGATATTGGCACAAAAATAACACCAATATTAGTGAATGCATTTGGAGAAAGATTTGCCTCTCCTCCTGCTGTGGATGCCATTATTGCTGATGATAGAAAAGGTCGTAAAAATGGGCGAGGTTTTTATCTTTATGTAAAACATGCATTACCTTTCTCATTGAGTAAAAATAAAAAACAGCCTGATCCGGCTATATATCGGTTATTACAAATTAAACCTAAAAACCAATTATCTTCCTCTGAAATTACGGAGCGTTGTTTATTATTAATGTTAAATGAGGCCGTTCGTTGTTTAGATGAAAATATTATAAAGCAACCACGAGATGGTGATATTGGCGCTGTATTTGGTATCGGTTTTCCTCCTTTTTTCGGTGGTCCATTCCGTTATATGGACAGTATGGGAACAACAAAAGTGGCAGAGAAGCTCAATCAACTTGCCGATAGGTATGGAGAGAAATATCGCCCTTGTGAGCGTTTAGTTGAAATGGCTAAACGAAATGAACGTTTTTACGATTAACATCATCACTTTACCATTGCTTTTTCCTTTTGTGACATTTGTTTTGATTGAGGCGCTTATGCGCCTTTTTTCTTGTACTTTTTGCGTCAGATTAATAATTGGTGAATTTTTAATGGAAAAAGAGGTCGAAAGTGTTAATCATAGCCAGATATGGCAAAATAGTTATTTGAAAATAAATTTAAAAACGAAGTTTTTTAAAATAAAATTCTGAAAATAATGTTGATTTGTAAACCAACGGCATGATCTTAAAAAGATTAATAATGCTATTGCAATTAAGGTATTGAAGATTTTTATATGGGGATATATTGATTTAAACTGAATTAAATTAAGTATCTTAAAACTGTAAATACCAGTAATTACAAAAATAAAATAGGTTTGATAATTTACTATGCAAATTTTTATTATGCGCCACGGAGAAGCAGCTCTTGATGCTGCCAGCGATGCACTAAGACCACTGACTGAACGTGGAAAAAGTGAATCAATAAAAATGGCTGAATGGATGATAAAGCAAGGACATATAATTGATTATGTTTTAGTCAGCCCTTATTTGCGTGCTCAACAGACATTGGATGCAGTAAAAGTAGATTTAGCGCTACCTAATAAAATAGAAACAGATGATGGACTTATCCCTGGAGGTAATCCTTCACATGTTGCACATTACTTACGTGCCTTGGGTGATACAGGATATAAAAATATTCTTGTTATTTCTCACTTACCTTTAGTTGGTTATGTTGTCGCTGAACTCTGTCCTGCGGTATGTGCTCCTATGTTTTCAACATCAACCATTGCCTGTGTTGATTTTGATTTATCAAAAGGTGCAGGGGAATTGCTATGGCAAGTGTCACCCTCAACATTGAAATAAAATTTAAATCAACTAACTAAGTAAATAATTAACACCTTATTTCACCCGATAGGTGATTTAAGGGTTAATGCAATAGAATTTTTGAGGTTTAGCGACGAGCAATATCGTCGTTTTCCACGAGTACTAATAATGCGGCATCACCTCCCCATTCTTTAGGAGCTTGATGAAAAGCAATTACATCGGGGTGTTGTGCTAACCAAAGAGGTGTCTGTTGCTTTAAAATATGTTTGCCATGTCCGTGCATAATACAGGCACAATAAACATGTTCTCGTCTACATGCTGCAATCAATGCGCCAATCTCTTGTTTTGCAATTAACTGTGTTAATCCGTGTAAATCTAGAAAAAATTCAGGTACATAATCACCACGACGTAGCTTTTTTAATTCATAAGCATTAGCGCCTTCTCTTAAATAGCGCATTGGGCCTTCTGTAGCTAAATTAGGCTGAAATTCATCTGAAAAATAATAAGAGGCATCAACTTGCTCTTGTTGCAGACGTTCAGGCGCGTAATGTGTCACTTTTTTACGTTTTGGCGAATGAAGTATTTTATCTTGAGGTAATTTTTTAGTGCCTTTTATCATCTCCTGAAACAACTCAATTTCAGAAGGCGGTAATGAAAATTTTTTATTCATTTTTTACGATTCTTCATAGTGTTACTGTCTTTATAAGGCAATAGTACATGAAATAGCGTCAGAGATAAAAAAGTATAGGCCATAAATTTAGCATAAAAAAAGGCAGGGAATTTACCCTGCCGAAATAGTCACATAGTTAGCAAATATAGGCTGGTTAACAAGTTGCCCTACTCATAATATCTGTGGAACATAAAACGTTGTTATATCTTCAGGTTGCGATAAAAAACGATAAAAAGATATTTAAATAGTCTTTAAAATTAGTTATTTGCTTTCAAGTGACTACATATTAAATGAAAAACATCTATAGGCGCATTTTGGTACACAGTTAATTCTTTCATGCTCTAAGTATGGTTCAATTCCATTAACTTGCTAATAAAAGTTAAATTAAAAGTATAAAATGCCAATCTTTGTTTGTGAATAGATCATAAATTTTGCTTTTGACTATATGATTGAAGTTTAAAACCGCAATAAGAGTGTGGTTATAGTAAAAGTAATAATAGCGTAATGATGTTTTTTTATGGTTTCCCGCTGATTTATCGCTATCTTCATGGCAAACTACAGACTTTCTATTTCTTCAGAGGACAACAGTTTTGGATATAACACTAAAAGAGGAAGCGGTTGCTGATCTAAGCACGATCCTAGATATGTTACGTTGGGCTATGAGTCAGTTTAATTCATCTGATATTTACTATGGTCATGGCACAGATAACGCGTGGGATGAAGCATTACAGCTGGTATTACCGACGATTGCGCTTCCTTTAGATATTCCAGATGCACTGTTATCAACCAAGTTAACAACTTCTGAAAAGATGGAAATTATTACGCTGATCGAAAGCCGTATTGAGCAGAAAATCCCAGTTCCTTATTTAACGCATAGCGCTTGGTTCTGTGGCCACGAATTTTATGTCGATGAACGTGTTCTTATCCCTCGCTCTCCTATTGGTGAATTAATCAATAATCATTTTGATGGTTTAATTCAGCAAGAGCCAGCACGCATTCTCGACTTATGCACTGGAAGTGGCTGTATTGCTATTGCTTGTGCTCATGAATTTGAAGATGCTGAAGTCGATGCGGTTGATATTTCTGAAGATGCACTGGAAGTGGCTGAATTTAATATTGAAAATCATGGTTTAGTGCATCGTGTTTATCCAATGCAGTCCGATTTATTTAATGCCATTGTTCCAACACCATACGATATTATTGTGACAAATCCGCCGTATGTCGATGTTGAAGATATGGGCGATTTACCTGATGAATACCAAGTTGAACCTGAATTAGCATTAGCTTCGGGTATTGATGGTCTTGATATCACAAGACAAATTTTACTAAAAGCCCCTGAATATCTGAGTGAAAAAGGTATTTTGGTGTGTGAAGTGGGGAATAGTATGGTTCATCTTATTGAGCAATTCCCTGAAGTTCCATTTACATGGCTTGAGTTTGAAAATGGTGGACTCGGTGTCTTTATGCTGACTCGTGAACAGCTCGTCGAATATTCAGCGTGTTTTTCTACTGATAAACGTTGATGTAACAGCAATGAGACGGTAGATTGTTATTTATTGCAAATAACATATTGATAACATCACACAGTAAAAGATAGGAATAAAGGGATGGCAGGAAACAGTATCGGACAATTATTCAGAGTCACGACTTTCGGTGAGTCTCATGGTATTGCATTAGGTTGCATTGTTGATGGTGTACCGCCTGGATTACCTTTAACAGAAGCCGATTTACAAGTTGATTTAGATAGACGTAGACCTGGAACTTCGCGTTATACCACTCAGCGCCGTGAACCTGATCAAGTTCGCATTTTATCAGGTGTATTTAATGGTGTCACAACAGGGACAAGCATTGGTTTACTGATTGAAAACACTGATCAGCGTTCTCAAGATTACAGTGAAATCAAAGATGTTTTTCGTCCTGGTCATGCTGATTATACCTACGAGCAAAAATATGGTTTGCGTGATTATCGTGGCGGTGGGCGCTCTTCTGCACGAGAAACGGCAATGCGTGTTGCTGCTGGTGCAATCGCAAAAAAATACCTAAAAGAGAAAATGGGTATTGAAGTAAAAGGCTATCTTTCTCAGTTAGGCCCAATTACTTGTGATCTTGTTGATTGGTCTATCGTTGAAACCAACCCATTTTTCTGTCCAGATCCTTCTCGTTTAGAAGCACTTGATGAATATATGCGTGCGCTTAAAAAAGAAGGTAACTCGATTGGTGCAAAAGTGACCGTGGTTGCAGAAGGTGTGCCAGCAGGATTTGGTGAGCCGGTTTTTGACAGACTAGATGCAGATTTAGCACATGCATTAATGAGTATCAATGCTGTTAAAGGAATTGAAATTGGTGATGGTTTTGGTGTTGTAACCTTAAAAGGCACTGAAAATAGAGATGAAATCACTAAAAATGGTTTTACTAGCAATCATGCAGGTGGCATTTTAGGTGGGATTAGCAGCGGTCAGCCAATCGTTGCACATATTGCTTTAAAACCAACATCGAGCATTACTATTGCAGGTAAAACAATTAATCGTGATGGTGAAGAAGTCGATATGATAACCAAAGGTCGTCATGATCCTTGTGTAGGAATACGCGCTATTCCTATTGCAGAAGCAATGATGGCAATTGTTTTGCTCGATCATGCATTGCGCCAACGTGGTCAATGTGGTGATGTTGTACCTCCGTTAATGCAATGGTAATCATTCTACGTCAATAACGTGGTCGATAAACTGTTGTAAGTTTGATGTTAGCTTTAAAGGTGTGAGCGCCTAATTTTATTATGCTCAGATCGTGTTGCTGTGGTTTTTTTAAAATAAATGAGATAAACACAGCAACACGTCCTTCATTCCTAATAATTCGGATAGATAAATGGATTGGCTCTTTTCAGATGGCATCTACCTTCTTCTCTTCTTTGTTGCTTTAATTGCAGGTTTTATTGATTCAATAGCGGGTGGCGGTGGGTTAATCACCATTCCAGCTTTGTTATCAGCAGGCATTCCTCCCGTTCAAGCTCTCGCAACAAATAAATTGCAATCAGTGGGTGGCTCGTTTTCGGCTACGCTTTATTTTATACGTCGAAAGGTTATTGATTTAAAAGCGCAACGATTTGCAATTTTAATGACTTTTATTGGTGCAGTTTCTGGTGCCATGTTAGTGCAGTTTATTAATCCTGAAATTCTTAAACAAGCGCTTCCTATTCTTACCATCGCCATTGGTCTCTATTTTCTTCTCACTCCATCAATAGGTGCTCAAGATAGTAAGCAACGTATTGGTTACTATACTTTTGGGGCAATATTAGGGGGTGGTGTCGGTTTTTATGATGGTATTTTTGGACCGGGTACAGGTTCTTTTTTCGCTTTAGGTTATGTCATGTTACTTGGATATAATCTTTCAAAAGCGACCGCTCATGCTAAATTGCTTAACTTCACCTCTAATTTTGGCTCTTTACTGTTTTTTATTATTGGTGGGCAGGTTATTTGGACTATAGGTTTAGTTATGCTTTGTGGGCAATTTATTGGTGCTCGTTTAGGTGCAGGCTTAGTATTAACAAAAGGGCAAAAATTAATAAGACCTATGCTGGTCATTATCTCCTTTTTGATGAGCATCAAACTCATTCATGACAATCATGGCGATACTATTACACTTTGGTTTTCTGCACTTTTTAATTAGGAATAGATGGTTTTTAAATGTCAGCACATCATTATCAACAGTTAATTGATATCTTTAATCAATGTTTTAGCGAAAGTTTCCAAACCCGTTTAGTTAAAGGGGATGATGAGCCGATTTATTTGCCTGCAAATGAAGAGACACCTTATCACCAAATCATTTTTGCTCATGGTTTTTATGCCAGTGCATTACATGAAATATCACATTGGTGTATTGCTGGAGAGGCTCGTCGCCAACAAGTTGATTATGGTTACTGGTATTGTCCAGATGGACGAGATGAAACCACTCAAGGGCAGTTTGAAGTTGTAGAAATCAAACCTCAAGCATTAGATTGGTTATTTTGCCAAGCTGCTGGTTATCCTTTTAATGTCAGCTGTGACAATTTAGAAGGTAACTTTGAACCTGACCGTTATGAATTTAGAAATAAAGTTAGAGAACAAGTACTCGCTTATTTACGAGATAAAAACACGCCACCTCGTGCACAGCTATTTATTAATGCGTTACATTTGTTTTACAATACCCCAGAGCTAACCGAAGAGATGTTTCCGTATCAGGAAAATCCTTTGGTTAATTAAGGATTGCGAGAATAACTATCGCCTATCCACTGTGAAGGTTTTACCCAATAGGGTGGAGTCTGAAGTAGTAAGGTTGCTAGAACACATGTATTTATATCCTGTTAATATGGGGTAAATATAAAAGGTAGCAACATTATATATTGAGGATAAATAATGCTTTCTGAGTATGAAGCGTACTTATTAGATAAAATTGATAGCCGTGTTGAACATGCCACTGATGATGAATTATTTGCAGGCGGATATTTACAAGGCCATATTACACTGGCTATTGCTGAACTCGAGCAAGAAAATAACACACAGTTAGAAGCGTTAAGAGCGCGTGTAGAAGAGAGCATTCAAAAGGCAATAAAAGCAGGTGAGCTTTCACCACCTGATCAAGCGTTAGTTTTATCTACTTGGCATGATTTAGTTAACTCAATTAATTAATTCTGCATGTCTATTAAGAGAACAACCGGCATAAATCGGTTGTTTTTTTCTTTCTTAATATCTTATTAAAATCACAGCCTCTAAGTTATATTTAAGATATTTACTGTTGAATTAGATTGGTTTTTATACAAAAATTGATCCTTACTATTTATCAATTGTTTTTATTTGATTTTTCAAAGTCGATGTATCTCTCATTGATTAAGCATAATAGTGCTATCTTTTGTAACTCCTTGCCATTTCTGTAAAATTACTTTTAAATGTTTTTTAGGAATGTTTCTCGGGATGCAAATGATTTGCATAGAATATTTATGATAAGGATAACGATACGATGAAAAATTTCTTTAAAATAGGCCTACTGACTAGCGCAGTTTTATTTTTATCTGCTTGTGACCAATTCGATTTAGATAATAAAAAAAATAAGTTTTATTACAGTAATCCAAGCGAAAAAGTCATTAGTTTTAGCGTCGATGGTAAAGAATATCAGGTTGAACCGGGTAAAAATGGTTATATAACGCTGTCACCTGGTGAGCATAGTTTAAAAGATAATGCCGGTAATGATGCTAGATTTATGGTTTATGACCAGAATAATGGTGGCATACTAAATCCTGATAATTTTATGTATTACACCCTTTCAGAAGTTTATGCAGTAAAGGGAAAAACAGATCAATTTAAACCTGTCGATCACCCCGTTATTATTAATGGCTATGAATTTGAACTGCCAGTGCGTAGCACTAATGCCACATTAATCGATGGTAATATTTTTCAGTGTACTTATGCCTTAGGCGAACCATTTCCTAATGAAATTCGTACTCGAAATAAAAATAATGATGGTGGCATAAAAAATAAATGCTTTGATAAACCTGAATTTATTAAATATATTTCAGCAGAATACAACAAAGACTTAGAGCCGTTTACTCAAGAAGATGAATATCACGATTCTGTTAATCTTGATTTAGACTATATGTTGCCGACAGCAGAATTTACTGATCCTGATATTCAAGCTGAAGCAGAAGAGCTTGTTTCATTATTAAATCAAATTCAAGAAAGTGAAGATCCGAAGATCCATAACACACTAAAAGATAAACTTCATAAGGCGACACTTGCTGTTGTTCGCGCTTATAGTAACCGTGTGGTGAAGGATTCAGTAGAAGACAACATGTACTATAATCGTTTTATTATAGAGACTCAGAAGTTCCAATCTTACGGTATATTACCTAAAGATTAACGACTTAAAAATAAGAAGCCATTTTAGTATTAACATAAGCCATCCAACAGGATGGCTTTTTAATAAATTAAGCATAAAAGTATAAAAACACCTGAGCTGGAAAAAGAAATGACAACAACACAAAACAAAATAAAAAATAACGATATTACGATCCATCAAACACAAATCGATGATGCCACTAAATTGCCTGCTATTGAGCAATCAGCAGGACAGCTCTTTAGTACGTTAGAAGACTTACGTTGGATAAGTGAAGGTGGCGTACAAAGTGTTGAAAAACATTTAGTGTTTATTCATCAGCAAGGGCATTGGGTAGCAGTTAATAGTGATAACGAGCCTGTTGGTTTTATTATGACGACAGCTTTACCTGAAAGCTTATTTATCCATGAACTTTCAGTGAGCCAAGATTGGCAAAATAGAGGGATTGGTAAGTTACTTATTCAAAAAGTAAAAGATGAAGCAAAAGCACATAAATTTGACTCTGTTACGCTGACAACATTTCGCCATGTTCCTTGGAATGCACCGTACTATCAGCGTTTAGGTTTTTCTATTTTACCAGAAAACGAAATTCCTTATTCTTTGCAAAAAATCTTAGATGATGAAGTTGAAAGCGGCGGCTTTTTAAAGGAAACGCGCTGTGCAATGAAGCTTGAGATTTAGCTTCTCTTTGGATGTGATGATCTCGGATATAACAGCGAGATAATCAAAAAGTAAAAAATAAGCAACCGAGGTCGGTTGCTTATACATTTATTTCACTTCAATCGGCTTCCCACGCAGTAATGGTCTTACCCAAAAACGATTAGGGTGTAAGGCATTCAACACATTATCTTCAACCGGAAAAGGTTCATCAAAAATTTGGCTTGCAAGAATTTCGGCTGACAAAGGCGCTGAACATAATCCACGAGAGCCTAATGCACTGATAATATAAAGTTGAGGATAAGCAGGAGCTAAAGCTGGCGTTTGTCTTCTGCGTTTAAATCTATCTAAATGCGTATATGCTACTCGCAATTTTTCAAAATCAGGTACTTCGCCTAATAACGGTAGGTGATCACGTATAGTGCAACGAATACCTATTCGCGCTTCGTTTCGGCTAAAATCGACTTCTTTAACCCAAAGCGCTTTTGCTAAACACTGTGTAAGATGAGCTTGGTTATTTTCTTGCTCTTGTATCGAGACTGCTAGATCTAATCGATCGCGGCGAAAGCTTGCTCCCACACAATGCAAATTATCTTGGTTGCCAACGGGGGTAAAATAGCCATCATAACAAAGCACAGTTTTTAGTTTTGATAATGTCTTTGTTGTTGGAATATGGCTAACTTGCCCTCTAACTGCGCTAATAGGTAATTTTGCACTTTGAGTAAAGTCTGTAATTCGATGTCCATTTGCCAAAATAACGCAATCATATTGTGACTGAAATTGTGTTGTACTTTCTCCATCGTGATGAACAACCTCTAAGCGCCAAGACGCTTCTTGTACACTTATTTGAGTAACTTGATGATTAAATCGCAACGTTAACCCTAATTGTTCAGCGTATTTTAATGTATTGATTGTAAGCTCAGTCGGTGAAAGCCAGCCCGCTTGTGGGTAAAACAAAGCATCATAATTAACGTCCAATCCGCTGAGTTTATTGACTTCGTCTTTATCGAGGTAACGTGCTATTTGAGTAAAGGGTATGGAATTATCGATAATTCTCTGTGCTTTTTTACGAATTTTTTCGTTATAAATAATTTGTGCAACGCCAGACCATTGATGTGAAAAAGGAATTCCTGCTTTACTTAGGTTGTCATAAGTGCGATGAGCAAATAGAAATGCGGTTGTAAAAAATTGTTCTAGTTCATCGGATTTGCCATTGAGTAAAGGATATAACACACCTTGTCGATTACCTGAGGCATTAGTTGCAGGTTGTCCATCTTCACAATACAAGGTGACATTGGCACCTCTTCTTAGGCAGGAAAGCGCGGCAAATGTGCTGGCAATGCCACCGCCTATAATTGCAATGTTCTGTGCTTTGGTTGCACTTGGTCTTGCATAGTAAGGGAGAAATTCAGGAGAGGGAGGATGTGGGAAAATACCTGTCAGCATCTCTCTTTTTTGACCAAATCCTTTGATTTTATTTATCTCAAAACCAACACTTTGCAAACCTCGTTTGACAATTCCTGCGGCGGTAAACGTTGCAAATGTGCCGTTTTCCCGCATTGAATTAGCCATCGATTGAAAGAGAATTTCACTCCACATTTGTGGGTTTTTAGAAGGCGCAAAACCATCTAAGAACCATGCATCGACTTTATTATGTAGTGCTTGGCGAGTTTGGGGTAACAAGATATTGATATCACCAAACCATAAATCCAGTGTAATTGCCCCATCAGCAAGAATAATGCGATGGCAACCCGCAATGGCTAATGGCCATTGAGCACAAAGCGATTGTGAATATTTTTCGAGTTCAGGCCAATGGCAGTGTGCCGATTGTAAGTCACTTTTTGTAAGAGGGAATTTCTCGAAACTAACATAATGAAGACGTTTTAAACGAGAGTCAGGGGATGTTTGCCTAAATTGCTCGAAAGCTTGCCACAGTGTTAAAAAATTAAGCCCAGTACCAAATCCTGTTTCTGCGATAACACATTCAGAGCGTACATGTGTACCAAAACGTGATGGAAAATGATTTCCATGTAAGAACACATGTCGAGTTTCTTCTAGACCGTCTTGGTTTGAAAAGTAAATATCGCCAAATTGTTCAGAGATAGGCGTACCAAGTTCATTCCAACTTAAAGACGCAGTATTTATCGGGCTATTATTCACGGAACTGCCTGTATTTCTCGAAAAAATTAACTAATATCTTAGCGCCGTTAGGTTGCTTGTGCCAGCCTTAAAGGGGAAAGTGTTTTATCAGCTTATCTGTATTTTTGTAAAAAAGATCCTGATCGGACTTGTTCGGCGTACAACTGTACGCTAAAGTGCTACTCAGAAATCCCGCAGCTACAACTATTATTGTAAAGAGGTATGAATGAAGCGCGCAGTGATCACGGGTCTGGGTATTGTTTCGAGCATTGGTAATAACCAGAAAGAAGTGCTGGATTCTTTAAAAGAAGGTCGTTCCGGGATAACTTTCTCAGAAGAATTTAAAGAGATGGGGCTTCGTAGCCACATTTGGGGCAACGTTAAGCTTGATACTGAAGGTCTTATTGACCGTAAAATCCGCCGTTTTATGAGCGACGCATCGGTTTATGCCTATTTATCTATGCAAGAGGCGATAGCTGATTCAGGTCTGACTGAAGACCAAGTTTCTAATATTCGTTCTGGCTTAGTCGTTGGTTCTGGTGGTGGTTCTCCACGTAACCAAGTCCAAGGTTCTGATGGCATGAGAGCAAAAGGTCTACGTGGCGTAGGTCCTTATATGGTAACTCGTGCAATGGCATCAGGTGTTTCAGCTTGTTTAGCAACACCGTTCAAAATTAAAGGCGTTAACTATTCAATCAGTTCTGCTTGTTCAACATCGGCACACTGTATTGGTCACGCCGTTGAGCTCATCCAGTTAGGCAAACAAGATGTTGTATTTGCTGGTGGTGGTGAAGAGCTAAGTTGGGAAATGACCTGCGAATTTGACGCAATGGGTGCACTCTCAACTAAATATAACGAAACTCCAACCAAAGCTTCTCGTACTTACGATAAAAACCGTGATGGTTTTGTTATCGCAGGCGGTGGCGGTATTGTGGTGGTTGAAGAGTTAGAACACGCATTAGCGCGTGGTGCACATATCTATGGCGAAGTTGTAGGTTATGGCGCAACGTCTGATGGTGCAGACATGGTTGCTCCTTCAGGTGAAGGTGCTGTACGTTGTATGCAAATGGCAATGCAAGGTATTGATAAAGTTGATTATATCAATACACACGGTACTTCAACACCCGTTGGCGATCTAAAAGAACTTGAAGCTATCACTGAGGTGTTTGGTTCGCATACACCAGCTATCTCTGCAACAAAAGCAATGACGGGTCACTCATTAGGTGCGGCTGGTGTGCATGAAGCAATTTATAGCTTACTGATGTTAGAACATGGATTTATTGCACCAAGCATCAATATTGAAGAATTAGACGATAAAGCAATGGGTATGAACATCATTACTCAACCAACAGAGCAGAAGCTGGAGACTGTAATGTCAAATAGCTTTGGTTTTGGTGGTACAAATGCTTCATTAGTCATGAGTAAATATAAAAAATAGTTAGATATACTTATATTTTCTTATTAAAAAAAGCAGGCTTCATTTAAATGGAGTCTGCTTTTTTATTTTAAATTCATTATGCAAAATAATTTATTATTCTAATAAAGATATTTTTCGAATAAAAATCATTAAAAAAAGATTATATAAATAACGCTTAAAAATACCCTCCCTAATAGTTACTTGTTTTATTATTCTAATAAAATAGACGGTTTTTGTTAATATGTTGTTTACATTGAGAAAATTAAATCAGGTTCATTTTATTTCAATCGTTTAATTTATTTTTACCCAAAGTCATTAAATGTTTTGTTTTATATGGAGTTAGGGGAATGGAAAACTTGAATAAGACAAAAAGAGCGCGAAAAAATTGATCTGGGTTATTTTATTACAAATAAGTAGGAGCTATTTAATATAAAACTTGGTAATGTTTGCCACGGATACTTGTATTACTTTATATTTTATACTTTGATTTCTTGTGTCAGTTTTATTTATTAAACCTAACATTATGAATGTGACCGGCTAAGAATTTAGCCGGCATTTTTTATTGTTGTCTTTTTGACATTGACTCACATCTCCTGACGACAATCTGCTTTTTTCTGAGCAGACGGACGTCGGAAATTCAGTGGCGTTCTGAGTTGTTGCACTAAGAGCACGCCAAGTAACACAATACCACCACCCACTAAGTGATAACTATGCATTTCTTCACCAAGAAGCGCGATAGCGATCATTGCAGTAAATAATGGCATTAGGTTCATAAAAATAGAGGTCGTATTTGCACCTAATTTCATCACACCTAAAATCCACAAATAAGGCGCAAGAATAGAAGCCCCGATACCTGCGAAGATAACTAATCCAATATTATCTTTTGTTAACGCAACACTTTCGGCGAGAAAGAAGTTTGGCAATAATAACAGAACACCAAATCCAATTTGCACATAAAGTGATTGCCAGTTAGGTAGGGCAATTGACCAGCGTTTTGTTAATACTCCATAGAGGGCGTATGACGCCGAAGCAATAAACATCATCAGCTCACCATAACCCAAACCTTGGGAAAGCAACTGAGAAGGTTCGCCACGGCTAATTAACCAAACTAAGCCACTAATTGAAAGCACTGTGCCTAAAACAATACCTACTGTAGGTACAACACGTAGAACAAAAATACTAATAATAACGGTTAATAATGGGATGAGAGAATTCAAAATCCCCATAAATGTTGCGCTAACATAATGCGCTGCATAATAAGCCAAACTTTGGTACATCACCATCCCCAATGCACCAAGAATAAACAATTTCCACCAATATTGTTTGACGGTTTTACGATGATGCCAAACTGGCATGATCAAAAAAGGTGTCATAATTAAAAAGGCGAGGAACCAACGATAAAAAGAGATTGCAGCAGGATCGATAACAGACGCGGCTGCTTTATTGACGACTGCATTAATGGACCAGATTAACACCGCTAAAAGCGGAAAAATTGCGTTTTTCATTGTTCTCACATCTATTTTTAAACCAGGTGGCTATTGTAAGCCTGTCTGATTAGATATATATAATGAAAACCAGACAACTGATAAGCCAATAAAGACAACATGACAAGAGAACAACATAAAGATGACAATTGAACAACAAAAAATGCAATGGTTATTGTCTGATCCTGATACGGTTCGATTCCGTGACGAGCAACTATTAGCTGAAACAGAGTTTGTTTATCATCAACATGATTTTGGTCAGCTGCTTTATGTGATTTCAGGTGTCATGGATTTAGAAGCCGGGGGACAGCGGTTTTTAGCGCCACCAGAATTTAGTGTATGGATACCCAAAAATGTAGGACACGCCAGTTACAATAAAAAAACACTCTCTTTTAAGGTGCTAGATATCGCACCAGATTGGTGTGAAGGATTATTAGATAAACCTTGTCTGATTCAATTGAGTGCTATTTTTTCAACTATATTTTCTGACTTCTTCCATCGTGGTGTGTGTAAACCACAAACAGAAGAAGATTTTCGCTTAGCCCAAGTACTGATTGATCAACTTAAAGCTTCACCAATACATCATACTTATTTACCTTCCTCTAAAGATAAATTACTTGCCCCTATACTTTCTGTATTAGAGCAAAATCCGGCAGATAACACCTCGTTGGAAGAATGGGCTAAAAAACGCTATACCTCAGAAAGAACACTTTCTCGTCGTTGCCAACAAGAATTAGGTATGTCTTTTAGTGAATGGCGTAAGCGCCTACGCTTTTTACATGCAATTTCTTTATTAGAGCAAGGCAAAAGCGTGAATGAAATTGCATTTGATGTGGGATATAGCTCTTCATCTTCATTTATTGCGATGTTTCAACAATTTGCTGGTACAACACCGGAACGTTTCCGCCGATTACCCAATTGTTAAGCCTTCTTTTCATATATTTACTTAAAATCTAGGCGGATTTTACTGTCAATAATAGGCTTTGCTGTGAATAAGTGGCAAAATAGACCGCTTAATTTTGTTTTTCGATTGATTGCTTACACACATAAATACCAAATCAGTGAGATAACACCGTGAAAATTCTGGTTGATGAAAATATGCCTTATGCGGAACAACTTTTCCGCCAATTAGGTGAGGTAAAAGCTGTTTCTGGTCGCCCATTACCTACTGATGAGCTTAATGATTCTGATGCCTTAATGGTGAGATCAATTACTAAAGTCAATGAATCCTTATTATCAGGCAAGCCAGTGAAATTTGTTGGAACCGCAACAGCGGGTTTCGATCATGTTGATATTGCATGGTTAGAACAACAACAAATTGGTTTTTCATCAGCTCCAGGCTGCAATGCTATCGCAGTTGTTGAATATGTATTTTCTGCACTGATGATGCTAGCAGAGCAAGATAGCTTTCAATTAACCGATAAAGTTGTCGGTATTGTGGGTGTAGGAAATGTGGGGGGGCGATTAGCAACACGCCTTCGTGCATTAGGTGTAAATGTTTTACTTTGCGATCCACCAAGAGCGGATAATGGTGATGATGAAGAATTTCATCCATTGGAAACATTGTTAGAAAAAGCAGATATTCTAACTTTCCATACACCTCTCAATAAATCGGGACCATATAAAAGTTATCATTTAATTAATGAGAGTAACCTCGAAAAATTACCTGAAGGGCGTATTTTAATTAATGCAAGCCGTGGCGAGGTTGTTGATAATCAAGCATTATTGTCTGTACTTGAGAAAGGTAAATCCTTACGCGTTGTATTGGATGTTTGGGAGCCAGAGCCAGATCTTTCTATTGAGTTATTAAATAAAGTTGATATCGCAACACCACATATTGCTGGTTATACCTTAGAAGGTAAGGCGCGTGGTACAACTCAGGTTTTCGAAGCTTATTGTGATTTTATTGGTCAGCCCCAAACAGTTGAATTATCAACATTATTACCTGCACCTACTATTTCAACTATTTCAGTACAAGGCGAGTTAACACAAACACTTTTAAAACAACTTATTCATCTTGTTTATGATGTGCGCCGTGATGATGCTCCATTACGAAAAGTGGCGGGAATAAAAGGGGAGTTTGATAAATTACGCAAATTTTACCCTGTACGTCGTGAGTGGTCTTCACTACACGTCATTTGTGACAATCAAGCCACTGTTGACACATTAAATGCAATTGGCTTTAGTGCTACATATAAAAGTGCCACACACAAATAAAGCAAAATATTATTTTAAAAATTTTATGGTATTGGAGGATATCTTATGGGAGAAGGTTGGAATATTGCAGTTGTTGGTGCAACAGGCGCTGTTGGTGAAGCGATTTTAGAACTGCTACAAGAGCGTGAATTTCCCATTGGTGAATTAACCGCAATCGCAAGTGAAGATAGCATTGGGAAATCAGTGCGTGTAAACAGCAAAAGTGTTGCGGTTCAAGGTATTCACAATATCGAGTGGGCTGATATTCAATTAGCATTCTTTGCTGCACCGACAGAAATCAGTGCGCAATATGCACAACAAGCGGCTGATGCTGGCTGTATTGTCATCGATTGTAGTGGCATCTTTGCAATGGATTGGGATGTGCCGTTGATTGTTCCTGGCGTGAACAGTGCAATGCTTGCGGAATACCGCACTCGTAATATTGTTTCAATTGCGGATAGCATGGTGAGCCAATTATTACGTGCCATTAACCCATTAACCGAATCTGCGGGTTTAACGCGCCTTAGCGTGACAAATTTAATGTCTGTTTCTCGTTTTGGAAAACAAGCTGTAGATGAACTGGCAGGGCAAAGTGCTCGTTTACTTAATGGTATTCCTCCTGAATTAGGTCGTTTTAATAAACAGTTAGCATTTAACATTTTACCTTTGATGGTTGATGACGAAGGCTCTATACAAGAAGAGCGTCGTATGGTTGACCAAATCCGTAAAATTTTACAAGATGAAGGCTTGCCAATCTCTGTCACTACACTACAAGCGCCTGTTTTCTATGGTAATGCACAGTCGGTTCAATTAGAAACCTCACGCCCGATGGGTAGTGATGAAGCGCGTGAAACATTACAAGAAAATGAAGATCTTAATATCAGTGATGAAAATGATTTTCCAACTCAAGTCACCGATGCATCTGGTAATGTGAGCTTAAATTTAGGTTGTTTCCGTAACGATTATGGTATGCCTGAAGCTTTACAATTCTGGTCAGTCGCAGATAACGTGCGCTTTGGTGGGGCATTAATGGCTGTCGAAGTCGCAGAGCAATTAATGCAGGAGCAGTTTTACTAATGAATGCGCAAGTGAGTGCTGAAGTAACAGAACAACCCTTGACTGAGTCGGCGGTTATTTCTGAAAGCACAACAATCAAAATTGCTCTAGGCGTTGAATATGATGGTAGCCGTTATTATGGCTGGCAACGCCAAAATGAAGTGCGCAGTGTACAAGAACGGTTAGAAAAAGCACTTTCACAAGTGGCTAATGAGCCTATATCTGTATTTTGTGCGGGAAGAACTGATGCTGGAGTACATGCAACAGGGCAAGTTGTCCATTTTGAAACAACGGCACACCGTAAAGATCCCGCTTGGACAATGGGCGTTAACACTCATTTACCTGCGGATATCGCAATACGTTGGGTAAAAACAGTTTCTGATGATTTTCATGCTCGCTTTAGTGCAACGGCAAGACGTTATCGCTATGTGATTTTTAATCATCGTTATCGTCCTGCTATTTTGTCATCTGGCGTGACGCATTTTCATTATCCTTTAGACGCCGAACGTATGCATCAAGCAGCGCAATGTTTACTGGGTGAAAATGATTTTACCTCTTTTAGGGCTGTCCAATGCCAATCGCGAACGCCGTGGCGTAACGTTATGCATGTCAATGTTTCTCGATATGGTGACTATGTTGTTGTGGATATTAAAGCAAATGCTTTTGTTCATCATATGGTGAGAAATATTGTTGGCAGCCTTTTAGAAATAGGGTGTGGCAATCAGGACATTACTTGGATGGCTGAATTATTAGCCTTAAAAGACAGAACCAAAGCCGCAGCAACAGCTAAAGCGAATGGATTGTATTTGGTCTCTGTGGATTATCCTGATCATTTTGAATTACCAAAACCTGCAATGGGCCCACTATTTTTAGCGGATAACCCTATTGAGATATCTCAATCATAAAGACACCCAGTTTTCTGAGGATTTATGGAAATATTAACGCAATTTGTTGATTTAATTAAATTTCTAATTGATTTTATTTTACATATTGATGCGCATTTAGCAGAGCTTGTCGCGCAATATGGTACATGGGTCTATGCCATTTTGTTTCTGATTATTTTTTGTGAAACAGGGCTTGTGGTAACGCCTTTCTTACCCGGAGACTCCTTATTATTTGTTGCAGGTGCTTTAGCTTCATTAGAAACCAATGATGTGAATGTTCATATTATTGTTTTACTGTTACTTTGTGCCGCCATTTTAGGTGATGCCGTTAACTATTCTATTGGGCGACTTTTTGGTGAAAAACTATTTAGTAAGCCTGATTCAAAGATTTTCCGTCGTGAATATCTAGATAAAACTCATGCTTTTTATGAAAAGCATGGTGGTAAAGCGATAATTTTGGCAAGATTCGTGCCGATTATCCGAACTTTTGCGCCATTCGTTGCAGGAATGGGTAAAATGTCATATCGTCATTTTGCCTTTTATAATGTTACTGGGGCAATTGTATGGGTACTGCTATTTACTTATGCAGGATACTTTTTTGGTGACTTAGATATAGTTCAAAAGAACTTAAAATTGCTAATTGTTGCCATTATTGTTATTTCTATTTTACCGGGCGTTATTGAGATCCTACGCCACCGCAGAGCGAGTGCAAAAGCAAAGAAAGAAAGTGATAACAAAGAGGTTTGAGCAGTTATCATAAGTTTTTGCCGTAGAATAGCCATAATAAAGAGATGCGCTGAAATTCAGTAAGCGGTATCATCATAAACTTTGCTAACCACACAGCCAGTGCATTGTGGTTGATACGCTAACAATAATTTTACTGGCGAAGGTCAGATTCAGACGAAAAGGTCCATTAATGAGCTGGATTGAAAAAATTCTAAACAAAAGCACCATCACAAGTTCACGTAAAGCTAATATCCCTGAAGGGGTTTGGACTAAATGTGACAGCTGTGGGCAGGTACTCTATCGCGCAGAATTAGAGCGCAATTTAGAGGTTTGCCCTAAATGTGATCACCATATGCGCATTTCAGCGCGCCGTCGCCTTGAGACTTTCCTTGATACAGGAAGCACAACAGAATTAGGTAGCGAATTAGAGCCTAAAGATATTCTGAAATTCCGCGACTCTAAAAAATACAAAGACAGAATTAGCGCTGCTCAAAAACAGACGCAAGAAAAAGATGCATTAATCGTGATAAAAGGAACGCTGAAAAAGATGCCTGTTGTTGCTGCATCCTTTGAATTTGCGTTTATGGGCGGTTCAATGGCTTCTGTTGTAGGTGCGCGTTTTGTTCGTGCTGTTGAACAAGCATTAGAAGATAACTGCCCATTAGTTTGCTTCTCTGCAAGTGGCGGTGCGCGTATGCAAGAAGCGCTGATGTCATTAATGCAAATGGCAAAAACCAGTGCGGCATTAGCAAAAATGCAAGAACGTGGTTTGCCTTATATTTCAGTAATGACTGACCCTACAATGGGCGGTGTTTCTGCAAGTTTAGCGATGTTAGGTGATATCAACGTTGCTGAACCTAAAGCACTGATTGGTTTTGCAGGTCCTCGCGTTATTGAACAAACAGTACGTGAAAAACTACCTGCTGGTTTCCAACGCAGTGAATTCCTGTTAGAAAAAGGGGCGATCGATATGATTGTTCGTCGTCCTGAAATGCGTGATGAGCTGGCTGAATTACTGGCTAAGCTGACTCAGTATGATTTAGTTGAAGATGAAAATGAAGATGAAATCATCAGTGAAGAAATGATTGCTGATGAAATTGAATCTACAGACAACGAGCCAGAAATTAACATCGAAACGAATAAAAAAGAAGATGTCTAATATCATAACTGCTCCTAAAGCCACATCGCCTTTGTCGGTGTGGCTTTCTTATCTTGAACATTTGCACTCCAGCGCCATTGATATGGGGTTAGAGCGAGTAGGCAAGGTAGGAAAAATATTAAATGTGTTACGTCCTGCACCTAAGGTAATTACTGTCTCAGGTACAAATGGGAAAGGCACAACCTGTCATATGCTAGAGTCAATCTTGATGGCATCAGGATTGAAAGTCGGCGTTTATAGCTCCCCTCATCTTGTTCGTTATACAGAACGTGTTCGTATTCAAGGCAAAGAACTGTCTGAAGATGCTTTTTGTGAAGTTTTTGCAGAAATTGAACAAGCTAGAGGCGATATCTCGCTGACCTTTTTTGAATATGGCACTCTGGCTGCGCTGAAGTTATTTCAACAAGCACAACTTGATGTTG
Organism: Proteus sp. fly-1013; assembly: GCF_040140245.1. NCBI lineage: Bacteria > Pseudomonadati > Pseudomonadota > Gammaproteobacteria > Enterobacterales > Morganellaceae > Proteus > Proteus sp. fly-1013. The sequence continues at coordinate 379,099 of NZ_JBEEWD010000004.1, read as the reverse complement.
TTATTCTTGAAGTAGGATTAGGCGGTCGATTAGATGCGACGAATATCGTTGATGCAGATATTGCTGCTATCACAAGTATTGCACTCGATCATACTGATTGGTTAGGTGCAGATAGAGAGCATATTGGTCACGAGAAAGCAGGTATTTTCCGTGCGAATCACTACGCGGTTGTGGGTGAGCCGGATATGCCTCATTCCATTGCTGAAGTTGCCAATGAAAAACAGGCTAAGCTTTTCCGTCGTGGAGCAGATTGGTCTTTTGTTATTGAAGGTGATCACTGGCATTGGCGTTGTGCTGATTGTGAATTTGATGCGTTGCCGATCCCTAATATTCCATTAGCTAATGCAGCGACAGCGATGGGTGTTATTCGTTGCTTGCTTAAATCTGATGATAAAATCAGCCAAGCAATAACACAGCAAAGTATTGTTGAAGGTATGTCTCGTGCACAATTACCGGGTCGTTTTCAGGTGATTTCTCAACATCCTTTGGTTATCTTTGATGTGGCTCATAATCCTCATGCAGCAGGATATTTAGCGGAAAAATTATCACAATTACCACAAAAATCTGATACTCAGGTGCGCATTGTGGTTGGTATGCTGGGTGATAAAGATATTGCAGGAACATTAGCGTGCTTAACACCATTGGCTGATAGTTGGTATGTTGCTCCACTTAATGAGTTTCGTGGTGCTTCTGCGGATGTATTAGCTCAACATCTTGAAAAACCAATGGTATTTGATAGTGTTGAAAATGCATGGCAACAAGCAATGTCTGATGCTGCTCCTAACGATATTGTTGTGGTTTGTGGCTCATTTCATACTGTCGCGCATGTGATGGAACTTTTGGAAAAGGAGAGTGTGGGTGGCAAGTAAATTTCAAAATCGCTTAGTCGGTGCCGTTGTATTGGTGGCAGTAGGGGTTATTTTTTTACCTGCACTGCTTGACGGCGATAAGAAATATAACGAAGACCAGTTCGCCTCTATTCCTTTAGTACCCAAACCCGGTGATGAGCAAGAAATAGAATCTATCGCTCCGATAGAGCAAACTTCAGTGCCTTCTACTCCGTCAGAAGGTGCGTCTGAAGGTATGCTTTCTGAAGCAGTGACAGGTGTTGAGCAACCTACTGTTACAACACCTGAACCACCAGCTGTTGTACCTGTTACACCACCGGTACAACCACCACAACAGCCAACACAACAGCCAACACCTACACCAGAGCCTCCTGCTGTGGTTACGCCGCCAGTACAACCACCAGCGCCACCGGTGCAAGAAACTAAGCCACCGAAAGGCGAGGCTTGGGTTGTTCAATTAGGTGCGTTGAAAAATGCGGCGAAGGTAGAAGAAATTATTGCGAAAATGCATTTCTCAGGTTATCCGGTATACACCGTACCTGCCCGCCCAGTTGCAGGGCAAGTGACTCGAATTTATATCGGGCCTAGTGCCTCTAAGTCAGAATTACAGGCAATTTTGCCTCATTTAAAAGAGCTTACAGGCTTACAAGGTGAGGTAAGGGCATATAAGCCTTAATTTTTCTAAACGAGTCATCAGATGAGTGATGTAACAAAGCGTTAACTTATTGCGGCGATTATGATTTTTCATATCGCCGTAAATTATTTTGAAATTAGCGAAAATTAGCATTACGCAAACGTTTTCGTTTTCTGTTAGAATGCTTCCGTATTAATGCGGAGCATCATTATTGGATAAAGAATTTATGGTCTGGATAGATTACGCCATCATTGCCATTATTGGTTTTTCCGCATTAGTCAGCCTGATCCGTGGCTTTGTTCGTGAAGCATTGTCACTCATCACCTGGGGTTGTGGTTTCTTTGTTGCTAGTCAGTTTTATCCTTATCTTGCCGTCTATTTTACCCGGTTTGAAGATGAGCTGGTTCGTAACGGGATTGCAATAGTCACGTTATTTATTGCGACACTGATTGTCGGTGCTGTTGTGAATTATGTGATTAGCTCTCTTGTTCAACGCACAGGGTTATCAGGTACAGATCGTGTATTGGGGGTCTGTTTCGGGGCTTTAAGAGGCGTGCTGATAGTTTCAGCATTACTTTTTGTTTTAGGCGCATTTACGCCTATGGCAGATAGCGCTGATTGGCAACGTTCTGAGCTTATTCCTCAATTCAACCATATTATTAGGTGGTTCTTTGACTACCTGCAAAATGCGTCAAGTTTCGTGTCGGAGAGAATATAACCTCTCCGTCTGGCTGATGAGGATCTATTCATGTGCGGTATTGTCGGTATCGCTGGAGCTAATCCAGTAAACCAATCAATTTATGATGCGTTAACGGTGTTACAACACCGAGGTCAAGATGCAGCAGGCATTGCAACGATAGACGGTAACAACGGTTTCCGTCTTCGCAAGGCTAACGGACTGGTTAAAGATGTGTTCGAAACCCGTCATATGTTGCGTTTAAAAGGTACTATCGGGATAGGGCATGTCCGTTATCCAACAGCGGGTAGTTCTAGTGCATCAGAAGCGCAGCCTTTTTATGTGAATTCACCTTTTGGTATTACGTTGGCGCACAATGGTAATTTAACCAATGCGCATTTGTTACGTCGCCAATTATTTGAAACAGCGCGTCGCCATATCAATACCACCTCTGATTCTGAAATTCTGCTTAATGTATTGGCATATGAATTAGACCGTTTTGACCATTTCCCTCTTGAACCTGATAATATTTTTGCAGCCGTTGCGGCAATGCATAAAAAACTCCGCGGTGCTTATGCTTGTGTTGCTTTGATCATCGGTCATGGTTTATTGGCTTTTCGTGATCCCTTTGGTATTCGTCCTTTAGTCTTAGGTAAACGTACCTTAGAAGATGGTCGCCATGAATATATGGTCGCATCTGAAAGTGTGGCACTTGATACTTTAGGTTTTGAATTCTTACGTGATGTTGCACCGGGAGAAGCCGTTTATATCACAGAGCAAGGGCAACTCTTTACCCGCCAATGTGCTGAAAATCCGCAGTTAATGCCTTGTTTATTTGAGTATGTTTACTTTGCTCGCCCAGATTCCTTTATCGATAAAATTTCGGTTTATAATGCACGTTTACGTATGGGGCAGAAATTAGGCGCTAAAATTGCGAAAGAGTGGGATGATTTACACATTGATGTTGTGATCCCAATTCCTGAAACATCTTGTGATATAGCCTTAGAAATTGCGCATATTCTCAATAAACCTTATCGCCAAGGCTTTGTAAAAAATCGCTATGTTGGCCGTACTTTTATTATGCCGGGTCAGCAAGAGCGTCGTAAGTCGGTTAGACGTAAACTGAATGCAAATCGCGCCGAGTTTCGTGATAAAAATGTTCTGTTGATTGATGACTCTATTGTACGTGGCACAACATCAGAGCAAATCGTCGAGCTTGCAAGAGAAGCAGGTGCGAAGAAAGTCTATTTTGCATCAGCCGCACCAGAAGTTCGCTTCCCTAATGTGTATGGTATTGATATGCCAAATGCCAATGAGCTTATTGCTCATGGACGTGAAGTGGATGAAATTCGTAAATTAATTGGTGCGGATGGGCTTATTTTCCAAGATCTCACTGATTTAATTGCCGCAGTACAAGAAGAGAATCCTGATATTAATCAGTTCGAATGTTCTGTGTTTGACGGTGTTTATATTACGAAAGATATCGACCAAGATTACTTGGATTACTTAGAAAATCTACGTCGTGATGATGAACATAAAATTCGTGATCAGAATGAAATAGAAAATTTGGAAATCTATAACGAAGGCTAATTTTTCGGTAAGATATCCCCCTTATAAAGCGTCGATGCCAGCGTGTTCTGCATCGACGCTTGTTTTTTGAGGGTTAATCATCATAATGATTAACAAAGGTATATATTCTGAGGATCATAATGAAAAAGCTGATAGTTGGGCTAACAGGTGCCAGTGGTGCAATTTACGGTATACGTTTATTAGAGATACTGAAATCAGTGCCATCTGTTGAAACACATTTAGTGATTAGCCAAGCTGCACGCCGTACTATTTCATTAGAAACCGATTATTCGCTAAAAGATATTCATGCTTTAGCGGATGTGATTTATGACGATCGCGATATTGGCGCATCTATCTCTTCAGGATCGTTTCGCGTCAATGGAATGGTTATATTACCTTGTTCAATCAAAAGCCTGTCAGGCATTGTTCATAGCTATACAGATACCTTAGTGACTCGCGCTGCGGATGTGGTATTAAAAGAAGGGCGTAAGTTGGTGTTATGTGTGCGTGAAACACCTCTGCATTTAGGTCATTTACGATTAATGACACAAGCTTCCGAATTAGGTGCAGTGATTATGCCACCTGTACCGGCATTCTATTTTCAGCCTAAAACCATCGATGATATTGTTAATCAAACCGTTAATCGTGTACTCGATCAGTTTGAGATTGATTTACCTGATGATTTGTTTCAACGGTGGGAAGGCGATAAGCCAGCTCGCTAAGTATACTTGTCATACTCTTACTCGTCATACTTCAAGTTGTAGCGTTGTTGACTGCGTTCATTCGCACTAGTCACATACTATTGTATGCTCCTAGCGACTCATTTACTTGTCGCCTAGCTACATCTTGAATTATTTAGAGTATCGACTCATTATGCTTCAAGCTGTAGCTCTTGGATTATTTAGAGTATCTATTAGGTAGAATATTTATTCGTACTAGTCACATCGAATTATTGAAAATAGAAAAAGAGATTATTTTCCTGTGGTAATAATATCTTTTAATGCCTCTTCTAAATGTGGGTAGCGAAATTCAAAACCAGCATTAAGTAATTTTTCAGGAATAGCTTGTTGCCCACCTAATACTAATGTGGCGCTTTCTCCCATCACTAAACGTAATATGCTTTCGGGTACTGACATTAAAGCTGGGCGATTAAAGGCTTTTCCTAATAGGCGAGTAAACTCTTTATTTTGTACAGGCTCAGGCGCTGTTAAGTTAAAAGCACCTTTAGCATCTTGGTTCTTAAGCAAGAAAACAATCGCATTGACCATATCATCAATATGGATCCACGGCATATACTGTTTCCCACTTCCCAATTTACCACCTAATCCTAACTTAAAGGGTTTGCTCATTTTAGGCAGTGCGCCACCGAGTGTTGAAAGTACAATACCTGTACGTAACAAGCACACTCGTGTTAATGGTGTTTGCGCTTCAAGTGCAATACGCTCCCATTTTGCACAAAGCTCATGTGTAAACTCTGGATTTGCCGGCGTCTCTTCAGTGACTCGAGTATCACCTTGATCACCATAAAATCCTACTGCCGAGCCAGAAATAAAAACAGCAGGGGGAGAGTCACTGGCTTTAATTAAATCAACCAATTTCTGGGTTAAATGACAACGGCTATTAACGAGTTTCTGCTTTTGAGAAGGTGTCCAACGGTTATCAGCAATAGGCTCTCCAGCAAGATTAATAATGGTATCAAACTCATTAAGATTTTGTTTATCATTGAGTTGAGTCCAACAGGTGATTTCATTACAAAAATGCGAATAGACTTTTTGAGGCGAACGAGAAAGCACCGTAATATCATTATTGGCGAGTGCAAGCTCACAAACTAATGCTTTGCCAATTAATCCTGTACCACCAGTGACAAGTATTTTCATCACAATCCTCCTGATCTGCTTGCTTGATAAAGAATAAATATCATCCTGATATATAAATTGCTTATATTAACCAAAGAGTTTTTTTGTTGCTGGGCGCTGGTTAATGTTGTTTAGCCATTTTTGAATTGCTGGGTAATTTGCCAAATCAATATTGTGGTGATCGTGCAGACGTGCCCATGTGTATGTGGCGATATCTGCGATGCTGTACGCTTGCCCACCAAGGTAAGGTGATTGCGCTAACCTTTTCTCTAATACGCTATATAGACGCTGCGTTTCTTCAGTATAACGTTTAATCGCATAAGGGACTTTTTCTGTGGCATAACGAGTGAAGTGATGATTTTGCCCCAACATTGGACCAAATCCACCCACTTGCCAAAACAGCCATTGTAGTTGTGTTGTTTTTTCTCGTAAATTTTGACTAAGCAATTTGCCACTTTTTTCAGCTAGATAGATAAGAATAGCACCTGATTCAAAAATAGAGATAGGTTCACCGCCATCAGCAGGTGAGTTATCTACAATAGCGGGAATTTTATTATTGGGTGAAATTGCTAAAAATTCAGGTTTAAATTGATCGCCTTTACTAATATCAATGCGATGTAACTGATAAGGTATGCCTGTTTCTTCAAGAAAAAGCGTTATTTTTTGGCCATTTGGGGTATCTGCATAATATAAGTCAATCATTAAAAGCTCCAAAATAAAGTAGGCACTAAAGATACAAGATAATCACAGTCTGCCTTCTAACACCATAAAAAGCAAAAAAGCGCAAGATGGATAAAACAAGTCACGTATGATTATTGTAGTGGTGAAAAATAGTGATTTTGGTATATTCAGGATAAAAATTACGATCGTTTAGTATCGGTTAAAAAAGGTTTGTTGAGGATGGAACAAGAAAAGACGGCATTGGTTGAATGGGTTGATATTGTTGATGATAAAAATGAAGTCGTTGCACAAGCAACACGTCAACAAATGCGAGCTGAAAACCTAAGACATAGAGCAACTTATATCGTTGTTCATGATGGAATGGGAAAAATCTTGGCACAGCGTAGAACTGAAACAAAAGATTTTTATCCCGGTTGGTTAGATGCTACTGCGGGTGGTGTAGTTCAACAAGGTGAGAATTTACTTGAAAGTGCGCGTCGCGAAGCAGAAGAAGAATTAGGTATTGCTGGAGTCCCTTTTGCTGAGCATGGTCAATTTTATTATGATGATGAAAGTTGTCGTGTATGGGGAAGTTTATTTAGTTGCGTTTCTCATGGGCCTTTCGCACTGCAAGCAGAAGAAATTGAGGAAGTGTGTTGGTTAACTCCCTCTGAAATTACTGAGCGTTGTGATGAATTCACACCGGATTCATTAAAAGCCCTTTCTCTTTGGTTAACGCGTAACAACAGTACTCGCCTAGAAAGCAGAGAAACAGTAGATTAAGGGGTGCTTTGCCCTAGTTCAAATCGATAAGCATAGTTGATAACGGTATCTTCGAATATAGCGTTATCATCTTCGTCTCTCAAACGCTGTAAAAGTGCTATCAGATGTTTTCCTGCCTCTTTTCCCATTTTGTGATAATCAAAACGAATTGATGTGAGAGAAGGGGATATCTGATCGCTATTTTCAGATCCTTCTAAACAAGCAATAGCCAGATCTTGTGGGATCTTAATTAATCGACGTTGACACTCAAAAATCATACCTAGCGCAATACTTTCATGACTACAAATAACCGCATCTAGTTCTGGTTGGCGTAATAAAATCTCTGTTAATGCTTGTCGCCCGTATGCCATAGAAGCGGGATCGGGCGTGGTGACACTTTGTTCAGCATTTAAATAATTTTTGAGTAATGCTCGTGACCAACCTGTTATTTGCTGGTGGTGCAGGCGTTGCCCTTGTAACGCACCAATATAGCCAATACAACGCTTTCCTTGGGTGACTAAATGGTTTGTTAAATCATACGCGGCTTGCTCATAAGAACAATCAATACTAATTGCTGCCTGTTCATCCGATTGGCTGGCGACACTAACAACAGGTACATTGGCATTACTGATATGTAAAAAATGAGTTGGGCTAAGCTGTGAACCAAAGGCAACCAATGCAGCTGGATTACTTTGCAATAGCATATTAATCACATCGCTAGCTTTATGAGGCTGATGCTCATAGCAACCAACTAAAATTTGATACTGATGGCGATTGAGTATTTGTTGCAAAGACTGCATAAAATCCGCACTGGCTCTATCAGTAAAAGAGGGTAACAGTACAGCAATAATATGGCTTTGTGCTGAAGCTAAAGCGCCTGCTGAGGCATTAGGAATATAGCCAAGTTCTTCTACTGCTTGATTAACCTTTTCTCGTAACTTATCAGAAACTAATTCAGGGGTTCGCAATGCACGAGAAACGGTCATTGATCCGACTCCTGCATGTTTAGCGACATCTTGTAATGTGACGCGACCTGTATTTCGGCGCTTACGTGTTTTGATCATTTGTGATTATGCTTGCTTAGCCTATTTTATTAACCGCAGATCCTACCTGAAATCTTCCTATTATGCTGAAACAATACAGTGTCAATTGTTGGCATTTTCTGCAATTAACATTTCATTAAAATGATAGCGCTATCACAATTACGAATGATCTATCTAGATAGCGCTACCATTAATGATTACTATCCTTAATAACGAAGCTCAAAGAGAGTCTTATTGAGGTTATAACTATGCTTAAAACGTTATTAACACCGGATGTGGTGCAAGTGGTTCCAAACGTTAGCGATTGGCGAGAAGCTGTTAAAGTGGCGTGCCAGCCATTAATTGCGAAAGGTTGTATTGAACCTCGTTATATCGATGCGATTTACAAATCACACGAAAAAATCGGGCCATATTATGTATTAGGTCCGGGGATTGCGATGCCTCATGCGCGTCCTGAGGATGGTGTTAATCAACTTTCTCTTGCATTAACCATTGTTGAGCAAGGTGTTGAGTTTGGTGCTGATGAAAACGATCCTGTGAAATTACTGATTGTTTTGGCTGCAACAGATAACGATAGCCATATTAATGCCATTATGAAATTAGCCGAACTTTTTGATAACGATACAGATATTCAAAAGCTATTTAATGCGAAAAGCAAAGCGGATGTATTAGCCGTTATCAACAACTATTAATGACGATTTAAATTACCAAGGGGAATATCATGAAAATTACTGTTGTGTGTGGAAATGGTTTAGGTAGTAGCTTAATGATGGAAATGAGCATCAAAAGCATCCTAAAAGATCTTGCTGTGAATGCAGAAGTGGATCACGTTGATCTGGGTTCAGCAAAAGGCACACCAAGTGATATCTATGTAGGTACACGCGATATTGCTGAGCAACTTAACTCTCAAGCTGTAAACGGAAGAGTGGTTTCACTGGATAATATGATTGATAAAGTGGCGATGAAAGAGAAGCTTTCTGTCGCATTACGTGAATTAGGCGCGTTATAAGGAGCCTATCATGGACTTTTTCCGCTTTCTAATGAGTGATGTGCTTTCAGAGCCTGCTATTCTAGTTGGTTTGATTGCATTGATTGGCTTAATTGCCCAGAAAAAACCAGTTACAGAATGTATTAAAGGCACCGTAAAAACCATTATGGGTTTTGTGATTTTAGGTGCTGGTGCAGGTCTTGTAATTAACTCACTGGGTGATTTCTCAACGATTTTCCAACATGCATTTGGTATTCAAGGCGTTGTACCTAATAACGAGGCGATTGTCTCTATTGCACAAAAAAGCTTTGGTAAAGAGATGGCATTAATTATGTTTTTTGCCATGTTAATTAATATCTTAATTGCACGTTTAACGCCGTGGAAATTTATTTTCTTAACCGGTCACCATACATTATTTATGTCAATGATGGTGGCGGTTATTTTGGCAACTGCGGGCTTAGAAGGCACAGTATTAGTTGCGGTAGGTTCATTAGTTGTTGGGATTTCAATGGTATTTTTCCCTGCCATTGCACATCCTTACATGAAAAAGATTACTGGCTCTGATGATGTTGCATTAGGACACTTCTCAACTATTTCTTATGTCGTTGCGGGCTTTATCGGCAGTAAATTTGGTAATAAAGAGCATTCAACAGAAGAGATGAATGTTCCTAAAAGCTTACTATTTTTACGCGATACACCAGTCGCAATTGCCTTTACTATGGGCATTATTTTTATCATCACATGTTTATTTGCGGGCGATACTTTTGTTCGTGAAGTCAGTGGTGGTAAAAACTGGTTTATGTTCTCGTTAATGCAATCTATAACCTTCGCAGCAGGTGTTTATATTATTCTACAAGGTGTGCGTATGGTTATTGCTGAGATTGTCCCTGCATTTAAAGGTATTTCAGATAAGTTAGTTCCTAATGCAAAACCAGCGTTAGATTGCCCAGTTGTATTCCCTTATGCACCCAATGCAGTTTTAGTGGGCTTTTTAAGTAGCTTTGCTGCGGGTGTTATCGGTATGTTCATTCTGTATGCTTTAGATTGGACAGTCATAATTCCGGGTGTGGTTCCTCACTTCTTCGTGGGTGCAACAGCAGGGGTATTTGGTAATGCAACAGGTGGACGTCGCGGTGCTATTTTAGGTGCATTCGTTCAAGGTTTATTAATTACTTTCTTACCTGTATTCCTATTACCAGTACTTGGCGATATCGGTATTGCTAACACCACATTTAGTGATGCAGACTTTGGTGTTATCGGTATTCTGTTAGGTATTATTGTTCGTTGATATTTTTGAATTTATTAATTAAAAAAACGCCTTGCTGAGTTAAATCAACAAGGCATTTTTTTTTACAAATATTATTATTCAAATAAGTATCAGACTTTTAGCAATGTTTGGATTTTTTTCTATCATCCGTAATAGTTTCAAACTACTGCCTGTCGGAAATCTACGCTTTTGTTCCCATGCTCGAACTAAAGAAGTAGATACACCAAGAGCCGTAGCAAAATCAGTTTGCTTTAATTTCGTCAATTTACGAATTTCTTTCACATCTGGCTCTGTAACAGTAAATACTCGAGAAGGCATGACCTGTTTTTTATGTATTTGTACCACTTCTTTTAAGCTATCAAACAATTCATTAAAAGAATTATCATCCATATACTGTTTTTGTTCTGTTGTCATAATATGCCTCTAAAGATCAAGATAATCAGCTTATCTAGAATGAATTTATTTGTTAATGATAATTCCATTCTTTTAGTAATAGAGTTAATGCTTTTAGCTTGTTGCATTGTTCTTGGCTTAAGTTATCTTGTTGATTTTTTGGATAAACATAAAGCATATAAATGATCCCATCTTCAGAAATATAGTAGTAGATAACACGTATACCACCACTTTTTCCTTTGTTTGCTAATCGGTATCGTATTTTTCTGCATCCACCAGAACCAACAATAAGATCACCTTTTAATGGGTTAGCAATAAGCATATTTTGAAACTCTGCGTATTCATCATCACTTATCAAATTAGTAATACATTTAGTGAAGATATTAGTTTCAATTATCTGCATATCAATCCCTTATTTTACAAACGGTCTGGTACCGTAGTAATACAGGGTGTTACTATAATAGTGATACCCTGTATTACTTTCAAGGGAAATATAACTCAAAAAAAGATTCACTTAAAAGAAAAAAATAAATAATTTACAATTAAAACAATAAGTTAATTATTGCTGTAAGTTTTTTAGTGAATAAATAAACGAATTAATTCTAATTAAAACTTGTGAATTAATATGTTTATTTTATGAATAATAATGCTATCATCCTGAGTGAATATTCACGATGTGTATATTTTCGTACCTAATTAATTATAAAAATAGGTTTAACATCACAATCACTAAGGAAAAAAAGATGTCTTTTGGTATTCGATATCTTGCGTTGTTACCACTTTTTGTTATCACTGCTTGCCAACAACCTGTTAATCACAATCCACCAGCGACTCAAACAGCTCAGATTCAACCTGCAATTGTGAATAACTCATGGATTGAAATTTCACGTAGTGCGCTCGATTTTAATGTGAAAAAAGTACAATCACTTTTAGGTGATAAATCCTCGCTTTGTGCTGTTTTAAAGGGTGATGCATATGGTCATGATTTATCATTAGTTGCGCCTGTTATGATTGAAAATAATGTGCAATGTATTGGTGTAACGAATAATCAAGAGCTAAAAAAAGTGCGTGATCTAGGATTCCAAGGGCGTTTAATGCGTGTACGTAATGCTACAGAGCAAGAAATGGCTCAGGCGACAAGCTATAACGTGGAAGAATTGATTGGCAACTTAGATATGGCTAAGAAATTAGATGCCATTGCTAAACAACAAAATAAAGTGATCCCTATTCATCTAGCCTTAAATTCAGGTGGAATGTCTCGTAATGGATTAGAAGTGAATAACAATGCGGGGCTTGAAGAGGCAAAGCAAATTGCTCAATTAGCTAACCTTAAAGTGGTTGGTATTATGTCTCATTATCCTGAAGAAGATGCGGATAAAGTAAGAGAAGATCTCGCTCGTTTTAAACAGCAATCACAAAAGGTATTGGATGTTACTGGACTAAATCGCAAAGATGTCACTCTGCATATGGCAAATACTTTTGCCACAATTACTGTACCTGGATCATGGTTAGATATGGTGCGTGTAGGCGGGATTTTTTATGGTGATACCATCGCAAGTACAGATTACAAACGTGTTATGACTTTTAAATCCAATATTGCCTCAATCAATTATTATCCTAAAGGCAATACTGTTGGGTATGATCGTACTTACACACTAAAACGTGATTCAGTATTAGCTAATATTCCTGTCGGTTATGCAGATGGTTATCGTCGAGTCTTTAGTAATGCAGGACATGCTTTAATTGGTGGTCAACGTGTACCTGTTTTGGGTAAAACGTCAATGAATACGGTGATTGTTGATATTACCGATCTTAAAAATATCAAATCAGGGGATGAAGTCGTATTCTTTGGTAAGCAAGGTAATGCAGAGATTACTGCTGAAGAGGTTGAAGATATTAGTGGCGCACTGTTTACAGAGATGTCGATTTTGTGGGGTGCGACCAATCAGCGTGTACTCGTGGATTAAAGTAGGGTGCTTGTGATCACCAATCTCAACAACTTTTGAGAGAAATTGTGGGGGAATTTCCCCCACAAAACTATTTATCGCAAGATAAAATAGCTTGAACTACGGTGTCGCCACTACTGATATTAAAAGAACATAATCTTTCATGTTTCAGTAAAGCAAAACACAAAACTGTAATACATACAGTAATCAGCCCTAATAGGGCAAGCTTAGTCATTTCTCTTGACACTCCTTTATAAAGGAGACAGAATCAAGTTGTTTGGTTTTGAGGCTGCCTCGGATTTTAGTAAATTAAAATTCGGGGCTTTCGTCTTTTTGGCTCCTGAAAATGCTTGAACCAAAATGATCCAAGCACCCACCTGCATACTAACAGAAGCTCACCTTATTTCTATCTTTTTCTGAATAATAAAGACATAAATAAGCAAGTAAAATCAATGTGTTAAATGTTTTTATATTGGATGCTTATATGTGTGATTTTATTTGACACTCCTTTATAAAGGAGACAGAATCAAGTTGTCGTGTTTTGAGACTGCCTCGGATTTTAGCAATATTCGCCGTAAACCCTCGCCTAATGCGGACGGGGATATAAGGCGAAAAGCCCGTAGGGCTTTAAAAATCAGTTAGGCGTTGACTGACTCTTAACATAAGCTCTGAGTGTTTCAATCGTTGCTCCTCCGGCGCTACAAACAAAGTACGATCTTGACCACAGCAACCCCGTTTTACTCTGCATCCGAAGCTGCGTATTCTGCTGACGCTGTGCCTCCGCCGAAGGAAACCTTCCAATAATTTATGTTGACCGCTCAATTGAATAAATCCTCTATAATTTAATGACTATAGCAATGAGCGCTGATTATGTTAAGAGCTACGAAAGTACGCATTTATCCGACACCGAAACAGGCAGAATATCTGAATGCCCAGTTCGGTGCCGTGCGTTTTGCGTACAATAAAGCTCTGCACATCAAAAAGCATATTTACAAGCATTACAGTGTGAGCTTAAGCCCACGAAAAGAGCTGAAACCGTTGTTGTCCGTGGCGAAAAAATCGCGGAAATATTCATGGTTAAAGGACTATGATTCTATTGCGTTACAACAGGCGGTGATTAATCTTGATGTCGCCTTTTCCAACTTTTATAACCCAAAACTGAAAGCCCGTTTTCCGGCATTCAAAAGTAAGTATGGTAAGCAATCGAGTTATCACTGTGTTGGGGTAAAAGTTCTGGGTAATGCCGTTAAGATCCCCAAGCTGTCTCCTATAGAAGCCTGTATTCACAGGGAAATTACCGGCAAAATAAAAAGTATCACGTTGTCTAGAACGGCATCGGGTAAATACTACGCATCCATACTCTGTGATGATGAAACCGAAATGCCAGCAAAACCCGCATTGGTCACATCCGTTACCGGTCTGGATATGGGGCTGTCTCATTACGTGATAGAGTCAAATGGCGATAAGGTTGCTAATCCGCGCCATCTCATCAACGCCAGCCGTAACCTACGACGGAAACAGAAAGCGTTATCACGTAAGAAAAAAGGCAGTGCGAATCGTCGAAAATCTCGCCTACAGCTTGCTGGCGTACACGAACGGGTAGCCAATGCTCGCGCTGATTTCCAGCACAAACTCTCACGTACAATTGTTGACGAAAACCAAGCGGTAATTGTAGAGACGCTGAAAGCGGCAAATATGATGAAGAACCTCCATCTGGCTCGTGCGATAGGCGATGCGGGATGGCGTGGATTTATCTCAAAGCTGGAATATAAAGCGGCAGAAAAAGGTGTTCATGTAGTGAAACTGGATCAATGGTTCGCCAGTTCAAAAACCTGTCACTGCTGCGGTCACAAAATGCCGGAAATGCCGCTAAACAAGCGTATATGGCAATGCCCTGAATGCGGAGTTGACCATGACCGTGATATTAATGCGGCTATCAATATCCGGCAGAAGGGCATACTGGAATTACAGGCGGCGGGTCTCGTCGTCTCTGCCCATGGAGGCCAGCGTAAATCCGTCACACAGATGGTTGCGGCCTGAGAAGTGGGAAGCCTCGCCGTTTACGGCGGGGAGCAGTCACTCAAATAAGAAATCTGTAGAATAAAAAACGCCAAATGAAATTAATCATCTGGCGTTGTTTTATTTGAAGAGAACTTCAATAATTATGCGTTTTCTTGTTGGCTTGCTTGAATTGCTGTCAACGCAACGGTGTAGACGATATCGTCTACTAATGCACCACGAGAAAGGTCATTCACTGGTTTACGCATACCTTGTAACATTGGTCCGATTGAAACCAAGTCAGCTGAACGTTGTACCGCTTTATAAGTAGTATTACCGGTGTTCAGATCAGGGAAGATAAACACAGTCGCTTTACCTGCAACTGGTGAGTTTGGTGCTTTAGATTTAGCAACATCAGCCATAACAGCTGCGTCGTATTGTAAAGGACCATCAATCATCAGATCAGGGCGTTTTTCTTGTGCTAAACGTGTTGCTTCACGAACTTTCTCTACATCGCTACCTGCACCAGAGTTACCAGTAGAATAAGAGATCATCGCAACGCGTGGGTCGATACCGAATGCAATTGCAGAGTCTGCAGATTGGATTGCGATTTCAGCCAGTTGCTCTGCGGTTGGATCTGGGTTAATTGCACAGTCACCATAAACATAAACTTGTTCTGGTAACAGCATAAAGAACACAGAAGACACTAATGAGCTACCCGGTGCAGTTTTGATTAACTGTAGTGGTGGACGAATAGTGTTAGCCGTTGTATGAACAGCACCAGAAACCAGGCCATCTACTTCGCCTTTTTCCAGCATTAATGTGCCGAGAACAACGTTATCTTCTAACTGTTCACGAGCAACAACTTCCGTCATACCTTTATTTTTGCGCAGTTCAACTAAGCGAGGTACATAAATTTCACGTACTTCTTTAGGATTGACTAACTCAATACCTGTGCCTAATTCAACACCTTGTGCAGTTGCTACACGACGAATTTCTTCAGGATCGCCTAACAGTACACAAGTTGCGATACCACGTTCAGCACAAATGGCTGCTGCTTTAACAGTACGTGGCTCATCACCTTCTGGTAAAACGATACGTTTTTTCGCTTTACGCGCAATTTCTGTTAATTGATAACGGAATGCTGGTGGTGATAAACGGTTAGGGCGTTCAGAGTTAGCAGTCAGTGAATCAATCCATTCTGTATTGATATGTTGAGCAACGTAGTTCTGAATTTTTTCAATACGTTCATGGTCATCAGCAGGCACTTCTAAGCTAAAGCTTTGCAGATTTAAAGAGGTCTGCCAAGTGTTTGCATTAACCATAAAGATTGGTAAGCCAGTTTCGAATGCACGTTCACAAAGTTGTTTGATTGGTGCATCGATTTGGTAACCACCTGTTAGTAGGATTGCACCAATTTCAACGCCATTCATTGCTGCAAGGCACGCTGAAACTAATACATCTGGGCGATCCGCTGAAGTCACTAAAAGTGAACCCGGACGGAAATGCTCTAACATGTGTGGAATACTACGGGCACAGAAAGTCACAGACTTAATACGACGGGTTTCAATATCGCCTTTATTGACGATAGTCGCATTTAAGTGTTTTGCCATATCTGTTGCACGAGTGGCGATTAAATCGAAGTTCCAAGGAATGCAACCCAGTAAAGGTAGTGGGCTGTTTTTTTCGATGGTTTTTAAATCGACATTAGAGATAATCGCTTTACTTGAATCATCAAAGATTTCAGATAAGTCAGGGCGAGTACGGCCTTGATCATCAACAGGTGCATTTAGTTTGTTAACAATAACGCCTGTGATGTTTTGGTTTTTTATACCGCCAAATTCAGCACGCGCAAATTCGATACGCTCTTTTAGCTGTTCAACAGTGTTGTTACCTAATGCAGTAACGAAAACAATTTCAGCACCTAATGTTTTTGCAATTTCATAGTTTAATGATTGTGCAAAAGGATGCTTACGCATAGGTACCAGACCTTCGATGAGAATAACTTCTGCATCAGCGGTGTTTTCATGGTATCTAGCAACAATTTCTTCCATCAGAACATCTTTTTGGTTTGAGCTGAGTAGAGACTCAACATAATCCATGTTTAAAGGTTCTGATGATTGAATAGTGGAGTGAGAGCGGATAATCGCTGTTGTCTGATCTAAAGCACCTTTTACACGAGGTTGTGCAATTGGCTTGAACACGCTAAGGCTAACGCCTTTTTGTTCCATAGAACGGATAACACCCAAGCTGACGCTGGTTAAACCTACGCGTGTATCAGTTGGGACTAGCATAATTGTACGGGACACGGAAACCTCTTTAAATATCGGTTGCTCGTTATGTAAAACAGTACTGCCAGTATGACACTGGCAGTACATCAAAGAACTTAAGCGGTCAGGCGACTTGCGTCCTGAGCGATAACTAACTCTTCGTTAGTTGGGATAACAACAGCAAGACGGCTGTTATCGGTAGTGATAGTGCCTGATTTACCGAAACGTGCATCTAAGTTACGTTGATGATCCACTTCAAAACCTAACAGAGCCAGTTTTTTCAGAGATAATTCACGTACCATTGCTGCGTTTTCACCGATACCACCAGTAAAGATAATAGCATCTAAACGACCTTCCATCAGTGCACAGTAAGAACCGATGTATTTTGCTAAACGATGGCAGTAAACATCCATTGCGCGTTTAGCATCTGCTTTAGTGTCGTAGTTATCTTCAACATAACGGCAGTCACTAGTGACTTCTGTTAAACCTAACAGACCTGATTCTTTAGTCAGCAGTTTGTTGATGTCTTCAACGCTCATACCTAAAGTGTCGTGTAAATGGAACACGATAGCAGGATCGATATCACCACTACGAGTACCCATTACTAAACCTTCTAATGGAGTCAGACCCATAGAAGTATCAACACATTTACCGTTAACAACAGCAGAAACAGAACCACCATTACCTAAGTGGCAAGTGATTACGTTCAGTTCATCAACAGGTTTGTTTAACATTTTAGCGGCTTCACGAGAAACGTAGAAATGGCTAGTTCCGTGAGCACCGTAACGACGGATGCTGTGATCTTTATATAAGCTGTATGGCAGAGCATACAAATAAGCTTCTTCTGGCATTGTTTGATGGAAAGCGGTGTCAAAAACAGCAACCATTTTTTCAATTAAATGAGGGAATGCTTTACGCGCTTCTTCAATACCAATAAGGTGAGCTGGGTTATGCAATGGTGCAAATGGGATAGCTGCTTCAATACCTTGGATAACTTCGTCAGTGATCACGACAGATTTAGTGAATTTCTCGCCACCATGAACAATACGGTGACCGATAGACGCGATTTGTGCAGAAAGTTCTGGTTTTTGAGCCAGAATAGTATTTACGATGAAGTTTAATGCTTCGCTATGAGCAGCACCTGCGCCTAACGCAGCTTCGTGTTTTTGGCCATCCATTTTCCACTTCAGGCGGGCTTCAGGAAGGTTGAAGCATTCAGCTAAACCTGACAGGAATTCTTCACCATTTTCTGGGTTGATAATTGCAAATTTAAGAGAAGAACTACCGCAGTTCAGTACCAGCACCAGCTTACTTGACATGGAATTACCTATTTATCTTGTTGTCGTAGTGTCTTTTATATTATAAAGACGGTGGTTAATAAAACGTCAATCATAAAAGCCTATCGCATTCCTATGATGACATTAATGACGCGCATCATGCTTAAAGTAAAAAACTTGATGCTAATTATAGTTGCCAATCATTAATTGGACGATTTTTATTCACCCATTAGCTTTTCGCGTTAAAATCGGCGAAAAGGGTTGAAAATCACGCCGGCAAACAAAATATAGCGCTTTATTGCCACAAACCTTTAGAATGGGCACAGGATACAGAGTAAAGGCAACAAAGACAAAATATACTTAATTCTACTAAAAGATTTTTATTCTTTATAGATATTTTTTAAAAGTTACAGAAGAAATTGATTGAGGTCATTATGAGCGAACCGACAGTGACTCCCCCCGGCTTTTTTAAGAAGCTTCGTTTGGGTAACGAGTATTTAAAAACCTGGCCGGTTGAAAAGCAGTTAGCACCTGTTTTCCCTGAAAATCGGATTGTCAAAGCCACACGCTTTGGTATTCGCTATATGCCACCTATCGCCATTTTTACAATGACATGGCAAATCGCATTAGGCGGTAATTTGGGACCTGCAATTACGACTGCGCTTTTTGCTTGTAGCTTGCCAATGCAAGGATTATGGTGGTTGGGGAAACGTGCAGCTACGCCACTCCCTGCGACGTTATTACGCTGGTTTTATGAAATTCGTGAGAAATTTGAAGAAGCGGGCATCGCTTTAGCTCCTGTTGAGCAAACGCCCACTTACCTTTCTTTAGCTCATTTATTAAAACGTGCTTTTAAGCAACTTGATCGCTCTTTTCTTGATGATGTGTAGAACATTTGTTCTACCTTCTTCGTTTGTCATGATTGTCATCTGAATTACCCCGTTGAGATCAAAAAACGCGTAGTTAACACTACTCAATACTTTTGATTAATGTCATTCTCTCCTCAATGATTTCTTTGGAGAATTAATGATGGAAATGACACACGCACAACGCTTGATCCTCTCTAATCAATATAAAATGATGACTATGATGGATCCTGATAACGCTGAACGTTATCGTCGCTATCAGACAATTATTGAACGTGGGTATGGATTACAATTACGTGAACTTGACCGTGACTTCGATGAAATGTCAGAAGAGACCTGCCGTACCATTATTAACGTCATGGAAATGTACCATGCATTGCAAGTTTCTCGTGATAACTTAAAAGAACAAGAGATGCCTGATGCTCGCCGTGTCGCATTTATAGGCTTTGATGCGGCGACAGAATCCCGCTATCTTAGCTATGTGCGTTTTATGGTGAATACAGAAGGGCGTTACACGCATTTCGATAGTGGCAGTCATGGTTTTAACTCTCAAACACCAATGTGGGAGAAATACCAAAGAATGCTTAACGTTTGGTTAGCATGCCCTCGCCAATATCACCTTAGCGCCGTTGAAATTCAGCAAATACTTAATGCGTAATCATTAGCGCACCACTGTAAAGTAAAGGTAGGCATAAATTATGGCGATCACATGTAAAGGCTTTCTGTTTGATCTTGATGGAACATTAGTTGATTCATTACCGGTTGTTGAACATTGTTGGGCGCTATTTGGTGAGCGCGTAGGTGTATCAACACAAGAGATTAATGACTACATCCACGGAAAGCCTGCTATTGAGTCGATTCGCCATTTTATGCCTAATGCAACCGAACAAGAGATAAGTGAAACTTTTCGTTGGTTAGAAAAATTAGAATCAACACAAACCGAAGGATTAGCACCACTCCCGGGTGCCATTGAACTGATTAATCGCCTTAATGACTTAAATATTCCTTGGGCAATAGTGACTTCAGGTACCGTACCAATCGCATCAACGCGCCAATCTGTCACGGGCATCCCTGAACCTAAGCATTGGGTCACAGCGGAATGTATTAGTAGAGGTAAACCTAATCCTGAGCCTTATCTTTTAGGCGCTAAGAAATTGGGTTTATTACCACAAGATTGTGTGGTTTTTGAAGATGCAGCTGCGGGTATTTACTCTGGTTTAGATGCAGGATGCCAAGTGGTTGCTGTTCACGCTCCTCTTTCTCTCCCTCGCCGTAATGAGATTCATTTAATTATTGATTCTTTAAACGATATTCAAATCGAGAAGCAAGCTGAAAAAGTGATAATAACGCACAAAAGATAGTCTTTTCTTTGATCATATTAGAAGACTTATTGTTGTAAAAATGGTCTACTTATCAATGTAGTGAATTGATGTCTTAAACTGTTTTCACTTATTGCTGATCGAGGCCATTTTGAATAGCGAATTATTATGGGTTTTAAGCCTGCTATTGATAGCTATTGTCCTTTTTACGACCAACAAAATCCGCATGGATGTGGTCGCTTTACTTGTCATCATCGCATTCGTTCTTAGCGGTACACTCTCATTAAATGAAGCCACGGTAGGATTTAGCGATCCAAACGTATTACTTATTGCTGCTCTTTTTGTTATTGGCGAAGGGTTAGTGAGAACAGGTGTGGCTTATCAAATGGGTGACTGGCTTGTACGTGTTGCGGGTAGCAGTGAAGTTAAAATGCTTGTGCTATTAATGATATGTGTTGCAAGCTTGGGGGCTTTCATGAGCTCAACGGGCGTGGTAGCTATCTTTATCCCTGTTGTGCTGAGCGTTGCTGCTCGGATGAAAACATCACCAGGCCGTTTAATGATGCCGCTAGGTTTTGCGGGCCTTATCAGTGGATTAATGACCTTAGTGGCAACACCGCCTAATATGGTTGTTAACAGTGAATTAGTCAGAGAAGGGCTACCAAGTTTTCAATTTTTCTCCATTACACCTATTGGTATTGCCGTCTTATTCGCAGGCATTTTATATATGCTGGTGGTACGTCGGTGGTTAGGAAACAACGATAATGGTAAGCAAAAAGAAGCTTATCGCCGTACTTTCCGTGATCTTATTCGTGATTATCAATTATCAGGACGTGCTCGCCGTTTAGCAATTCGTAAAGGTTCTCCGCTAGTAGGCCATTCACTTGATGAATTACACTTACGTTCTCGTTATGGTGCAAACGTTGTCGGTATTGAACGCTGGAGGCGGTTTCGGCGTGTTATGGTTAGCGCAACCGGTGGCACTGAATTAAGAGAGCGTGATGTTTTATTAGTTGATATGTCAGCTAGTGATGTCGATTTGCGTGAGTTTTGTCGTGAACAGATGCTAGAGCCAATGGTGCTACGAGGTGAATACTTTTCTGAACAATCTCGTGATGTAGGGCTGGCTGAAGTATCCATGAATCCTGATTCAGAATTGTTAGGCAAATCATTAAGAGAAATTAAATTTCGTACTCGTTATGGCTTAAATGTCGTTGCTATTCGTCGCGAAGGAAGCGCCTTGCCGGGTAAAATAGTCGATGAGCCATTACGCCTTGGCGATGTGTTATTGGTGATTGGTGATTGGAAACTTATTCGCGTTTTATCCACTAAACCGCGTAATTTTATCGTATTAAATTTGGCTGCTGAAATTGAAACGGTTGCTCCTGCTTCATCTCAAGCACCCCATGCATTATTTTCGTTAGCATTAATGGTGGCATTGATGGTGACGAATGAAGTACCTAACTTTATTGCGGCACTTATTGCCTGTTTATTAATGGGTAAGTTCCGCTGTATTGATATGGAAAGTGCTTATCGCTCTATTCATTGGCCAAGTATTATTTTAATTGTCGGTATGATGCCTTTTGCTGCCGCATTGCAAAAAACAGGCGGTATCGAGCTTATTGTAAATGGCTTAATGGATGTTGCAGGTAGTGCCGGTCCTCAAGTGATGTTGGTGTGTTTATTTATACTTTGTGCATCAATCGGGTTGTTTATCTCGAATACTGCAACCGCAGTATTAATGGCACCAATTGCTATTGCGGCTGCAAACCAAATGCATGTTTCACCATTACCATTTGCAATGGTGATTGGTGTGGCGGCTTCCGCGGCATTTATGACGCCAGTTTCATCTCCGGTTAATACGCTTATTCTTGAACCTGGTGGTTATAAATTTGCAGACTTTATTAAGATTGGGGTGCCATTTACCATCATTGTGATGTTTATTAGCGTATTCTTGATCCCGTTATTATTCCCATTCTAATTATCAATATTATTGCTTTGCAAAAACGCTGTTTATTAATTAATAAGCAGCGTTTTTTATTTATTGGTCGGTGGTTTTTTATTTGATGTATACTTTATATTTATGTATGTGTGTTTTTTAAAATCATATCAATTATTGAGGAGTAAATTAATATGAAAACATAGATCATCAGGAGTTTTTAAAATGCCAAATTCAATAGTGAGTAACTCAGTTTCAATAAGTTCATTAAAGGTTGATTATTCTGAAAATAAGCAAGACGATGTATTTTCTAAACAGATTAGAACGGTGCAGAATATCTCATCTCCATCATTGTCCAATAATGATATTACAAATAATATTATTACTATTGGTACCCCAAAAGAAATAAAAACACTTTCCCTTTCAACTTTTTCTCCAAAAAATACAATCAAATTTAGTGAAAATATTTTAGATATAAAAAATAAAATTGTGGTTCATGATAAAAATGAGATAGTTAGAAATTATCATTTTAGTAAAGAACAAGATGTTGGAAGGCAAAATAATATTAAGGATGAGTCAAAATCTAATGAATATGCAAAAAAAAGAAATGAAGAGGTAGCTAACAAGCTTAATAGTTATAGGGAACACTATAGCATTAGTGTTGATGAGAGCGATAATAAAAATCTTGATAATAGATATAGCTTAAATAGTAGTGATTTTTCTATTATTAAAAATAAAATTGAAAATAAAGATTTATCAAAAAAAGAAAAGATGTCAATAATAAAAAAATATTTACAGAATAATGATAGTGTTATGAAAAAAGTAGGATTTTTAGAGAATTTTAAAAATATATTTGGCAAGTCAAGCAAAATAAATAAGATACAACTAGAACAAAGGACAGATGCATTAAATATATTAAAAGGATTAAGTGAAAGTAAAGAAGTATCAATGGCAGATAAATAAGTAGGAATGAATCGTAATTAAAGCAAATAAATTAAAAAATTTAACTAAGATGAGTGTATATAAGCACTCATCTTTTTTATTTGGTAATAGTTTCGCTTACTCACTAATTTCATCAAGCGATAAGCTAAAACCGGGTACAAACACTTTCATAAAATAGTCCATCTCAGGGCTATGTCTTTCTGCTAATGTTTTTTCTAAGCGATTTTTGGCTAAATTAAATTCACTATTACCAGCTGCAAGCTCTTCAAGGCATTTTAAATAAGCACATAGACTATCTGCTTGTTTGACAATAAAGGTTTCTTCTTCACTATGTAATTGCTCATCAATAAGAGGGCGAAAATCGTCTTGTAATTCTTCTGGTAACATTTCAATTAGTTTTTGCTGGGCATATTTTTCTATTTTTTTATATTCATGAGCAATTTGTGGATTATGGTACTTAATCGGAGTTGGCATATCACCGGTGATCACTTCGCTGGCATCATGATACATCGCTTGTAATGCAATACGCTCGGCATTGACATTACCATCAAATTTACGATTTTTAATCACCGCTAGGGCATGGGCGACAAAAGCGACTTGTAAACTGTGCTCAGAAACATTTTCTTGGCGAATATTACGCATTAAAGGCCAACGAGTAATGAGTTTTAAGCGAGAAAGGTGGGCAAAAAAGTAACTCATAATATCTCCCAATTGCGTGATTGAAGACATTATTGTGAGTGGATAATAGGTGGATGTAAACGTTAATAGAAAAGAAAATAAAAAAACGCAATATAACTGCTTGTTATACTGCGTTTTATTTTAAATGCAGGTAATCTTATTGATGATAACCGACAATAAAGCGACCGAATTTTTGAATTGCCATATCTAAGTCATCTTCACGCGGAAGAGTCACAATACGGAAATGGTCTGGGTATGGCCAGTTAAAGGCAGTACCTTGTACTAGTAATACTTTTTCTTGCAGTAATAAATCGAGGATCATTTTCTGATCGTCTTTAATACTGTAACGATTAAGGTCTATTTTAGGGAACATATACAATGCACCCATAGGTTTAACACAAGAAACACCCGGAATTTGATTAATCAGTTCCCAAGCACGATTGCGTTGCTCATATAAGCGACCACCCGGCAGAATAAATTCACTAATACTCTGATAGCCACCTAATGCAGTTTGAATAGCATGTTGCATAGGAACGTTAGCGCATAAACGCATAGACGCTAACATATTCAAGCCTTCAATATAGCTTTTAGCGTGTTTTTTAGGGCCATTTAATACCATCCAACCTTGGCGGAAACCGGCAACACGATAGGTTTTTGATAAACCATTAAATGTCACGGTCAATAAATCAGGCGCCATTGCAGCAATAGAATGATGTTGAGCATCGTCATACAGAATTTTATCGTAGATTTCATCAGCGAAGATAATCAGGTCATGTTGACGTGCAATTTCAACAATTTCCATCAGAATATCTTTGCTATATACCGCACCTGTTGGGTTATTTGGGTTGATAATAACGATACCGCGGGTATTTTTTGTGATTTTACTGCGGATATCATCTAAATCAGGGAACCAACCTTGTTGCTCATCACACATATAGTGAACCGCATTTCCCCCTGAAAGAGAAACGGCTGCTGTCCACAATGGGTAATCAGGCGCAGGCACAAGCATTTCATCGCCATTATTTAATAAGGCTTGCATCGCTTGCACGATTAACTCAGAAACACCATTACCAATATAGATGTCTTCAACAGTGACATCACGCATATCACGGGCTTGATAATGCTGCATGATAGCTTTACGCGCAGAAAACAGTCCTTTGGAGTCACTATAACCCTGAGAGCTTGGTAGATTGCGGATCACATCTACTAAAATTTCATCAGGTGCTTCAAAGCCAAAAGGTGCCGGGTTACCAATATTGAGTTTTAAAACTTTGTTACCTTCTTCTTCCAGACGTTTTGCTTCTTGCAAAACCGGACCTCTAATGTCGTAACAGACATGTTCGAGTTTGTTTGATTTTTTAATCTGATTCATAGCGCGTTTACCTAATAGGGTCTGACTCGTATCTTTTATTGTGATGGTGGCGACTTAGCGACATTTATCGCCGATTGCTATTCATATAGAAAGATACAAATGAAAAGGCTGTCCCAGCAAATAACTGTTCTATCACTCTACTCTTACGTTACAAACTTTTGAAGATGCTAGGTAATTTTTGGTGTAAAAGGTCAGTTTATTCTTAGAATGTTATTTTGATGACTGATTGTATTGCTTATGGTGGTTTTATATTTCAGTTTCTACAAATAATCTAGACTATTATTCTATTGAAAAGGTGCTTTTTAGTGTGGTGATCAGAAATAAGTTGATGTGATGGATAGGTAGATGAAATGTTGCATAATCAATTATTGAATAATTTTATCGGATTTGTATTATCTGACTTAATATATTAAATTTTCAAATAATATGGTTAAATCTACTTTATTCTATAGCAATCAATTAGTTTAAGTATAAATTAAATTTAAATCTTAAATTTAATTTATAGGGGAAGATACTTAAACTCAGATGCATAGTTAAGATAATTTAAATTATTTTCAAAATGTTAAAATTTATGAATGAGAAAGCAATATAGTATGATCTAAGTCTAACTTGTGATGACGGTATACAGTTCTTTCTTGTGAATGCGTGAAATGATAATAAAATTTAATTTGTTACAAAAAGATGCAATTCCTTTCTATCTAGGAGGTGTAAACGATAAGAAACAAATGTAAAGTATTCGGTATGTCTTTGCTCTCCTTTTCAGAGTAGAGTACTGTCTGAATCGGAAGTCTTTTTTAGACTTTTGATATAAAACACCAGGTATATGTAATTTAAAAATCAAAAATAAGTGAAGAATAAACAATGATTAATGCAAATCGTCCGATAATGAATCTCGACCTCGATCTGCTTAGAACGTTTGTAGCTGTAGCAGATTTGAACACTTTTGCAGCAGCCGCTGCTGCTGTATGTCGAACCCAATCTGCTGTAAGTCAGCAGATGCAACGTTTAGAGCAATTGGTGGGTAGAGAACTTTTCGCCCGTCATGGTCGTAATAAACTTTTAACAGAGCATGGTCTACAACTGTTAGGTTATGCGCGTCAAATTCTGCGTGCGAATGATGATGCAACGGCATCATTAACGTATAGCGATGCAGAAGGGGAGCTACGTATTGGTGCTTCTGATGACTCTGTTGATACTTTATTACCGTTTTTATTAAATCGTATCGCGTCAGTGTATCCACGTTTAGCGGTTGACGTACGTATTAAACGTTCTCAATATATTGAAACAATGCTAGATAATCATGAAATTGATTTAGCATTAACAACAGCACGTATTGGTCATCACCCACGTACAGCGTTACGTACTGCTCCAGTGCTATGGCATTGTGCGCCAGATTTCCAATTACAAATGAATGAGCCGATCCCTTTAGTTGTAATGGATGAAACGAACCCATTCCGTCAATTAGCGATAAACACGCTAGATGACGCGGGAATTCAATGGCGTATTGCTTATGAAGCTGCTTCTTTATCTGCTGTTCGTGCCGCGGTTAATGCAGAAGTGGGTATCACTGCACGTCCACTTGAAATGCAGAATGCCGATTTACGTATTTTAGGCGAAAGTGAAGGATTACCTCGTTTACCTGAAACACAATATTGGTTATATCGTAATTCTGATGAACAAAATGAAGCGGTGTTAACAGTATTCAATGCGATTGAAAACAAAAAAACACCTTATACCGTCACTGCACCTGAAGATATTAGCTCTACTGAACTTGAATAATCACATTAATAATTGTGTAAATTTTTTAGTATTAAAACACAAAAATTAAAGATTAAAAAAGAGTCAAATAAAACTGGATAGTGATGAATAATGATAAACGGGAATAGATGCAATAAAGTGCATTTATTTCCGTTTTTTTATTGCCTTTTTTTGAAATAGTAACACTGTGTTAATAATTATGTTGTTTTATGTATTTATCTTTGTGACATTTCATTCCATAACTACCTTAACTGCTTGTTAAAAAAATGTTTACCTTCCCCCTTGGTTAATCACTTGTAGGATTTGTTAACAAATAAAAAGATTGTCTAGGTTTTAAGAGAATAAAAAAGTAAATCTAAGCGGATATTTGACCTCCTCCACAATATTAGAAAGTTAATTTGTTAAAATTTGGATAAATTTTAAACTGATTAAGTATTTTTTCGACTATTTTGTGAGTTTGATCAAGAAAATAAGGCACATTTGCCTGTGTTGAGTCAGGTTTTTCCTGAGATACTGGTGTAGTAAAATCGAATTATCGGTTAGACTAAGCGTGTTAGCATAAAGTTTGTCGGTTGACTGACACGTTTTAGCATTAGCCAGTAATTGGGTGTTAAAAATGAGTGTTAAATTTGTTAAATCGCGATAGAAAACTGAGTGATTTGTCGCAAAGTTTTCTAAAAAAGAAGAAAGGTATAAATAGACTGTTATTATTTCTTTAATTAGCAAGTCTGTTTAATTCGCCTTTTTTTTCGTAATTAGAAATGTGGTGTAAACCGCCGGATAAGAGTTGGTTAATTGACACCACCTTTGATGAGTAAGCAATGAGTATGTCTACAACCACCGAAGTTATCGCCCATCATTGGGCATTTGCTGTCTTCCTCATAGGCGCATTGGGGTTATGTTCGCTCATGTTGTTGGGTGCCCGCTATTTAGGCGGACGCGCACAGGCAAGGGCAAAGCATGTTCCTTATGAATCTGGTCTTGATTCTGTTGGCAGCGCTCGTCTGCGCATGTCAGCTAAATTCTATTTAGTTGCCATGTTTTTCGTTATTTTCGATGTTGAAGCACTGTTTCTTTATGCCTGGGCTGTTTCCGTTCGTGAAGTTGGCTGGTTAGGCTTTATTGAAGCGTCAGTCTTCATCGCTATTTTATTAGCTGGATTATTCTACTTGGTTCGCATAGGCGCATTAGATTGGACGCCTGTTCGCTCTCGCCGTGAAACTGCGAGTAAAAGCCATGTTCGATTAACCAGCGGCAAACATCCGCAGCAGTAATAAGCGAGGCATTAGAAATGGATTATACGCTCACCCGCATAGATCCGAACGGTGAGAATGACCGTTATCCCCTGCAATCACAGGAAATTGTCAGTGACCCATTAGATGCTCACGTTCATCGCAGCGTGTATATGGGAAAACTGGAACATGCGTTGCATGACGTTGTGAACTGGGGACGGAAAAACTCTTTATGGCCATATAACTTTGGTCTTTCCTGTTGTTACGTTGAAATGGTGACGTCATTTACGGCTGTGCATGACGTGGCTCGTTTTGGTTCAGAAGTATTACGTGCATCACCTCGTCAAGCTGACTTTATGGTGGTTGCGGGTACTTGTTTTACTAAGATGGCGCCCGTTATTCAACGTTTATACGACCAGATGCTAGAGCCTAAATGGGTTATCTCTATGGGGGCATGTGCAAACTCTGGTGGTATGTACGACATCTACTCAGTAGTGCAAGGTGTTGATAAGTTCATTCCAGTTGATGTGTATATTCCTGGATGTCCACCACGCCCTGAAGCTTACATGCAAGCACTGATGTTATTACAAGAGTCCATTGGTAAAGAACGTCGCCCATTATCATGGGTTGTCGGCGACCAAGGCGTCTACCGTGCCAATATGCAATCAGAACGAGAAAGAAAACACGGTGAACGTATCGCAGTGAAAAATCTGCGTACTCCTGACGAAATTTAAAGGCTTTTGCCTAAGACGTAACCAGAGCAATGTGTTGCGATCATAGTAACCCTGATCAAAGTTGTGGTGAATAGAAATGACCGATCAGATAGCGCAAAAAGGCGCTCGGCCAGCGTGGGAAACGACCGATCATATTGATGATCAGGTGGTTAATGAACTGCGTCAGAAATTTGGGCCAGATGCGTTTACGTTCCAGCCTACTCGTACTGGCATGCCAGTTGTTTGGGTAAAGCGGGAACAACTTATTGAGGTAATGCTATACCTCAAATCTTTACCAAAACCTTATGTCATGCTGTTTGATATGCATGGTTTTGATGAGCGTCTTCGTACGCATCGTCAAGGCTTGCCAGCAGCAGACTTTTCCGTTTTCTATCATCTGATATCAATCGATCGTAATAAAGATATTATGTTGAAAGTCGCATTAAGTGAAAATGATCTTAATGTTCCGACTATCACATCCATCTTTCCTAACTCGAATTGGTATGAGCGTGAAGTCTGGGATATGTTTGGGATTGTCTTTAATGGGCATCCAAATTTACGCCGTATTATGATGCTTCCTGATTGGGAAGGTCATCCACTGCGTAAAGATTATCCAGCTCGTGCGACAGAGTTCGATCCTTATGTGCTGACAAAGCAGAAACAGGATCTGGAAATGGAATCGCTGACATTTAAACCTGAAGAGTGGGGGATGAAACGCGGTACTGAGAATGAGGACTTTATGTTCTTAAACCTTGGTCCTAACCATCCATCATCTCACGGTGCATTCCGTATTATTCTTCAGCTTGATGGCGAGGAAATCGTCGACTGTGTGCCTGACGTGGGTTATCACCACCGCGGTGCTGAAAAAATGGGTGAGCGCCAATCTTGGCACAGCTATATTCCATACACAGACCGAATCGAATACCTCGGCGGATGCGTTAACGAAATGCCTTATGTACTTGCAGTGGAAAAACTTGCCGGTATTGAAGTGCCTGAACGCGTTAAAGTCATTCGTGTCATGCTGTCAGAGCTATTCCGTATTAATAGCCACTTGCTGTATATCAGTACCTTTATCCAAGACGTTGGTGCAATGACACCGGTGTTCTTTGCCTTTACTGACCGTCAGAAAGTTTACAACATCGTTGAAGCGATTACCGGATTCCGTATGCACCCTGCATGGTTCCGTATCGGTGGTGTTGCTCATGACTTACCTCGCGGTTGGGAACGCTTATTACGTGAATTCTTAGATTGGATGCCAAAACGTCTAGATTCTTACGTAAAAGCAGCACTGCAAAACAGTATCTTGAAAGGTCGTACTATTGGTGTTGCCTCATATAATGCTAAAGAAGCATTAGATTGGGGTGTGACAGGTGCAGGTCTTCGTTCAACAGGCGTTGAATTTGACGTCCGTAAATGGCGTCCATATTCAGGTTATGAAAACTTTGAATTTGAAATCCCTGTTGCAAGTAATGGTGACTGTTATGACCGTGTAATGCTGAAAGTAGAAGAACTACGCCAAAGCTTACGTATTCTGGAACAGTGCTATAAAAATATGCCAGAAGGGCCATTTAAAGCAGACCATCCACTGACAACGCCTCCACCAAAAGAGCGTACATTACAGCATATCGAAACCATGATTAACCACTTCTTACAGGTTTCATGGGGCCCTGTTATGCCTGCTAATGAATCATTCCAGATGGTTGAAGCCACTAAAGGGATCAACAGCTATTACTTAACCAGTGATGGCAGCACAATGAGCTACCGCACACGTATTCGCACGCCAAGCTTTGCTCACTTGCAACAAATCCCAGCGGTTATCCGCGGTAGTCTGGTTTCTGACTTGATTGTGTATCTGGGAAGTATTGATTTTGTAATGTCGGATGTGGATCGTTAATCATGCAAAATGAATTAAACCAAAAAGATGATGCAGTGCAGATCGAAATCGTTGATGTCACGCATTCAAAGAAAGCAACGTTTGTTTTAACTGAAGAAGAACGTGCTGAAATTGAACAAGAAAAACATCACTATGAAGATCCGCGTGCAGCCTCTATTGAAGCACTGAAAATTGTGCAAAAGAACCGCGGTTGGGTTGAAGACGGCGCAATTTATGCGATTGCGGATGTTCTTGGGATCTCTGCAAGCGATGTTGAAGGCGTTGCTACGTTCTATAGCCAAATTTTCCGTCAACCCGTTGGCCGTCACATTATTCGTTTTTGTGACAGCGTGGTTTGTCATATTACAGGTTATCAAGGCATTCAGGCAGCAATTGAAAAGCACCTTAATATCATTCCTGGTCAAACTACACCAGATGGTCGCTTTACGTTACTGCCAACCTGCTGTTTAGGTAATTGTGATAAAGGTCCTACCATGATGGTAGATGACGATACTCACAGCTTTGTTAAACCTGAAGAGATTGAAACGTTACTGGAGCAGTATCCATGACAGCAATTTCAGGAGCAAAACCGATTATTCGTAGCGCAGAAACGCACCCGCTAACGTGGCGCTTACGCGATGATCGTCAGCCTGTATGGTTGGATGAATACCGTGCTACAAACGGTTATAAAGCGGCAGAAAAAGCATTAAAAGGTATGTCACCGACGGAAGTGA
Organism: Proteus sp. fly-1013; assembly: GCF_040140245.1. Taxonomy (NCBI): domain Bacteria; kingdom Pseudomonadati; phylum Pseudomonadota; class Gammaproteobacteria; order Enterobacterales; family Morganellaceae; genus Proteus; species Proteus sp. fly-1013. The sequence continues at coordinate 347,486 of NZ_JBEEWD010000004.1, read as the reverse complement.
CCACTGAAGTTAAAGATGCTGGTCTAAAAGGTCGTGGTGGTGCTGGATTCTCAACAGGCTTGAAATGGAGCCTGATGCCAAAAGATGAAAGCATGAATATCCGTTACATCCTTTGTAACGCAGATGAAATGGAGCCGGGTACTTACAAAGACCGTCTCTTAATGGAAGAACTTCCACATCTGTTAATTGAAGGGATGATCATCGGCGCTCACGCACTGAAAGCTTACCGTGGTTATATTTTCCTTCGTGGCGAATATATCGAAGCGGCTAAGAATTTACGCCATGCCATTGAGGAAGCAAAAGCAGCAGGCTTTCTTGGCAAAAATATCTTTGGCTCGGGAATTGACTTTGAACTGTTTGTTCACACGGGTGCAGGTCGTTACATCTGTGGTGAAGAAACAGCATTAATCAACTCATTAGAAGGTCGTCGTGCTAACCCGCGCTCTAAACCTCCATTCCCTGCAACATCAGGTGCATGGGGTAAACCAACTTGTGTCAATAACGTTGAAACATTGTGTAACGTGCCAGCGATTATTGAACACGGCAAAGATTGGTATATCGGCTTAAGTGAAGGTAAAAGCCCAGATGCGGGTACTAAATTAATGGGATTCTCGGGGCGCGTGAAATTTCCGGGCTTATGGGAATTGCCATTTGGTACAACAGCGCGTGAGATCCTTGAAGATTACGCAGGCGGTATGCGTGATGGTCTTAAGCTGAAAGCATGGCAACCGGGTGGCGCAGGTACTGACTTCTTAACGGAAGATCACCTCGATCTCCCAATGGATTTTGGCACGATTGCAAAAGCAGGTAGCCGTTTAGGTACAGCGCTTGCGATGGCGGTAGATAATGAAATTAATATGGTTTCATTAACCCGTAATTTAGAAGAGTTCTTTGCTCGTGAATCTTGTGGCTGGTGTACACCTTGTCGTGATGGCTTGCCATGGAGTGTCGAAATCTTACGTGCGATAGAAAATGGTAAAGGTCGCCCTGGTGATATCGAAACACTTGAGCATTTATGTCGTTCTTTAAGTCCGGGACACACATTCTGTGCTCACGCACCGGGTGCAGTAGAACCTTTACAAAGCGCCATTAAATATTTCCGTGAAGAATTTGAGGCTGGCATTATTCAAGAAGATTATACCAATGCCAACTTGATCAGAGGTATTCAGCCTAACTTGCTGAAAAGCCGCTGGTAATTTTTCACGACACATTCTAGGTTTAACGCCTGCTGTGCAGGCCTTTGGGAAGCATGCTGACTATGGCTACGATTCATGTAGACGGCAAAGAATATGAAGTTAACGGGGCTGATAACCTGTTAGAAGCCTGTCTTAATTTAGGCTTAGATATTCCTTATTTTTGCTGGCACCCAGCGCTGGGAAGCGTTGGCGCTTGCCGCCAGTGTGCGGTGAAGCAGTATCAAAATGCTGAGGATACCCGCGGTCGTTTAGTGATGTCTTGTATGACGCCGGCGACTGATGGCACGTTTATCTCTATTGACGACGAAGAAGCGAAGAAATTTCGTGAAAGCGTTGTTGAATGGTATATGACAAACCATCCTCATGACTGTCCAGTTTGTGAAGAAGGCGGTAACTGCCACCTTCAAGATATGACGGTAATGACAGGTCATACTATGCGTCGCTATCGCTTTACGAAGCGTACACATAGAAACCAAGATCTGGGACCGTTTATTTCTCATGAAATGAACCGTTGTATTGCTTGTTACCGCTGTGTTCGTTACTACAAAGACTATGCTGATGGTACTGATCTTGGCGTCTTTGGTGCCCATAACAACGTATTCTTTGGACGCGTTGAAGATGGCACATTAGAGAGCGAATTCTCGGGTAACTTGGTTGAAATTTGTCCAACAGGTGTGTTCACTGATAAAACTCACTCATCACGTTATAACCGTAAGTGGGATATGCAGTTTGCACCAAGTATTTGCCAAGGTTGTAGCATGGGTTGTAACACAAGCCCAGGTGAACGCTATGGTGAATTACGTCGTATTGAAAACCGTTATAACGGGACTGTAAACCGCTATTTCCTCTGTGACCGTGGTCGTTTTGGCTATGGTTATGTGAATTTAGCAAGCAGACCTCGTCAGCCTAAAAAACGTTTAGGCAGTAACTGGTTAGAAATTAATGCTGTTCAAGCAACTCAAGCCGCTGCAGATATGCTGAAGAAAAGCCAGCGTATCGTAGGTATTGGTTCTCCGCGTGCAAGCATTGAAAGTAACTTTGCATTACGTGAAGTTGTTGGTGCTGAAAACTTCTATAGCGGTATCTCTGCATCAGAGCAAAAACGACTGACATTAATGTTAGATATTTTACAAAAAGGTGGCGTTCATACCCCATCTCTACGTGAAATTGAAGATTACGATGCTGTTTTAGTGTTAGGTGAAGATTTAACACAAACCGGTGCTCGTATGGCATTGTCTGTACGTCAAGCCGTGAAAGGTAAAGCGCGTGAAATGGCAGCCGCTCAAAAAGTAGCTGACTGGCAAATTGCTGCGATTATGAATATCGGACAACGTGCAAAATATCCGCTGTTTGTCACTCATGTTGATGAGACCCGCCTTGATGATGTTGCTGCATGGAGCTACCGCGCACCCGTTGTTGATCAAGCGCGTTTAGGTTTTGCGATTGCCAATAACATTAACGGTGAAGCACCTGCAGTTGATGGCATTGATGAAGCGCTGAATAAACATATCGAGATGGTTGTTCAAGCACTTTCTCAAGCGAAGAAACCATTAATTATCAGTGGTAGTCATGCAGGTAGCGAAGACGTTATCAAAGCAGCTGCTAACATTGCGTTTGCATTAAAAGCAAAAGGTAATGAAGTAGGGCTTTCTTTCGTTGCTGATGATGCAAATAGCATGGGTCTTGCCATGATGAATGCACAACCACTTGATGATGCATTAAAAATGATGCGTAGTGGTCAAGCTAACACGGTTGTTGTAATGGAAAACGATTTATATCGCCATTACGATGCAGACGTGATTGATGATGCGATTGCTAAAGTTGATAACGTTATTGTTATCGACCACCAGCAAACAGACATTATGGCGAAAGCACACCTTGTTCTCCCAGCTTCTTCATTCGCTGAAAGCGATGGAACCATGGTGAGTCAAGAGGGCAGAGCACAGCGTTACTTCCAAGTTTTCGAACCTTCTTTCTATAACAAAGAAGTGGTGATGCATGAAAGCTGGCGTTGGTTGAGTGCTGTTGATTCTCAATGGCATGAAAGAACGTTGGATTGGACACAGTTAGACAGTGTTATCGAGCATTGTGCAACCAGTCTTCCTCAGTTTGCTGGCATTGTTGATGCTGCACCGAATGCATCATTCCGTATTCGTGGACAGAAACTGGCTCGTGAACCGCATCGTTATAGTGGTCGTACTTCTATGTTGGCAAATGTGTCTGTTCATGAACAGCGTCAACCAAAAGATATCGACACGCCATTTGCGTTCTCAATGGAAGGTAATAACAGCCCAACAGCACCTCGTCAGCAAATTCCATTTGCATGGGCACCGGGTTGGAACTCACCTCAAGCATGGAATAAATTCCAAGCAGAAGTGGGTGGCAGCTTACGTTTTGGCGATCCGGGTGTGCGCTTAATCGAATGTGGTGATAATACACTTGGCTACTTCACTGATATTCCTGCGCCATTTAATGCACAGAAAAATCAATGGACTGTCGCACCTTGCTACCGTTTATTTGGTAGTGAAGAGTTATCACAACGCGCTGAAGTTATCCAATCTCGTATGGAAACTGCTTATTTAACATTGAGTGAATCTGATGCACAGGCATTAGCGTTAACTCAAGGTCAGCAAGCGATGTTTACTTACGAAGGCCGTGAATTCACCTTACCTGTGAAAATCAGTGCTCACCTGACTCAAGGTCAAATTGGCTTGCCGTTAGGTATGGCAGGTATTTCTCCATCGCTGGTGGGTGTATCGGTTCGTCAACTGCGGGGTATTGCATAATGAGCTGGTTATCTCCTGAAGTTACAGAGATTTTACTCACCGTTTTAAAAGCCGTCGTGATCTTGCTTGTCGTGGTCACTTGTGGTGCTTTTATGAGTATGGGGGAACGCCGTTTACTGGGTTTATTCCAAAACCGTTATGGGCCTAACCGTGTAGGTTATGCAGGTTCAGCGCAGCTAATTGCGGATATGATCAAAATGTTCTTTAAAGAGGACTGGATCCCGAAATTTGCTGACCGCTTTATCTTCACCATTGCGCCAGTGATTGCGTTTTCATCTTTACTGCTGTCATTTGCAATTGTACCTGTTAGCTCAACATGGGTTGTCGCTGACTTAAACATCGGTATTTTGTTCTTCTTGATGGTTGCCGGTATTGCGGTGTATGCCGTGTTATTTGCAGGCTGGTCAAGTAATAACAAATATTCACTGTTAGGTGCAATGCGTGCATCAGCACAAACCGTAAGTTATGAGGTGTTCTTAGGGCTCTCAATCTTAGGTGTTGTTGCACAAGCAGGCTCTTTCAACCTGACTGACATCGTAAACTCACAAGCAAATGTGTGGAATATCATCCCACAATTCTTTGGCTTTATTACGTTTGCGATTGCAGGGGTTGCTGTTTGTCACCGTCACCCATTTGACCAACCTGAAGCAGAGCAAGAGTTGGCTGATGGTTATCACATTGAATATTCTGGTATGAAATTCGGTTTATTCTTTGTTGGTGAATATATCGGTATCGTTGCGGTATCGGGTCTTATCGTGACGTTATTCTTTGGTGGTTGGCAAGGTCCTTTCTTACCGTCATTCGTTTGGTTTGCACTGAAAACAGGATTCTTCATGATGATGTTTATCCTTATTCGTGCCTCGTTACCGCGTCCGCGTTACGACCAAGTGATGTCTTTCGGTTGGAAAATTTGCTTACCGTTAACGCTTATTAATCTGCTGGTAACTGCTGCAGTGATACTTTACAACGCTCAATAAGGGGTGATTGAACCATGACTTTAAAAGAGTTATTGACTGGTTTCGGCACCCAGGTACGAAGCATTTGGATGATTGGCTTACATGCCTTCGCCAAACGCGAAACACAGATGTACCCGGAAGAACCTGTCAATGTTGCACCACGTTATCGTGGACGTATTGTGTTGACGCGTGATCCTGATGGTGAAGAGCGCTGTGTTGCTTGTAACTTGTGTGCAGCAGTCTGTCCAGTAGGCTGTATTTCATTACAGAAAGCAGAACATGAAGATGGTCGTTGGTATCCGGAATTTTTCCGTATCAACTTTTCTCGTTGTATCTTCTGCGGTTTATGTGAAGAAGCTTGCCCAACAACGGCACTGCAATTAACGCCTGATTTCGAAATGGGTGAGTTTAAACGTCAGGATCTGGTTTATGAAAAAGACGATCTGTTGATTTCTGGACCTGGCAAATATCCTGAATATAACTTTTACCGTAAAACAGGTATGGCGATTAACGGCAAAGACAAAGGTGATGCGGATGATGAAGCTAAACCTATCGATGTCAAAAGCCTGTTACCGTAAGGAGCGATATTCATGGAATTTGCATTTTACATCGCGGGGCTGATTGCCATCCTTGCAACATTGAGAGTTATCACTCATACCAATCCAGTACACGCATTGTTGTACTTAGTGATTTCATTGATTGCGCTCTCTGTGGTTTTCTTCTCGTTAGGCGCTTATTTTGCTGGTGCATTAGAAATCATCGTTTACGCTGGCGCCATTATGGTGTTGTTCGTTTTCGTGGTGATGATGCTCAACTTAGGTAAATCCGTCGTTGATCAAGAGAAAAAATGGCTACAACCGAAGTTTTGGATTGGGCCGGCACTTTTATCTCTCACTTTACTTGTGGTGTTAGTGTACGCCATCAGTACTGTGACTCACGGCGAAATTGCTGGAGATGTGATTGGCGCGAAAGAGGTCGGTATTAGCTTATTTGGACCTTATATTCTGGCTGTTGAGTTAGCATCTGTTCTTCTATTGTCTGGGTTAATAGTTGCTTATCACATTGGTCGTGATCAGAGCCATGACGATCTCGTCGAAAACGAAAACGCAGGGGAGCAAAAATGATACCTCTTCAACATGGTTTGATCTTGGCTGCGGTACTGTTTGTGTTAGGTTTTACCTGCTTAGTACTTCGCCGCAACCTGTTGTTTATGTTGATCGGACTAGAAATTATGATTAATGCGGCTGCGCTGGCATTTGTTGTCGGTGGTAGCTTTTGGGGTCAAACGGATGGTCAGATAATGTATATTCTGGCAATCAGCTTGGCAGCGGCAGAGGCAAGTATTGGTCTGGCATTGTTGTTACAGCTTCATAGACATCGCCAAAATATCAATATCGATACAGTCAGTGAGATGCGCGGATGAATATACTCTATTTAACCATTCTGCTACCACTGCTGGGATTCTTACTGCTTGCTTTCTCACGTGGTCGTTGGTCTGAAAACGTATCAGCATGGATTGGTACAGGTTCTGTTGGTTTATCTGCCCTTGTTGCATTTTGGGCTGGTATGGATTTCTTTGCTAACGGGCAAGAAACTTATGTTCTGACTTTATGGAACTGGATGTCAGCAGGGAATTTCAATATTCCGTTTACACTGGTTCTTGATGGTCTTTCATTAACAATGCTGGGTGTTATCACTGGCGTTGGCTTTCTTATTCATATGTATGCATCTTGGTATATGCGTGGCGAAGAAGGGTATTCTCGCTTCTTTGCTTATACCAACTTATTTATCGCAAGTATGGTCGTCTTAGTACTGGCTGATAATATGATGCTGATGTATATGGGTTGGGAAGGGGTTGGTTTATGTAGTTACCTGTTAATTGGTTTCTATTATAGCAATCCTGCCAATGGCGCAGCTGCGATGAAAGCGTTTATCGTAACGCGTATCGGTGATGTGTTCTTAGCTATCGGTATGTTTATCCTGTTTGACCAATTAGGTACATTGAGCTTCCGTGAAATGGCAGTACTTGCTCCTGAGCAATTAGCAGTGGGTTCAAGTGTCATTAACTGGGCAATGTTAATGGTATTAGGCGGTGCAGTAGGTAAATCAGCACAGCTTCCATTACAAACTTGGTTAGCCGATGCAATGGCAGGTCCAACACCTGTATCTGCATTAATTCACGCCGCAACCATGGTCACGGCGGGTGTGTACTTAGTCGCACGTAGCAATGCGCTATTCTTAATGGCACCAGAAGTACTGGAATTGGTCGGCATTATCGGTGCAGTCACATTAGTGTTAGCGGGCTTTGCAGCTTTAGTACAAACAGATATCAAACGTATTCTTGCTTATTCAACCATGAGCCAAATTGGTTATATGTTCTTGGCTTTAGGCGCTCAAGCATGGGATGCGGCAATTTTCCACTTAATGACTCACGCTTTCTTTAAAGCATTACTGTTCTTATCAGCAGGTTCGGTGATTGTTGCCTGCCACCACGAGCAGAATATCTTTAAGATGGGCGGATTACGTAAGAAGATCCCATTTGTTTATGCCTGTTTCCTAATTGGTGGTGGCGCATTAGCGGCATTACCGCTGTTAACAGCAGGGTTCTTCAGTAAAGATGAAATCTTATGGGGTGCGTATTCAAACGGGCATTTTAACTTAATGCTTGCAGGTTTAGTTGGCGCGTTATTTACGTCACTTTATACCTTCCGTTTGATTTTCATCGTATTCCATGGTGAAACCAAAACCGAAGCACACCAAGTTAAAGGGTTTACTCATACTTTCCCATTAGCGGTATTAGCACTGTTATCAACATTTATCGGTGCGTTAATTACTCAACCGTTAGGTGCTGTTTTCCCTGAAGGAAACGCATCGCACGATGGTAAATATGTGTTGGAAATTCTTTCTGGTGTGGTAGCGATAGTAGGCGTTGCCATTGCAGCATGGTTATACCTAAAACAGCGTCAATGTGTTTCTAAGGTTGCCAATACTCGCACAGGCCGTTTCTTCTCAACATGGTGGTTCCATGCTTGGGGATTCGATGCGCTGTATGAAGTGCTGTTTGTCAAACCTTATAAAGGGGCGGCGTGGCTTATCCAGAATGATCCTGTTAACCAATTCTTTAATTTATTTGGTTGCCTGCTTAAAGGTACCAATAAAGGATTAAGTTTCAGTGAGAATGGATTAGCACGTTGGTATGCGGCTTCTCTCGGTTTAGGTGCAGTGCTGGTCATCGCTCTGCTGCTTCTGGTTTAATTAAGGGACACATTGCGCCATGTTATTACCCTGGCTAATACTTATTCCCTTCATCGGTGGCCTGCTAAGTTGGCAGGCTGAACGAATCGGCTCGCAAGTCCCTCGCTGGGTTGCGTTGCTGACGATGGGATTAACACTCGTTATTTCTGTGCAACTTTGGTTGCAGGGCGATTATCAACTACTTAGTGCTGATGGAGCACCACGCTGGACAGAGTATTACTTTGTGCCGTGGATCCCTGCTTTAGGGATTAATATCCAATTTGCACTTGATGGTATGTCATTACTGATGACTGTATTAACTGCGATTTTAGGTATCTTAGCGGTACTTTCATCGTGGAGTGAAAATCAGCCATCACAAGGTGCTTTCCATTTTAACCTGCTGTGGATCTTAGCAGGTGTAATGGGTGTATTCTTAGCGACTGACCTGTTCTTATTCTTCTTCTTCTGGGAAATGATGTTGATCCCAATGTATTTCCTAATTTCTTTATGGGGACACAAAGGAAGTAGCGATAAAAAACACGTTAGTGCGGCAACAAAATTCTTTATCTATACACAGGCAAGTGGCCTGTTAATGTTGCTGGCCATTATCGGTCTTGCGGTGGCTTTCTACCGTGAAACAGGTATTTGGACGTTTAACTACGATACCTTATTACAAGCACATACGGTTTTAAGCTCTGAACTACAATTTATCCTGATGTTAGGTTTCTTCGCTGCATTTGCAGTGAAAATGCCAATTGTTCCTGTACATGGCTGGTTAGCAGATGCTCACGCAGAAGCACCAACAGCAGGCTCTGTTGACTTATCAGGTATTTTGCTAAAAACAGCAGCTTACGGCCTATTACGTTTTAACTTACCGCTCTTCCCAGAAGCGTCAGCATTACTGGCACCTGTGGCGATGTGGTTAGGTTTAATTACTGTATTTTATGCAGCATTACTGGCATTTCGTCAGACAGATATTAAACGTCTTGCGGCTTACAGTAGTATTTCTCACATGGGCTTTATCGTAATTGCGATTTATGCCGGCTCTGTATTGGCTTACCAAGGTGCGATTATTCAAATGATCACCAATGGTTTGTCAGCAGCAGGTCTCTTTATCATGTGTGGCATGCTGTATGAGCGTTTAGGTACGCGTGATATGAACCAAATGGGTGGATTGTGGAAAAGCATCCGTTTCTTACCAGCGTTTTCATTGTTCTTTGCGGTTGCCTCTTTAGGTATGCCAGGAACAGGTAACTTCGTTGGTGAGTTTATGATCCTGTTTGGTACTTATGGTCACTTTAAGCTGATCACGATTATTTCGGTCTTTGGTTTAGTTTTTGCTTCTGTCTACGCATTGTGGATGATGCAACAAGCTTACTATGGTTCACCGAAAACAGCTGAAAGAACCTATAAAGGGTTAGATCTGAGAGAGTTCTTTATCCTGATCACATTGGTTGTTTTATTGGTTATCTTGGGCTTCTTCCCTCAACCAGTATTAGACACATCAATATCAGCGATGGAAAATCTCCAGACTTGGTATTCCGCTTCTATTTCAACAGTAAGGCCGTAATTCGCCATGACAATAACTCCTGAACAATTGATCGCAATGCTACCGCTATTGATCGTCGGATTGACGGTGGTGGTTGTGATGCTGTCCATTGCGTGGCGACGCGATCATTTTACTATTGCCACTTTGACAGCAACAGGTTTCATCATTGCGCTGGGATCACTCTATTACGTTAATGCATTAGGCGTAGTGGACGTTACCACGCTTTACCATGTTGATGGATACTCTAGCTTCTTTACCGCGCTAGTGATCCTTTCTGGTATTGGAACTATTGCTTTTGCTTATCCTTGGTTAGAAGGCTATCAAGATAACAAAGAAGAGTTTTATTTGCTGATTGCGATTGCGGTTATTGGGGGGATCTTACTCTCTTCCGCTCACCACTTCGCATCAATGTTTATTGGTATTGAATTACTGACATTGCCACTGTTTGGTCTTATCGGTTATGCATTCCAACAACGCCCATCACTGGAAGCAGGTATTAAATATATGCTGCTTTCGGCAGCAGCATCTTCTTTCTTACTGTTTGGTATGGCACTTCTCTATGCAGAAGCAGGAAACCTCTCCTTTACTGCAATGGGACAAAGTTTAAGTGATAGCAATATCCATAAACCATTAGTACTTGCAGGTTTAGGTATGATGTTAGTGGGGATTGGATTTAAATTATCGTTATTCCCATTCCAACTGTGGACACCAGATGTTTACCAAGGCGCACCAGCACCAACAGGCGCATTCTTAGCGACAGCAAGTAAGATTGGTATTTTTGCTGTTGTTATGCGTTTATTCCTTGAAGCACCCGCAGCAGATAGTGAAACCTTACGAATGATCTTAGGTTTCATGGCAATTGCCTCTATCTTGTTTGGTAACATCATGGCATTAACGCAAAAGAGCGTGAAGCGCTTACTGGGTTACTCTTCAGTATCGCACCTTGGTTATCTGCTAGTAGCATTAATTGTATTGCAATACAGCCCTGTATTAGCACAAGAAACAGCTGAAATTTATTTAGCGGGTTACTTGTTTGCAAGCTTAGGGGCGTTTGGTGCTATTGCAGTAGCTTCAAGTCCTTATCGTGAGAGCGAAATGGATTCACTGGAAGACTACCGCGGATTATTCTGGCGTCGTCCTGTGGTTGCTGTGGTGATGTCACTGATGATGTTATCACTGGCAGGTGTACCAATTACATTAGGCTTTATTGGTAAACTGTATGTCATCATTGCAGGTATCAGCTCAAGCTTGTGGTGGTTAACTGGCATGGTTGTGTTAGGTAGTGCGATTGGCTTATTCTACTATCTACGTGCTGCGGCTATTGTCTTTTTACGCAAACCAGACAATGACAACACTCCTGCAATTTCAACAACATCACAAAATATGGCGACATTTGTTGCGCTAATCTGTGCAATTGTTGTTATCGCATTAGGTGTGTGGCCACAACCACTTATTGAATTAACTAATTTTGCGATTATTGCTCCAGCAGTAAATTAATCGACATTATTAGATAATAAGATAATAAAACGGCTCTGTAATACAGAGCCGTTTTTTTTAGTTAAGGCGTATTGCTGTTTAGCTTTTCCGACGTATCGTAATATAAAGAAAAATCATCTAAGAATAAAAATAGAGGAATAATAATATCTTCTGTTAATAAAATATTATTTTTTAACTCGTAAAACTGTAAATTAATATTATTCCAATATTTATTTAATTGTTCTAGTTGTTCAATAAACACTCTTAGGTAATAGTCGATATCAATTAGTTTATAGTAGTGTTTTAGAACAAATAGGGCATTTTGTTTTTTGTTTCTTAATTGATTAAGTTGTTTAATTTGTTCTAGGTAATTTGCCGTTAACTGGTGACGCGTTTCAACTATTTTAGTATAAGAAAAACCATGACTTAAAGTTGAAAATAAATTATTAAGTATTTCTATCAATGAAGATAGCAGGTTTTTTTCTTTAGGTTCAATATTAAGTCCTTCAATTTCTGATTTTGACGGAATAGAACCTTTGAAAAGATCGAAAAAATGTTTTTTATTTAAGATATCTTCACTCTCTCGAATAATATCCAGTTCTTTCTTTGTTTTTTCTGAATCAATCTCTAAGGTTAAAATGCTTTTTGTTAATTGATTAATTGAATCCTTTTTATCAACGATAAAGGGGGTGACCTTATGAGTGATAAACTGTTTTTTAAGTTGCTTTATTTCAGTTGATAGAAATAAATTATGTTCACTAATTATAGTACTTGTTTCGTTTATCTCGTTTAGATATATATCTATGATCTCTTTTTTTTCTACTTCCAGTTTGAATTTTAACTCTACATTAAGAGCTTCTTTTTTTATCTCTTCATCAATTTCATTAATAGTTTTAAATATATCATTAAGTAGTTTTTGTCTTAGCCTGCTTTTAAGTAATAAAGAAAAATAAATAATACTCTCAATGTTTTTATTGTTTTTATCTAAAAATAAGGATAGTTCATTGTCAAAGTCATTATTCATATAACATTTATTATTACTTAAATGAAGAATGTTTCGATATGCATGAAAGAGTTTATTATGCTCGAAAGATATTTCTGAAATGATGAGAGTTTCATGATTATTCATAACAATTTCCTTTTGTTAATTTGAGGAGTAAAAAGAAGAGAGAGCACTATCGAAAGAGAATAAGATCTCTTTTGAATAACCAATGACCATATACCAAGGTGAGATGATCTTTTCTAAATAAATACTAAATTTAATAAGCTCTAATGCATTGTTTATTTTATTGAAATTATTAATTGATGCTTCTATCTCTGTTAATATGGCTTGCCAAACATACTCAATATGCTCTAGTGCCATATTTGTATCTTCAATAAGCTGTTCTATTTCTTCCAGTTCAATATAAAGTGAATTTAAATGTAGTGATAGATTGGTATAAATATCTATCTCTTTATTGAGGTTTTTTACTTTATCGATCAATTGATTTCTTTTTTTACGAATATTTTCAGCTTTCGCACCAAAAATTCCACCTGTAATAATAACGCCGATAATGCCTGCGGCAAGTCCTGTAAAAGCAAGCGCAACATAACTTTTATATTCTTCTCTGAGTATTGATATATCTTCAATCAGTAAATCACGTTCGTCACTTAATAACACATTATTTTTATCATAAAATTCATTTATGAGTCTTTTTTTATTAATAATTTCGTGATAGATAGAGTGATGAGCAATATTTTGACTATCTTTTCCTCCCATGATTTTACTTCTGAATGTGGATAAACTCTCTTTGAGTTTAAGTGTTTTATCTCGCTCAATTTCAATATCTTCTTTCATACTTTCCAATATATGAATAAGTTGAATAGAAACTTGTTTATCTTGAGAGGTATATTTGATGTTGATTAACTCTTGCTCAGAAAGATCATGCATGGTTGTTGATATTTTAGTAAGTAACGGCATTTGATTAATAAAGGAAATAATATTTTCACCTGTAGAAGTAATTTCTCTACCAATAATTTCTAAATCAATGGCTTGCTGTTTTATTGAATATTCTATTTTATTCCATTCGAGTGCATGCTCTCGCATTTTGATAAAAAGAGATAAAATATTTTCGGGTGAAAGTTGTTGTGTGCTTATTTGGTTGTAACCAATAAAATCTATTACATCATCTAATTTGTAAGGAAGTGAAAGTGCTTTATTAATATAAGTTTTTATCTTAATTAAATCAGGAGAAGTCACAATACCCGGTAATCGACCATTTTCGATATCTATTCCTAATATTAAACCGAGTGCAACTTTAGGAACATCGGGCGCTTCGATAAATTTATCTACTTGTTCAAAGATGGTTGTATCCATATAACCCCTCTTATGTATAATGTTTTTCGTCTATACAATTCAGCCTTAAAATGATTTGTTCACGATTTAAGTTTTTAGATTAATGCATCTACTTTGTAACATGAAAAATACAAAACTTTGATAAATGACAAAGGTTATAATTAATCAACCCTTTGATAATTTGTATAGAGACGTATAATCTCCCTTTTAATTAGTTGTGGGTATTTGGAGTGGAAAAGGTTAATCCTGTGTTTTCGACACTGTACGAAAAAGTTAAAAATATAAATCTGACAGCACAAGGTAATCTTTTACATTTGAAAGTCACCTTGCCATCAGAGGTTTCATTTTCATTGCTCTCATGGCTTGCTGCACAGTCGTATTATCCCCAATTTTATTGGCAACATCGCGATGAGCATGAAGAAGTCGCCGCTTGTGGGCAATTACGCTGTTTCAATCATATTGAAGATGCTTGCCAATTTTTAGGCTTACACCATAGTGATGTAAATAGTGATGATGTGCGTATCTGGGGCTTAAATGCGTGGGATACCATTATTCCAGGTCGTATTGATAAAATAAAAGGCGATGATGCCTATCTTTTTTTGCCTCGCATTGAGATTAGACGCCACCAGCAACAGCTTTCTGTTCATCTAAATATGTTGGATGAAGGTGATAAGCAAAAAACATTAGATTTTCTGCAAACATTAAATCAAGCCGTAGAAATTGAACCGCTTTCTGTTTCTGTTACTCATGTTAATCACTCTTTAACGCAAGAGCAGTGGACTCACTATCTCAATATTGCCTTAGATGAAATTAGCCAAGGTTTATTTGAAAAAGTTGTCCCTGCAAGAGCGACATGCTTAACGCTGGATAACCCACTGAAAGCGATCCAATTTATGAAGGCGAGCCGTGATGTTAATCATCATTGCTATCACTATATGCTGGCGTTTTCACCTTCAGATGCATTTATGGGATCGACACCAGAAAGATTATATAAGCGTGATGAGTTGATGCTTTATACCGAAGCGTTAGCGGGTACAGTAGCGAGTTCTGATAATGAACAACAAGCCACTAAATTTGCAGATTGGTTGATGAATGATAAAAAGAATCAGCATGAAAATCTGGTTGTAGTTGATGATATTTGTCAACGATTACAAGGTGGAGTTGACGGTATCGATGTGTCACCCGCAGATGTTATCCGGTTGCGTAAAGTGCAGCATCTTCGTCGCTATATACATGGTAAATTAATTGATTCTGATGATATCGATTGCTTAAAACGATTACAGCCAACAGCCGCCGTATGTGGCTTACCAAGAAGTGTCGCGCGCGCATTTATTCGTAAGCATGAACCTTTCGAGCGTCGTTGGTATGCGGGCTCTGCGGGATATTTATCTCTTCCTCATGCAGAGTTTGCGGTTAGCTTACGTTGTGGTGAGTTGCATGATGATGCATTGACTTTATACGCTGGTGCAGGCGTCGTTGCAGGCTCAGATCCTCAGCAAGAGTGGACTGAAATCGAGAATAAAGCGGCAGGTTTACGCACATTGCTGGAAAAAGAGAGTTAATTTCTTACAGATAATCTCAGTTTGAATAAATAACATCAGCGTAATAATCAAAATTTGATGAGTAGTTTTTTAAAGTCAGTTATTTAGTGCTACTCTTCAAATAACCGCTGCTAATTGTTAACTAATTGATGCTATCCTTTAGAGCACTAGCGCTATTTATTCCTATTCTTAACGATAAAAAAGAGCTCATTGAAAATAGAGTGGATGATTAGCCTAAATAATGCACTCTTTGAGTGTTTTCTTTAACGATTTATTTAACGAAAACTTCTGTTCATTGAACTAGGCTAAGGAAAAGTATTTAGGAACAGATATTATAATAGCAATTGCAGGTTTTCGTTGTTGGGATGATCAATGTCTAATAGTTCGTTTAATCGCCAATGGGCTAAAGTTATACT
Source organism: Proteus sp. fly-1013 (assembly GCF_040140245.1). Lineage (NCBI taxonomy): Bacteria > Pseudomonadati > Pseudomonadota > Gammaproteobacteria > Enterobacterales > Morganellaceae > Proteus > Proteus sp. fly-1013. The sequence goes on along the minus strand of NZ_JBEEWD010000004.1, from coordinate 331,997 downwards.
CGAAACTTTGACTCGTCATGGCTTACGCCATATCTGTATTGCCCCCGGATCTCGCTCGACCCCTTTAACACTTGCGGCGGCTGCCAATCAAAAATTAGTCTGTCATACGCATTTTGATGAGCGTGGTCTTGGTCATTTAGCTTTGGGTCTCGCAAAAGCAACTAAAGAGCCAGTCGCTGTTATCGTGACATCAGGAACAGCCGTAGCTAATTTATATCCTGCGTTAATTGAGGCCGGATTAACGGGCGAACGCGTTGTCTTTTTAACCGCAGATAGGCCGCCTGAATTAATCGATTGTGGTGCAAACCAAGCTATCCGCCAGCAAGGTATTTTTGCAACGCATCCTTCGCAAACTCTCTCTTTACCAAGACCAACAGTAGATATTTCTGCAAGCTGGTTAGTTTCTACTCTTGATAATGCCATGAATACATTGGTTCATGGTGCATTACACGTTAATTGTCCTTTTGCCGAACCTTTATATGGGGATGATGTTGAAACATCTACACCGTGGACTGAAGCTTTAGGAAATTGGTGGCAAAGTGATAAACCGTGGCTACAAGAAACACTTTTTACCTCTGTCACTATGCATCCTCAGTGGAATGTACTACGTCAGAAAAAAGGTGTGGTTATTGCAGGGCGTATTAGCCCAGAAGAGGGTGTTGAAGTTGCAAAATGGGCTTCACAATTAGGTTGGCCTTTATTGAGTGATGTATTATCACAAACTGGGCAACCGTTACCTTGTGCCGATTTATGGTTGAATAATCCACAGATAAAATCAGAATTAAATAAGGCTGAAATCGTTATTCAATTTGGTTCAAGTTTAACAGGAAAACGCTTATTACAATGGCAAGTAGGATGTTCTCCAAAAACGTATTGGATTATTGATCCTATTCCGGGACGCTTAGATCCTGGTCATCATCAAGGTGAGAAATTTACATTACCACCTATGCAGTGGTTAACGGCACATCCTGCGATTGATAATTCACCGTGGACAAATGCATTAACTAAGATAGCCAAACAAACCTACCAGAAAGTCAGTGAAATAACTGATTATTTCGGTGAAGCACAGGTTGCGCACCAATTAGATAAATTACTTCCTAATGAGGGACAGCTATTTGTTGGCAATAGTCTGATAGTACGATTAATCGATGCATTTGCCAAATTACCTCAAGGTTATCCTGTGATGAGCAATCGTGGTGCGAGTGGTATTGATGGCTTAATTTCAACATCTGCAGGTGTTCATCGAGCAACAGGAAAGCCAACATTAACAATATTAGGTGATTTATCTGCACTGTATGATTTAAATAGTTTGGCGTTGCATCAACAAGTTTATGCACCTAATGTTATTATCGTGGTGAATAATAACGGTGGGCAAATATTCTCAATGCTACCAACGCCAGAGGCAGAGCGCGAACGCTTTTACTGTATGCCTCACTCATTAAATTTCAAACATGCAGCCGCAATGTTTGGCTTGCATTATGTATCACCAACAAGTTGGGATGCACTGCTAACGACTGTTCAGGCATGCTGGACAGGGGCGCCAACAACGACATTAATTGAATTAATTGTTGATGATACTGATGGTGCAAAAACATTAAATCAGCTGGTAAAACAGGTAACATCTCATGACTTTAGCATGTCAGCGATATAATACCCATAATGAAGGGCCTTGGTTAGTTTGGTTACATGGGCTATTAGGTGAAGGTTGTGAATGGGAGCCTGTGATCCAGGCTTGCCATGAATATCCATCACTTGTGATTGATTTGCCTCGTCATGGTGGTTCGGCATCTATCAGTGCAAAAGATTTTGTTGAAGTTAGTACATTGCTAACAAACACACTTAAAGAGCAAGGTATTGACCACTATTGGTTAATTGGTTACTCGTTAGGTGGCAGAATTTCTATGTATCACGCATGTTTTGGTGATACTACGGGATTAATGGGATTGATTGTAGAAGGTGGAAATCCGGGTTTATATGATGCAACGGAAAGACAAAGTCGCATTGCACATGATAAACGCTGGGCCGAGCGTTTTCGTAATGAACCTATCTGTGACGTATTAACGCAGTGGTATCAGCAACCAGTATTTGCCGATTTAAGTGATGAGAAACGTCAGCTACTCGTTGAAAAACGACGCCGTAACGCGGGTTTTTGTATTGCAGAAAGTTTAGAAACACTTTCTTTAGGTCATCAGCCTTGGCTTGTCACAGAATTACAGCAACTCACTTTGCCGTTTATTTGGCTTTGTGGTGAAAAAGATAATAAGTTTCAATCTATTGCGCAGCAATATTCGCTGCCATTAACGACTATCCCGCATGCTGGTCATAATGCCCATCAGGCACAGCCTGTTGCTTATGCTGCGGTGATAAATCATGTTTTATCCCTCTTTGGTTAAAGGAACCTAATTATGCTTTACCCGAGCGAAGAAAAATTATATGCACCGATTGAATGGCAGGATTGTTCTGAAGGTTTTGAAGATATCCTCTATCATAAATCAGTCGATGGCATTGCAAAAATTACGATTAACCGCCCGCAAGTGCGTAATGCTTTCCGTCCTTTGACAGTGAAAGAGATGATCCAAGCATTAGCTGATGCACGTTATGATGACACAATTGGTACTATCATTTTAACAGGTGCTGGTGAAAAAGCATTCTGTGCAGGTGGTGACCAAAAAATTCGTGGCGACTACGGCGGATATCGCGATGATAGCGGTACTCATCACCTGAACGTGTTAGATTTCCAACGCCAAATCCGTACTTGTCCGAAACCTGTTGTAGCAATGGTTGCCGGTTATTCTATCGGTGGTGGTCATGTACTTCATATGATGTGTGACTTAACTATCGCTGCTGAAAACGCTATTTTTGGTCAAACTGGGCCTAAAGTGGGTTCTTTTGATGGTGGCTGGGGCGCTTCTTATATGGCTCGTATTGTTGGTCAAAAGAAAGCACGCGAAATCTGGTTCTTATGCCGTCAATATGATGCAAAAGAAGCATTAGAAATGGGCTTGGTTAACACTGTTGTTCCTTACGCAGATCTTGAAAAAGAAACTGTACGCTGGTGTCGTGAAATGCTGGAAAACAGCCCAATGGCATTACGTTGCCTGAAAGCTGCATTAAATGCAGACTGTGATGGTCAAGCAGGCCTTCAAGAATTAGCGGGTAATGCAACTATGCTGTTCTATATGACTGATGAAGGTCAAGAAGGTCGCAATGCCTTTAACGAAAAACGTCAACCTGATTTCACTCGATTTAAACGTAACCCATAATGCGAAACGCCAAACTCTATTCATTCAGCCTACCTGTAGATGCAGGCGTTGTTCTGCGCTATCAAAGGCTAAAAACGCGTGATGGTTTTCTTGTTTGTTTAGAGCAAAATGGCAAACAAGGATGGGGTGAAATTTCACCTCTTCCTGAGTTTAGCCGTGAAACTTTAGAACAAGCACAAGAAGCCGCACAATCTTGGTTAACAGCTTGGTGTGCGGGTGAAAACCCTGTTCATAGTGAACTGCCAAGTGTGGCTTTTGGTATTAGCTGTGCATTAGCAGAGCTTGAAGGTACATTGCCACAAGACGCGAATTATCGTGCTGCACCTTTATGTAATGGCGATCCTGATGATTTGATTTTAAGCCTTAATGATATGGAAGGCGAAAAAGTCGCTAAAATCAAGGTTGGATTATATGAAGCAGTGCGTGATGGGATCGTTGTTAACCTGTTATTAGAAGCTATCCCTGACTTAAAACTAAGACTTGATGCCAATCGAAGCTGGACTCCTGCAAAAGCAGAAGGCTTTGCGAAGTATGTGAATCCGCAATGGCGTGACCGTATTGCATTTTTAGAAGAGCCTTGCAAAACACCTGAAGAGTCACTGGCTTTTTCTCAAGCAACCGGCATTAACATTGCTTGGGATGAAACGGTACGTGATGATGGTTTTGAAATAAAACCGCAATCTGGTGTGACAACGATTGTTATTAAACCTACGTTAGTAGGAAGTCTTGAGCGCTGTCAAATACTTGTTAAACAAGCGCATGCGTTAGGGTTAGATGCCATTATCAGTTCAAGTATTGAAAGTAGTTTCGGGCTTACTCAATTAGCAAGAATTGCACAATGGTTAACACCTAATAGCATTCCGGGGCTTGATACCGTTGATTTGATTAAACAACAACTTATTCGTCCTTGGCCAAATGTGGATATTCCGCTTATCTCTCTTGAACAGCTAGAGACAGTATGGCAACAGTAGTTCCGTTTAAACAATGGCCGTGGCATCACTGGGCACAATTATACCCAAATGAAACGGCCATCATTTCAGGTGTTTCACCTATTACATGGCAACAACTAAGTTGTCATATTAATCAGTTAGCTAGTAATTTTGCTAAACAAGGTGTTGATACACAAAGCACTGTGTTGTTGCGTGGAAAAAATCACATCAATCTTGTTTTCGCACTGCTCGCTGTTTTTCAATGTGGTGCAAAGGTTTTGCCTTTAAATCCACAGCTTCCAAAATCTTTACTTGATGAATTATTGCCTCACTTAGACATTGATTTTTATGCTGATTTGAGTGAAATACCGTTAGATTTAAATGCAACATTGCTTGATCTTAGTGGCATTGAGCTAGATAACATGTCACGTCAATATAAAGCTCAAACAGTAAATGATGTCCAATGGACGCCATCTCGTATGGCAACACTTATTTTGACATCAGGCTCATCAGGTTTACCTAAAGCCGCAGTACACACCTTTGATGCTCATCTTTGCAGTGCAATGGGTGTTTTATCATTAATGCCTTTGGAAAAGGGGGATAGTTGGTTACTTTCTTTGCCTCTATTTCATGTTTCAGGACAAGGTATACTTTGGCGCTGGTTATTACGCGGAGCAACGCTGGTGGTGCGTGAAATGCACCCATTTGTAGATGCTTTGCAAGGTTGTACCCATGCCTCTTTAGTTCCCACACAATTATGGCGTTTTTTACAAAATAGAGCGCAGCAAAATAATCAACAACCTATTACCCTAAAATCTGTTTTATTAGGGGGAGCAATGATCCCTATTGAGCTAACACAAGAAGCAGAACATTGGGGAATTCAATGCTGGTGTGGTTACGGCATGACAGAAATGGCATCGACCGTTTGTGCCAAGCGTGCGGATGGTAAAGCAGGAGTAGGGCTTCCACTAAAAGGCAAAAATATTAGGTTAGTGGATGATGAGCTTCAGATAATGTCTGACAGCGTCGCATTAGGATATTGGTTTGATGGTAAATTAAAACCGCTATCGCTTACGGCTGATGGTTGGTATTCAACGCGAGATAAAGGCTGTTTTAATGCCGAAGAGTGGTGTGTTTTAGGCCGTTTGGACAATCTTTTTTTCAGTGCTGGCGAAGGGGTCCAACCAGAAGATATTGAAAAAATTATTAATACACATCCAAGTGTTAGCCAATCTTTTGTTGTCCCTATCGATGATGCTGAATTTGGGCAACGCCCAGTCGCAGTTATTGATGCTGATATTGAAATAATCAATCAATTACCACAATGGTATCACTCCCGATTAGCTGGATTTCAAAGACCGGTTGCTTGCTTACAACTTCCTGAAAGCCTTAAAAATGGGGGAATTAAAATCTCCCGCAAACAAGTGCAACAATGGGTGAAAGGGCAACTGTTGAAGTGATATCGATGCATTTGTCGAGCCTCCTCTCAAAATTCTATTTCTAATATAAAAGGTAGATAAAAGTAATTTGAATCTATGCTCACCATGGTTAAAATGATGAGCATAAAATAGACAATGGATGTAAAAGTAATACTTAGGAATAGAATAATTCGTTGATATGGAGTTCAAATGACGAAAAAAACAACGCAGTTAACGATAGCCACTATAGCAACAAGTTTAATGGCTTCATTAGCTCCTGTACCTGCAAAAAGTATTTCACTTAATACGATATCGACTGTTGAAAAACAAGCTAAGCAAAAAAAAGCGACAGCATTAGCGTTTGAGTTACCTCATGGGCAAATATTGTTACCTTTAGATGAAGCTACTGAATACCTCAATAACATCAATATACAGCAACGTATTCTACTTAATTCAATGATAGAAAAACGGAAAAATAGAGGTAAAGGCCCTCTTTTTACTAATTTCGCTCAAGTAAAGCGTTTGTGTATCGATGGGGTAGCGCGTCATAGACAAATTAAAGCCGCAGTACAGCATGTCATGAGTGGAAACAATATCGATAATTTATTTCCAGACGATTTAAAACAACAAGCCAAATATAAAACAAGCCTACTTCAATTTGGTCGAGTTGTTGCGCAGGGCGAATTCATTTTGCGAGATATCTTATCGTGTATTGAGCAATGTTCAGTTCCTGAAAAGACCGTCCATTTAGTTGATATGCCAGATCAAGATGAAGTCAGCGCTTGGATTTTAGCTGAACATCGTAAAGTTGGAGTTGTTGACACGGAGTAGTCTGGATGGTTTGTGTTGTAAATATACATGCTGATGTAGAGATGCCAGAAGTCGCCAATAAATATGCTAAAGCGATCGAGAACTGGAAAAATACGGGAATATTACCAGATAGATTTGGGAATGAAGGCCAATGGGAAGATAACTCAAGGTTGTGTGGCTCATTTGTTTACAAGCTTCATATTCGGTTGCCGTCAGAGCTTGCTTGGAAGAAAACAAAACCACAAATCGACAGACATTCAAACCATTACCTTGTTTTCTCAAGACATTGGCTGAATTACGACAATATACAAATTATTGGCATTATGTCACCGAATGGACATGAAAAAGCTAAAACTTCTTATATGGCAGAATTAGAACGACGAGCGGAAGAATTCCAAAGTAGTGACTAAGCTTTATTCGATAATTACATATTTCTCATCATTTATTTTATTAACAATAAATACCAGAGATTATAAGAGAAAAAGAAAGGCGCCCGAAGGCGCCTTATTATTTTTGCCGAGTTGCTCACAGGGCTTCTTATTATGAGTTACTTAGCGTCTTTTTTGGCTAACGCTTTCATTGCTTTTTCAACGCCCGCACCATATTCAGGGTGAACTTTCTTAAATAAGGCAATTTGACGTTTTTGTGTATCTTTACTTGCCTGTATTAATTCACCTGCAATACGAGCAAACATACGTTGATGCTCTTCATCACTCAGTAATTCATACAGCGCACGAGGTTGGCTGAAGTAATCTTCATCTTCACGATGATTCCAGTGATCTGCCGCACCTTCAATTGATAATGGTGGCTCTTTAAAATTAGGCTGTTCTTGGAACATACCACCATTATTTGGCTCATAAGTAATACCGCTACCACTATTACCATCAACACGCATTGCACCATCACGATGATAATTATGGAATGGGCATTGTGGCGCATTCACAGGGATTTGATGATGATTAACACCTAAACGATAACGGTGAGCATCACCATAAGAGAATAGGCGACCTTGTAACATCTTATCTGGAGAGAACCCAATACCCGGAACGATGTTTGCAGGGCTAAATGCCGCTTGCTCTACATCAGAGAAATAGTTTTCAGGGTTACGGTTTAGCTCAAAATAGCCCACATCAATTAATGGATAATCAGCATGAGGCCAAACTTTAGTTAAATCGAAAGGATTATAAGGGACTTTTGACGCTTCTTTTTCTGGCATGACTTGAATTTGTAAATTCCAGCGAGGGAAATCACCACGTTCAATAGCATCAAATAAATCACGTTGTGAGCTTTCTCTGTCTTGACCTACGAGAGTTTGAGCTTCGTCATCCATCAGGTTTTTAATGCCTTGTTGGCAACGGAAGTGGAATTTAACCCAAAAGCGCTCATTATCTTTATTAATAAAGCTATAAGTATGGCTACCAAAGCCGTGAATAAAACGATAGCTTTGTGGTAAACCACGGTCACTCATATCAATGGTTAATTGGTGCAGTGCTTCTGGCAAATGAGAGAAGAAATCCCATTTGTATGCCATATTACGGAGGTTAGTTTTAGGATCACGTTTTACAACGTGGTTTAAGTCTGGGAATTTCAGGGCATCGCGAAGGTAGAAAACAGGGGTGTTATTACCCACCATATCCCAGTTACCTTCTTCAGTATAAAATTTTAACGCAAAGCCACGAATATCGCGTTCGGCGTCTGCGGCACCTCTTTCACCCGCAACGGTTGAAAAGCGAGCAAACATTTCTGTTTTTTTACCCACTTTAGAGAAAATTTTAGCGCGAGTATATTTCGTAATATCGTGAGTGACTTTAAATGTACCAAAAGCACCAGAGCCTTTTGCGTGCATACGTCTTTCTGGAATAACCTCACGATCAAAGTGAGCTAGCTTTTCTAAAAACCAGACATCTTGAAGTAACATTGGACCACGAGGGCCTGCTGTCATCGAGTTATTATTGTCTACAACAGGTGCACCTGACGCCGTTGTTAGCTTTTTCTTTTCCATCACATATCTCCAGTTTATGAAATAGTAAACGATCTAAAAAAATAGCATGTGTGAATAAAACGAAGCGAACAGCCTTATATTTATTATGGTTAATATTGACTGTAATTCCACTTTAGCAATATTGAACTCATTAATAAAACCAATTAGACCAATAATATTGATAGCCGTAACTTATTTACATAGATTGAAAATTCTACAGATTATCTTTCAATTTTGAGCCAAGTTGTTTAATAAATTTGTTGTATAATTATAAGTTAGGACAATTATTTGCTGGAGTAATAACAATGAAAAAATATTTATTGGTCGGTGCGATAAGTGCGCTGTTTGTGGCTGGAAATGCCAATGCAGTATCAATGAATATTCAAGCAGGGGAACATTATACAGATGTTCGCGCTGGTTTAGGTGATCCTAATGCGGGTCTTTCTTTTAATGGTAACTGGGCTCGTAGTGATCACGATGGTCAAGTAGGAAGCTTAGGTGCAAAATTTGCGTTACCTTTAGGGCCTTTTTCAGCAAGTGTTGGCGGTAAAGCACTCTATTTAGCACCAAAAAATGGTGATGATGGTGCTGCTTTAGCGGGTGGTGTGGGTCTTAACTGGAATGTTCTGCCTTCTTTAAGTGTGTATGGTGAAGCCTATGCATCTCCTGAAGGATTAACCTCTGGTAGCAAATCTTATTATGAAGCCGATGTAGGGGCTCAATTAACAGTATTTAAACCATTGCATGTCAATGCAGGTTATCGTGTGATTGAAATCGAAAACTCACATAATAGAAGCAATAATAAATTAGCTGACGGTTTCTATGTGGGTGCAGGTTTAAGCTTCTAACCTAGACGCTATATCTGAATCAAAAAAAGCAGGTGTCTAAAATTAGCACCTGCTTTTTTGTTATCTACAAGAAAGCGATATAAGAAAGGAAGTTAGCCAACTTGAGGTAATAAACCAAAAGTAATGGCGATTTGAATACCTATAACTATCAGACCGCAAACAAACACAATACCTAATGCGCCTTTACCACCTTTAACTTTGTATTTATCAGCACCGTTTTGTTCTTGTCTGACTTTCCATACTAATAAAGCGGGTAGAAGCAATGCTAAAATTGACAGTGCGATAGCCGCATAAGCTAATGCTTGCACAAAGTTAGGGAAATAAAGCGCACAAACTAAAGGTGGAACAAAGGTTAATAAGCTTGATTGCGCACGCCCAGTTGCACGATTACTGCGCTTAAAGAGATCCGCAAGATAATCAAATAGACCTAATGCAACACCAAGGAATGAAGTCGCTAAAGCTAATGCTGCAAATAAGTTAACTGCAATATTCACGCGAGGTGTAGCAACAACATCACGAATAGCGGTAAGTAAGCCATTTAATCCAGATTGTTGCGCCATAATTCCCATAAAAGTATTTGTTGGGATAGCACCTAATGTGGCAATTTGCCATAAGATATAAGCAACAAGCGGAATAGCACTACCAATAATAAAGATAATACGTAGCTTTTTAATATCACCATTCATGTAACTTACGATACTTGGCACACTACCGTGGAAACCAAATGAGGTAAAAATAACAGGAATAGCAGAAAGAATCAGCCCATATGCCACAGGCATTGAGGTTAAGTTTACTGACTCAACGTGAGGTAACATCACAATCAGCATAAATATCAGGAAGAAAACTTTTGCGGTAAACAATAGACGGTTAATCATATCAACCGATGTTGTACCAATTCCTACCACAGCTCCGCCAATCACTGTAAAGATAATAATACCTTGTGTGACAGAAAGCTCGTGTCCAATCCAAGATGAAAGGGTGGCTGAAAGTAATTCACCCGCACCACTAATATAAGCGGTCGTTAACGCGTACATTAACAGCAACAGTGCGAGCCCAGTGATAACTTGACCACCTACACCGAGATAGCGTTTTGCGATAGAGCCAAGACCTGTATGAGGATCGTTGTATTGATAAACTTCCACCAGCAGTAATGCGGTATAGCTCATCAATAACCATAAGCCAATAAGCAATAGCATCATCGTGCTAAAGCCGATACCCACAGCAGCTAGTGGCATTGCCAGCATACCTGCCCCAATTGTTGTTCCTGCAACAATAAAAACACTGCCTATAGTGCGATTCTTCACAAGATCCTCTGTTCACTAGACTATTTTATTTACTTAAAAAGCAGAGTATAAGAATGGTAAATTTCTGTCAAATTTTAATTACGTATAGTGTAATGATTAGTTTACAAAAAAGATTTTATGAATAAAAAAACGCCAATCATAAATATGAATTGGCGCTTTAAGAGAAAGGCTTATAAGAGCGTTAATCGTCAAGCTCTACCATTCGTCTTATTTGATCACGATTAATCTGTTTAATCTGTCCGGTTTCTGAATCTTTGTAGGTAATTAACCCAGTTGCTTCATCTTCTTGGGGTTTATCTGTCGTTAAAATTGTTTCCCCATTTACTGTTTCTATTTTTTGTGGACTTGAACAGCCTGCAACAAGCAGAATTGATGTAGAAATAGCAATGACTGAGAAAATAGACTTTAATTTCATAATGCTTTTCCTTTTTTTATCGTGTTAACTTAACCTTAGTCAAAGTTGAACAAGAGTGTTAGAAAAAAGCTCAAATTAAGATAATTCAAATTATTCAGAGTAAATTTCTATTTCGATATCACTGATGGGATGGCAGCTACAAGGTAAAATTTCATCGGGTTGGATAAACGCTAAAGGTTCATTACGATAACAAACTTTGCCTTTCACTAGGCGTAGACGACAAGAGCCGCAATAGCCTTCACGACATTGGTATTCGACTTGGACTTTCCCATGTTCTAATGCATCAAGCAAAGAAGGATGGGTGTCAGTATGAAATTCTAAAGGTTTTGAAAGACCCTGCTGATGCAGGGTCACTTTATGAGATGCCATAACGTATCGGTGTTATTTCTCAGTATTACAGTTCAAAGTTACTTAAATCATCAGTATCAACTTGTGAATCGATTTGACCCACTAAGTAAGAACTGACTTCAACTTCTTGAGGCGCAACTTGAACGTTGTCAGACACTAACCATGCATTGATCCATGGAATAGGGTTAGAACGCGCTTTAAATGGTAATTTAAGACCCACTGCTTGCATGCGAATGTTGGTAATATATTCAACATATTGGCAAAGGATATCTTTATTTAAACCAATCATAGAGCCTTCAGAGAATAGGTATTCAGCCCACTCTTTTTCTTGCTCTGCGGCTTCAACGAACAGGTCATAACACTCTTGCTCACATTCTGCTGCGATTTCTGCCATTTCAGGATCATCTTGACCTGAACGCAGTAAATTCAGCATGTGCTGTGTACCTGTTAAGTGTAGCGCTTCGTCACGAGCAATTAGTCGAATGATCTTCGCGTTACCTTCCATCAGTTCACGTTCAGCAAAGGCAAATGAACAGGCAAAGCTAACATAGAAACGGATTGCTTCTAGTGCGTTGACGCTCATTAAGCACAGATAAAGCTGTTTCTTTAATTTGCGTAACGTGACATGAACCGTTTTACCTTTAACTTGATGGTCGCCTTCACCATACATGTGATAAAGATTTGTTAGCTTGATTAACTCGTCATAATAAGAAGAAATATCACGCGCGCGTTTTAAAATTTCTTCATTTTCAACGATATCATCAAACACAACTGACGGATCGTTAACAATATTACGAATAATATGAGTATAAGAGCGCGAGTGGATGGTTTCAGAGAATGACCATGTTTCAACCCATGTCTCTAACTCTGGGATCGAGATTAAAGGTAAAAATGCCACGTTAGGGCTTCTTCCTTGAATCGAATCCAACAGTGTTTGATATTTTAAATTACTAATAAAAATATGTTTTTCATGATCAGGTAAAGCATTGTAGTCAATGCGGTCACGAGAAACATCCACTTCTTCTGGACGCCAGAAGAAGGAGAGTTGTTTTTCAATTAGCTTTTCAAAAATAGGATATTTTTGCTGATCATAACGCGCTACGTTAACAGGTTGCCCAAAAAACATGGGCTCCTGAAGTTGATCATTTTTAACTTGTGAAAAAGTAGTATACGACATAGCTTCCTCAATTAAATTTTACACGCGCCGCCTTCACAATCTGAATCTTCCGTCTCAACGACTTCTTCCAGATCACCCTGTACATCATCAGCACCATCACGGGTATTGTGATAATAAAGTGTTTTCACACCGTATTTGTAAGCGAGCAGCAAATCTTTCAGCAGTTGGTTCATTGGAACCTTACCGCTAGGGAAACGAGTAGGATCGTAGTTAGTGTTTGCTGAAATTGCTTGGTCAACGAATTTCTGCATGATGCCCACTAACTGCAAGTAACCTTCAATACTTGGCATTTGCCACAGTAATTCATAAGCGCCTTTCAAACGCTCATACTCAGGAACCACTTGACGTAAAATACCGTCTTTAGAGGCTTTAATACTGATATAACCACGTGGTGGTTCGATACCATTTGTTGCATTCGAAATCTGTGAAGATGTTTCTGATGGCATCAGCGCAGACAGTGTTGAGTTACGTAAACCGTGCTCTTTAATGTCTTTACGTAAACTTTCCCAATCGTAATGCAGAGGTTCTTTTGTCAGTACATCTAATGATTTTTTGTAGGTATCAATAGGTAAGATACCGTCAGCATAAGTGGTTTCATTAAACCATGGACATGCGCCTTGTTCTTTCGCTAATTCATTAGATGCTTTTAATAAATAGTATTGAATTGCTTCAAATGCACGATGAGTTAAGTTATTTGCACTACCATCAGAGTAGCGAACACCGTGTTTTGCTAAATAATAAGCAAAGTTAATCACACCAATACCTAAGGTACGACGACCCATTGCACCTTGTTTTGCCGCTAAGATTGGGTAATCTTGATAATCTAACAGTGCATCCAATGAGCGAACAGCTAAACGAGCAAGTTCTTCTAAATCATCAAGATTTTCAATTGCGCCTAAGTTAAATGCAGATAACGTACACAGTGCAATTTCACCATTAGGATCTTTAATATCATTCAATGGTTTAGTTGGCAGTGCAATTTCTAAGCATAAATTTGATTGGCGAATTGGTGCAACAGCCGGATCAAATGGGCTATGTGTATTACAGTGGTCAACGTTCTGAATGTAAATACGGCCAGTTGATGCACGTTCTTGCATCATCAATGAGAATAACTCAACCGCTTTAACTTGTTTTTGGCGGATGCTCTTATCTTTCTCATATTGCACATATAAACGTTCAAATTCATCTTGATCAGCAAAGAATGCATCATATAAACCCGGGACGTCAGAAGGGCTGAATAAAGTAATATCCTGACCTTTGATTAAACGTTCATACATTAATTTGTTTAACTGAACGCCGTAATCTAAATGACGAACACGGTTATCATCAACACCACGGTTGTTTTTCAGTACCAGCAGGCTTTCAACTTCTAAATGCCATAATGGATAGAATAAAGTTGCCGCACCACCACGAACACCACCTTGCGAGCAAGATTTTACCGCAGTTTGGAAGTGTTTATAGAAAGGGATACAACCTGTGTGGAATGCTTCACCATTACGAATAGCACTACCTAATGCACGTATACGACCTGCATTAATACCAATACCTGCACGCTGAGAAACATACTTCACAATGGCACTTGATGTTGCATTGATAGAATCAAGGCTGTCGTCACACTCAATTAATACACAAGAGCTAAATTGACGAGTTGGTGTTCTTACACCCGCCATGATTGGCGTTGGTAATGAGATTTTAAAGGTTGAAATTGCATTATAGAAACGTTCGATATAGTCCATACGTGTTGCTTGTGGATAACGAGAGAACAAGCAAGCCGCAACTAAAACATATAAGAACTGTGCGCTTTCATAAATTTCACCTGTAATACGGTTTTGAACGAAGTATTTACCTTCTAATTGTTTAACCGCAGCGTAGGAGAAGTTCATATCACGTTGATGAACAATAAAGTTATTCATCTGTTCGAACTCTTCTTGTGTGTAATCTTCAAGAAGATGGCGATCATATTTGCCTAAATCGACTAATTTTTTAACGTGATCATACAGTGTTGGTGGCTCAAATTGGCCATACGCTTTTTTACGTAAATTAAATACGGCAAGACGGGCAGCGAGATACTGATAATCAGGCGTTTCACCAGAGATTAAGTCTGCAGCAGCTTTTACCAGCGTTTCATGGATATCAGCAGTTTTGATACCATCATAAAACTGAATCTGAGAACGTAATTCAACTTGAGATACAGAGACATTTTCTAGACCTTCAGCGGCCCAGGCGATAACACGGTGAATTTTGTCTAAGTCAATGCGTTCTTTATGACCATCACGTTTTGTGACGAGCAGGCTGTGATTCATGAGCGATGCACCTTTCTTGCATTAGTGTTACCTGAAATTTTATACCGCAAAAAAACGCTCCCGATGACAATCTGTGTCAAGGAGTCTTGTGGTGTGAAATTTAAGGAAACACAATATATAGGGGTTGGTTCAAATGGTGATAACAAGATAAAGGTAATTGAGAGATTGATCAAGTGTACAAATCTGATTGTTTCTGTGGATAAATAGGGGATAAATTTTTTAACAACTGCCTGTACCCTGCATAAATACAGGCAGTAAGAAACACAAATTCAAGTGACAACGATGTAAAGTCAATTTTAAAAAATGTGATCGTTTGATGTTTTATTAAACCAAATCAAACTTTCAGTTTCACGAATTCGAGTTATGTGTCGATTGTGTGTGCACCATATAATTCACATCGACATTTGGCGCTAATCGGAATTTGTCAGTGATCGGGTTATAATGTAAACCAATCATATTTTTGCTACGTAAATCGGTTTCATCGACCCAACTCAGTAATTCTGACGGGCGAATAAACTTATTAGCATCATGTGTGCCCTTAGGTACCATATTCAGAATATACTCCGCCCCTACCACCAGCATCAGCCACGCTTTTTTATTACGATTGATGGTTGAGAAGAAAACATGTCCACCGGGTTTTACCAATTTTGCACAGGCTCTTACAACAGAAGAAGGGTCAGGAACGTGCTCTAACATCTCCATACAGGTAACGACGTCGTAAGTTTGTGGGTTTTCATTCGCGTGGTTTTCAACAGTATCTTGAATGTAAGTGACAGGAATACCTGATTCCAGCGAATGCAAACGAGCAACTTGTAATGGCTCTGTACCCATATCAAGACCAGTTACTTCAGCTCCAGCACATGCCATACTTTCAGACAAAATACCGCCACCGCAACCAACATCTAGGACTTTTTTCCCAAATAGGCCGTCTGCGCGTTCTTGAATATAGTTGAGTCTTAATGGGTTGATGCGGTGCAATGGCTTAAATTCACCTTCAAGATCCCACCACCGTGATGCGACGCTTTCAAACTTGTCGATTTCATGCTGATCCACGTTAGCATGTAAAGAGGTTGTTTTATCATTCATCAGAAAGTATTACTCCTATTTTCATATTGCCATGATTCTACCAACGTTAGACGGTGAAATCGAAGAGAATAGCGAAAGGATCATTAATTTAGTTGTTTCCTTTTTCCAAAAATTGGCGATTTGTGGTATAGTTCTAAACCTTTGAATCCGTAGTATGAGGGACAGTGGCTCCATGAGCGACATTGCCAGAGAAATCACACCAGTTAATATCGAAGAAGAGCTGAAAAGCTCATATTTGGATTATGCGATGTCTGTTATTGTAGGACGCGCATTACCCGATGTTCGAGACGGACTGAAGCCAGTACACCGCCGAGTGCTTTTCGCGATGAATGTACTAGGAAACGATTGGAATAAACCTTATAAAAAATCAGCCCGTGTTGTTGGGGATGTTATCGGTAAATATCACCCGCACGGTGACAGTGCTGTTTATGAAACGATTGTTCGTTTAGCACAGCCTTTTTCTATGCGTTACATGTTGGTTGACGGGCAGGGTAACTTCGGGTCAGTTGATGGTGACTCGGCTGCTGCAATGCGTTATACCGAAGTTCGTATGGCGAAAATCGCCCATGAACTGCTGGCGGATTTGGAAAAAGAAACGGTTGATTTTGTTCCTAACTATGATGGAACAGAACATATTCCGGCAGTAATGCCAACCCGTATTCCAAACTTGTTAGTCAATGGTTCTTCAGGGATTGCGGTAGGGATGGCAACAAACATTCCTCCACATAACCTAGGCGAAGTTATCGACGGCTGTCTTGCTTATGTTGATAACGAAGACATCACGATTGAAGAGTTGATGGAACATATTACGGGGCCTGATTTCCCGACTGCCGCTATTATTAATGGTCGCAGAGGAATTTTAGATGCTTACCGTACTGGTCGCGGAAAAATTTATATCCGTGCTCAGGCTGATATCGAAACTGATGAGAAAACAGGTCGCGAAACTATTATCGTGACAGAAATTCCTTATCAGGTGAATAAAGCTCGTTTAATTGAAAAAATTGCAGAGCTTGTTAAAGATAAGCGTATTGAAGGTATTAGCGGATTACGTGACGAGTCTGATAAAGACGGTATGCGTATTGTCGTTGAAATCAAACGTGATGCTGTGGGTGAAGTGGTATTAAATCACTTATTCTCACAAACACAAATGCAGGTTTCTTTCGGTATTAATATGGTTGCGCTTCACCAAGGCCAGCCAAAATTATTAAATCTAAAAGAAATTATCTCTGCCTTTATTCGTCACCGTCGTGAAGTTGTTACTCGTCGTACTATTTACGAATTACGCAAAGCGCGTGACCGTGCTCATATCTTAGAAGCACTGGCTGTTGCATTGGCGAACATCGACCCAGTTATTGAAATGATCCGTCAAGCACCAAATCCAGCAGAAGCAAAAGCGGCATTAATTGCGCAGCCTTGGGATTTAGGTAGCGTTTCTACCATGTTAGAGCGTGCTGGCGACAGCAACGTTGCTCGTCCTGAATGGTTAGAGCCACAATATGGCGTGCATGACGGTAAATACTATCTAACAGAGCAACAAGCTCAAGCTATTTTGGATCTGCGTTTGCAGAAACTGACAGGCCTTGAACATGAAAAACTGTTAGATGAATATCGTGAGTTATTACTCCAAATTGCTGAGTTATTACATATCTTAAGAAGCCCAGAACGTTTGATGGAAGTTATTCGTGAAGAGCTAAATGCGATTAAAGATCAATATAACGATCCTCGTCGCACCGAGATCACTGAAAACACGGCTGATATTAATATTGAAGACTTGATCAATGAAGAAAATGTTGTTGTGACACTTTCTCACCAAGGTTACGTTAAATATCAACCACTTACTGATTACGAAGCACAGCGTCGTGGCGGTAAAGGTAAATCAGCAGCAAGAATTAAAGAAGAAGACTTTATCGATCGTCTATTGGTGGCTAACACCCATGACACGATTTTATGCTTCTCAAGCCGTGGTCGTCTCTACTGGATGAAGGTTTACCAGTTACCAGAGGCAAGTCGCGGTGCTCGTGGTCGTCCAATTATCAACTTACTACCTCTTGAGCAAAATGAACGTATTACCGCTATTTTGCCAGTAAGAGAGTATGAAGAAGGTAAGTTTGTCTTTATGGCAACGGCAAGCGGAACTGTGAAGAAAACACCTCTGCAAGATTTCAGCCGTCCTCGTAGTGCAGGTATCATTGCCGTTAACTTAAATGAAGGCGATGAATTAATCGGTGTTGATTTAACCGATAGCACAAACGAAGTTATGTTGTTCTCTGCTGAAGGCAAAGTGGTTCGCTTTGCGGAAGATTGTGTTCGTCCAATGGGTCGTACTGCGACAGGTGTTCGTGGTATGAAACTGAGCGATGACGATAAAGTGGTTTCACTTATCATCCCTCGCGGTGAAGGTGATATCTTAACCGTAACTGAAAATGGTTATGGTAAACGTACTGCTCAAAGCGAATACCCAACGAAGAATCGTGCAACACAAGGCGTTATCTCTATTAAAGTGAGTGAGCGTAACGGTAAAGTTGTTGGTGCAATTCAAGTTGAAGAAACTGACCAGATTATGATGATCACCAATGCGGGTACATTAGTTCGTACACGTGTTTCTGAAGTCAGCATTGTTGGACGTAATACACAAGGTGTTACCTTAATTCGTACAACAGAAGATGAGTTGGTTGTTGGCTTGCAACGTGTTGAAGATGAAGACGATGCATTAGATGACGACGAAGTTAATGAGGTTATTAGCGAAACGCCATCAGAAGCACCTGATTCAGATTTAGCAGATGATGCGGACGAAGAATAATATTTATCATTATTGTGATGTATAAATAAAAGAAAGCAGGCATAATTGCCTGCTTTTTTTATGTGGTAGGATCAGTTCATCATCAGAAATAATTATCCTGATGATAAAGATCATATCATTCAGACATTCAGTAACTTCTGCTAGAATAGAATAAGTTTCTTGTGCGGTAGGAATATTGATTAGGGTGGTTGTTTGAGATATCTCTCGTCCTTTAAAACATCGTTAAAAATTTCCCGCTACCTTTTTCGCATATTAGGTATCATGTTGTGGGCGATGGGTGCATTGCTAACCATGTTTTACCTCATCAATATCTTCAATGATACTAAGTCTGATATTCGGCAAGAGTATAGTAATAACTATACTAATCTCCTTGGTTTCTTTAGGCAAACCTCCGGCACCATCCGCGATTTACAATACCTCGCAGAACGTCACCAAGAACAAATTAATTTAAACCCGAGCATGAAAAACTCATTATTTTATGAAGGACCATTCTCACTTCATAAACTTAATGACACCGCAGATTGTGAATTATTTAAGGGGCAAACAAACAACTATTTCCGCTCCTTTAACAGCATCTTATATTATTGGAAAGATAACACTCCGGCATTACAAGGGATAAACCAAGTCTTTATGGTTGGCTCCCATAGCATGTGTATGATTAACTTCCCTTTGCGCGCATCCCCTGTTGATACTGAAATGTTGAAAAAAATGGTTTACGAAAATACACGTAACTATGTTAATCAACGCGCACAAGGTAAAGAAGTTAACCAATATTGGATAGTGCCAGATGCAAAAGGGGATAGTGGCATTTTATATGTTATGTCGCCAGTTTATGCCTCAGGTAAATTCATTGGTCTGATTGGTATTGAAAGAGCTATTCGTCTTGAGTATTTTTCTCCTGCCAAAGATAGGGTGATTTCAATTCACCTTCTTAACAGTAGGAACACCACTGTTTTAAGCTATCCAGCAGAAAATAACTATCATGCAGTTAAACAGGTTCCTGATGTCAGTGCTCCTTATTTTGGTTTTGATGAAGACTTTAGTGATTTAGTTGCTAAGCGTAAATTATTACCTTCATCTTTTAGTGTGGTGTATTCATTACCACTCAAACAAATTTTAAATGAATTTAAATTCACGATTTTTAATGCGCTGATCTTAAATATTATTTCAGCCATTATGATTTTTATTTTCGTCTGGATCTTTGAGAGAAAAATATTCTCTCCAGCTGAAAATAATGCCTCTCGTCTAGAAGAGCACGAACAGTTTAACCATAAGATTGTGGCATCAGCGCCAGTCGGGATCAGTATTCTTAGAATACGTGATGGCATGATCATCTTAAGTAACGAGCTAGCACACAACTATTTTCGTTTGCTTAGCCATAGCGATAAACAAAATATCCTTTCTATTATTGCTGAGAAAAGTAGCAATATGGTCGATGTAGTGACCAACAATCGTAATCATCTGCAAATAAGCTTTGTTAACTCACGTTATCAAAATGAAGATGTGGCTATCTGTGTTTTAGTGGATATTAGCGCACGGGTTAAAATGGAGCGCTCACTACAAAATATGGCAACAGCTGCGGAGCAAGCTAACCAAGCTAAATCGATGTTTTTGGCAACGGTCAGCCACGAATTACGAACACCACTTTATGGCATTATTGGTAATCTAGAATTATTGCAGTCGCTTACACAAAATGATGATACTTCTCGATTACTAAAGACGATGGATAACTCCTCATCGTTATTGCTAAAAATTATTAGCGATATCCTCGATTTCTCGAAAATTGAATCGAAACAGTTAAAAATTGATATTAAGCCATTTAATTGTCGCCAAGTGCTCTCTTTTGTTATTTCTAACTATTTACCTTTGATTGCGAAAAAAGACTTGGCTATTTACTGTTTTATCGAACCTGACGTACCAAAAATTGTAAATAGTGATCCTGTTCGCGTACAACAAGTTATCTCTAATTTATTGAATAACAGTATTAAATTTACCACGACGGGATGTATTACCTTACATCTTTATAAAGATGATTATTATCTCTATTTTGATATTCACGATACAGGGCGAGGCATTAGCGATAAAGCATTACATGAGCTGTTTGAACCATTCTTCCAAGTATCTCAAAATACAGAAAGTGCATCAGAGGGAACAGGATTAGGTTTGGCCATTTGTGAAAAACTGATCAACTTAATGGATGGGGATATCAGTGTTGTTTCCCAAGAAAATATTGGTAGCCGTTTTACGGTTCGTATACCTCTTTATGGTGCCTTAGAAGGAATAGAATCATCTTCTAAACAGAATATTTATAAAGAAAGTAATGTTCGTTGCTTTATAGATATTAAAAATCTTTATTTGGAAGGTTTTATTGGTCGATACCTTCGTTATTTCGGTTTGAGCTGTGAATTACTTACTGAAGAAGTGGTGATATCTTCAAACGATTTTATTATTACGGACTACGATCTACCAAGAAAAGATAACTGCCAATTTATTAGGATCAATGAGCATTACTTTGAGCCATCGAAGAAAATAGCTGAAAATGTATGGGTATGCAGTACTTACAAACTAAATGAATTAACAAAAATAATACTGCAATTACCACAAAACAAAGTTGAAGCTAATTGCGTAGAGATGGTGGAGCAAGCTATAGATTGTAGCTTACAAACCTTAACGGTTCTTATTGTCGATGATCATCCAATAAACCGCTTATTGTTGACCGATCAACTGAAAAAAATCGGTTTTAATACAGCAACAGCAGAAGATGGCTGTGATGCATTAACGTATTTAGCTAAGAATCATGTTGATATCGTGCTGACGGATGTCAATATGCCGAATATGAATGGCTATCAGCTTGCAACACATATAAGAGAAATGGGCAGCGATATGCCTGTGATCGGTGTGACGGCGAATGCGATTGCTGAAGAGAAGCAACGTTGTATTGATGCTGGAATGAATGATTGTGTATCTAAACCTGTTTCGCTTTCCATTTTAAGAGAAGTGTTGGTGAGGCATATACCTAAAGAATAATTCTAGATCGTGAACGATAAAATGAGTAAATAAATAAAGACTAATTTATTAGTCTTTATTTATTTTTAAGCCCAAACAAGGCGAAAAATGATGTGTTTAAAAAGCATTTTGATAGATAAGATGAAACAAAGCAGAGCCATAACGAGATAAATTGATTAAAAAGCGGGGTAAGAAAGCCTCTACAACGGTCTGTGAGCCTGGAAATAAATAAAGGTATGAAGAAATAGAAGAATAATTTATACAGCTTATAGGAGTTTGTGGACAAGGAGGATATTACAAGGAAAGAGAAAGATAAACCCAAGGAGAATGAGGAATAAAGAGTAAAAACTAAAAAGCAGAGAAGCTCCCACAAAGGGTTGAGCTTCCTGATTTTATCGGTGTGACTAAGGTAACTACGGTGAAATTAATCTGGGCCGTTAATTTCCTTATCAATAGTCACTGATGACAAGTAATTAAGTAATGCGATATCGTTATCGACACCTAATTTCATCATGGCTGATTTTTTCTGGCTACTAATCGTTTTAATACTGCGATTAAGTTTCTTCGCAATTTCAGTCACAAGGAAGCCTTCAGCAAATAATCTCAGCACTTCACTTTCTTTTGGTGATAAGCGTTTATCGCCATAGCCATTCGCATTGACTTTTTCAAGTAGCTTAGCAACGCTTTCAGGCATAAATTTCTTGCCTTTTTGTAGCGCAGCCAATGCTTTTGGCAGATCAGTCGGAGCACCTTGTTTAAGCACAATACCTTCAATTTCAAGATCAAGGACTGCACTCAAAATAGCCGGGTTGTTATTCATGGTAAGTACAATGATCGACAAATTAGGATAATGTCTTTTTATGTACTTAATGAGTGTAATACCATCACCATACTTATCGCCAGGCATGGACAAGTCAGTAATTAATGCATCCACATTTAACTTAGGTAAGTTATTGATAAGTGAGGTCGAATCTTCAAATTCACCTACAACATTGACCCATTCAATTTGTTCTAAAGATTTACGAATACCGAATAAAACGATTGGGTGATCATCGGCAATAATAATATTAAGGTTATTCATGTTTAATTGTTACCTTGCTGCAGCAACTGTTGAATCCATTTATCCAGTTGAGTGATACGTTCTTTGATCTCTAATTCATTATGATTTTTTATGTCATGTTCTAAATATTCACAGCTTTCTCTGAGATATTCTAAATCTAACATGGCAAAAACCCCTTTTAGACGATGAGCTGTCTGGGCTAGAGAATGAAAGTCTTTATTTGTTGCTTCTAAGTGTAGTTTTTCAACATCAATAGGAACAGTACTGATAAATAGTTCCTTATAATCACTACCATTCAACGTCTTCCTATAATTATTAAGAATTACTTCGTATTTATCAAGGTTATTATTTTCATCCCAAATACTCTCTTTAGTTGTATCTAGGGGGAATGACTCATTTTCTTCAATTAAATAAGTAATAGCCTCTATTAAAGGATCTCCGAAGTTATAGTTACACTTTATTAAATCTTTTGATATTTTTTCAAATCCAACAATAGAGCTCATTAATAATATTGTTGGAGATTCAGGATTATCATTCGGCGTATCCCTAAGTATGATATCGTATTCAGGATAAAGATTCTCTCTATTTTTATCAAAGTATGTAGCGCCATATTTATCAAGCTGTTGGCAAATGATTTTTTCTATTTCAGGGTTTTTTATGGCGAGTTTTGCGTTTATTCCCTCTAATAATACGTTAAAAGTACGTTCTTCTGTATCTATATGCTGGTATGGGAGTACAATTCGGAAATGAGAACCAATACTTTCTTGGCTCTTAATCGTTAATTCTCCCTGTATTTTATTACATAACAAATGACACAAATAAAAAATGATACCTGAATTAGAATAATATTTGTCTCCCATTGCTTGGCCTAAGAATGGGTATTTTATATTAGCAATGTCTTGAGGTGTAAGCCCACTTCCACTGTCAATAATATCAATAAGTATTTCTTCTTTATCTTTATTTTGAGCTAAATTTAGATTAACGGTTATCTTTCCATAATTAGTCGTACTAATGGCATAATTAATCAATGATAAAATAATCTTACTTAAAGCTGGACCATCGTTAATTAAAAGTAAGCCAGGTCTTATATTATTGTGGAAATAAAGTGTTAGGCCTTTTCTTATCATAAAAGGTGATGCTGTTATCAGAATAGATTCAACTAATGTTGAGAGTTCAAATTCATCCTTATGAATTTTCCATTCTTGATTTTCTAACTTATTAATTAATGTAATGTTTTCTATCCATTCAGAAATGTAATTTGTTTTCTCTAATAATAAGCTAAGTAATTGTTGGTGGGTATCTTCGGGTAATAACTCTTTGAATTGATAAACCATCTCATTTATATCTTTGATGGGACGCATCAATTCTAATGACATATTAGATAAAATCTTGCGCCGTGCGATGGTGTTTTTCTCATATTCTTGCTGTGCAAGTTGTAATTTTTTATTGATTAGTGCTTCATTATCTTTATTCAGAAATATGAATAATGATGTATTGTCAATATTGTTGTTATTACTGGTTCTTATTTCATAAATTTCGTTGTTGATAGCCGTTTGGATTAAGCCATTGTGTTCAACCGCCATTTGGCGGATCTTAGATAAATCGATATGAGGCAGCAATTTTTCCGCATGACTATTACTAATAATCTTATGGTTAGAGGAAAAATTATAGACTAATAATCCTATCGGAAGGTTCGAAATGATGTCGTTTGTCATCTCTTCTTTGATCCGTAGATTACGAGTCATAGAGATATAAGGGAAAACGTACTTATTACGAATATAGATATGGCCAAAAACGGAGATAGAAATAAATACCAGCAGGCTGATTAATAACCAAATATTTTTGTAGGCAATCTCTTTTATAATCGATTTCAACGGATATTCATAAGAGAGTGAATAGGGGATCCCTGCAATCGGCTGAGAAAAGATCAGTGAAGAGCCGTCAGTTGATACTTCAATGCTATTTTTGTCGTAAACAGATTGCTGACCTGTTGGAAGTAGCCTTAAGTAGTGTGGAGACAATTCTGAAGGTAAGAAATTATTGATAGGTAAATCAAACGCCACTACGCTAGTTAACTGACCTGGTACATTAAACATAATACGATAAGTGTAGTAATAGATGTTTTCTGTAGACATCTTTCTAATAGGAGAAAGACTCTCTTTTTCATCTAATGCCGTTGATTGCATCAATAACTCAGACCGTTTATTTTCAGCCGTTAATGTTAAATAGCTTTCTTTGTAACGGATTTCTGGTTTAAGCACAGAATGAGTCGTAATTAAGATAAGATCATTCCCTTTACCATTTAGATAATAAAGTGAACTGTAATCATTACGCACTCCCCAAAGAATTTCGAGTGAATTTGCAAATCGTTGTGCTAGCTGAAAGGTTTGTTCATTGGGTTTGCCGAATATAATGGAATCTACAGTTTGATCTCGCCCTTCAAGCCAAAACACATCAGAACGTAATTTTATTGGATTAAGTGGCAATACAGGAAACGTTGAGGTATCGGTTATTTTATTTGATAGCTGAAAAAGCTGATTAGAGTGGTAACGGTAATCTTCAACCTGTCGAGCAAATTTGAGAGTCGTATTGTTGATAGCATTTTTTTTGCTATCCAGCCAAGTGTCAAAATAACTGTAAGCGTATAGAAAAAGCGATATGACCATAAAAAGAAGAAATAGGGCATATAGACGAGTTAGTGTATTTGGCTTGAGTTGGTTCAGTGTACGCATTCAGTTTGCGAGCCTTTAAGAGACAATGTAATTAAAAATAGAAAATTGAATAAACAATCACCATTATTCAGTCATTATATTAACAGGTTATCACTTTAAAAGGGATATTCGGATGAACTTTGAGCAAACAAACAAAAAAATCCAATTTTTTTACAATCTGAGCTAGACAGCGGGGTCAGAGATAGGCATAATTCCGCGCTATGGAAGGATGGCCGAGTGGCTGAAGGCAGCGGTCTTGAAAACCGCCGATGGGAAACCATCCTAGAGTTCGAATCTCTATCCTTCCGCCAGAATTAGCCGGCTTAGCTCAGTTGGTAGAGCAACTGACTTGTAATCAGTAGGTCACCAGTTCGACTCCGGTAGCCGGCACCATATAAGAACCCGTTATCTCGTAAGAGATAGCGGGTTTTTTCTTATCTATAATTCTATTTTTCATTTTCCCTCTTATTTATTTTTATTTAATTCCTTTTGGATTACTCCGTTTATTTCTCGATATCACTATGGTTTTTTTATCTCTAGTTATCAAAAATTAACCAATATATTAGTGGGTTAGCATTTTTTAAGCAGAAAGCGCTTGAAGATTGAGCAAACAGATAAAAAAGTCATTTTTTTTACAATCAGGACTAGACAGCGGGGTCAGAGATAGGCATAATTCCGCGCTATGGAAGGATGGCCGAGTGGCTGAAGGCAGCGGTCTTGAAAACCGCCGATGGGAAACCATCCTAGAGTTCGAATCTCTATCCTTCCGCCAGAATTAGCCGGCTTAGCTCAGTTGGTAGAGCAACTGACTTGTAATCAGTAGGTCACCAGTTCGACTCCGGTAGCCGGCACCATATAAGAACCCGTTATCTCGCAAGAGATAGCGGGTTTTTTCTTGGGTAAATTTTATGGGTGTAGATTAAAAAACACCACATAAAAGAGAGTAGTGTTTTCGTGTATTACATGATTATCGATCTATCACGATCACCAACCCATCACGGACCAATTAAATACGCGTCCCAAAATTTTCACTTCTTCTAATGTAGAACGCTCATCTGGGTAATCAATAGTGTTATAGCTACGGATGATAATAGTGTTATTGGGGAGTCGATGTAAAATTTTGACTCTTAAAAGATCACCTTGTTGAATAGCATAAATACCGCCATCAACAATTTTTGTATGTCCTGTACTAATTGTTACAATTGAACCATCAGGAATAACAGGGGACATACTGTCACCGTGAACTTTAAAAGCAACAGCATCACTAGGTTGAACGCCATAGCGATTAAATGTAGAACGAGAAAATCTCAATAATTCCACCTTCTGATTATCAGTGGTACAACTTCCAAAACCGGCAGCCAATTCAATAGTAGTATAGAAGGGGATCTCGACTTCATCTCGTTCTATCGGTGTATTATTATCCCAATCATCAACGGGTGTCATCTCATTGACCGAAACACCATCGTTTCTTTTTGCTCCCCGTCCATATTCTAACCATTCTGCTCGAATATCGAGCCATTGACTTAATGCTAAGATATTTGTTGGATCGGGAATTGACTCACTGTTTAGCCATTTCCATACTGCTGGAGCACTGACTTTTATACCTTGTTCAGCGAGTGCATCTGTAATTCTTTTACCTAACCCACGTCCTGCAATCCCTGAATCTAAACAAGCTTCTTGAAGCCTTTTTGTGAACTCCGTTTTATTATCATTTTTAACCATTGGTTAATTTCCTTTGCTACTTGACGTTACATTGGTTAAAATATAGCATTAACTATTAGTTAATAAAAGTATGAAAAGTACAAAAAAGTAACTAAATAAACCAATGCAAGAGTGGTAAGTAAAAATCACGTTGAGATAACGCCGTAAAATGCGGGTGATTTAGATGCATAAATGCCATGCCTTGTCGTGGTACATGGATGACCAATTAGTAGTAGTGATAGGAAATCAAAAGGAGCATTAAATGAGACTAGCAGACTTACCTAAATACTTTTCACCCAAAAGTATTGTATTGAGTGATGTAAGAACTGTTAAAGCAGTAGATTCGCTTTCAGTAACCGATGTAATGACATCAATTAGCCTAGTAACGCGAAAAGGGCGCATGGGAATAGAATTGTTTTTAGCTAAACATAATATTAGTAACCCAAGCGAAGCGATAGAAAGCCTTTACCAATATGCATTAACCCAAGCTTATCAATATAAAGCGATTGATAAATTAACTGAAAACGATAAAGCCAAAGTTTTACATATTATTGCTAATTATGCTTTTCAAGATTACGCAAGAAGTGCCGCAAGTAAGAAAGCGTGCCCTGATTGCAGTAATGGATTTATTGAGGTTGAAGTTTTTACCACTAAAAGCTACACCTCAAAATCGGTTAAAGGGCTTGAGCAAAACTTTAAAGATGGGCTGAAAGTTAAACCAATAAATAAGACCTCTTATCGTGAAGTGAGAGAGACAACTCGAGTTGTTTGCCCTACATGTAAAGGGAAGGCTGAAATTCGTTTAGCATGCCGTTGCCATGGACGTGGTCAAATTTTAGATAAAAAAGAGAGTGAAAAGCAGGGTATGCCTGTTTTCAAACCTTGCAATCAATGTTCAGGGCGCGGGTATCCTCGTTTAAAATTCAGCGAAGTATTAGAACAAGTACAAACGGTAGTGGGTGTTTCTAAAACTGTTGCGTACAGTAACTATAAGCCGTTATTTGAACATTTAGTTGAAGAATGCTTTAAAGAAGAGTCTTTGTCGGAAAAAATTCTTCAAGAAGTGACTGTTAAGTAATAATTTTCTATGTTTATTTGTTTTTGTAGAAACTAGTTATTGACCTTTAGGAAAAAAAAGCATACTATATCCCCACAGTGAGAGATTTGTATCTAAAGACCTCACAGCAGAATATAAAGAGCCTCACTTCGGTGGGGTTTTTTTGTATCTCGATTTTCTTAACTAAGATAATTAACAATATCTGTTAAATTTTATTTTTAATTGAAGACCACAATGTGGTCTTTTTTTATATCCGCCATTTATCTAATTAGATAAATAAAACACAAACATACTCATGTTAAAACAGTGCTTAAATTTAAGTGCTGTGGATGAGTATATTATTTATTACAGTTCCTCCTATTGGAGGTAAGCCATGAGAAACAATGAAAGAAAATCCAGATCTATGGGAACAGATATTTATCGTTCTTTCTTCAATGAAAGAGCAAGGAATATCAGCCTCTCTAGCTGGAGGAATGGCTATTCTTCGAGGTTTATATAACGGCGGAGGATGGAAAAAAACCTCTATAGATGGGCTGATGTGTGCAATGTTTGCTTGGTTTATTAAAGATATTCTAATTCTATTTAATATTAATCATGAGTTTGCTTACTTAGCCAGCGTATTTATCGGCTATGTCGGAGTAGATTCCGTGAGTAAACTCCTTAAAGGAAGAGCAGGAGTTAAAAATGGCTAAAATAGCACGAGGTGAGCGTAATAATAACCCTGGTAATATTCGGCATGGTTCGAAATGGCAGGGATTATCCTTTGAGCAAACAGATAAAGACTTTTGCCAATTTATTTCATCTGAATATGGAATACGTGCTATCTACAAATTATTACAAACTTACCAGAAAAAATATGGTTTAAATACCATTAGAACAATTGTCAATCGTTATGCTCCACCTAACGAAAATAATACAGAAGGCTATATTAGCCGAGCATCAAAAGAAATTGGTATTGATGCCAACAACCCAATTAATACACAATTAAAAAATGTCACTATTCCCTTGGCTGTCGCGATTGTTAATATTGAACTTGGCTATCAACCTTATTCAGAAAAAGTGTTTGAAGATGCTTGGTTATTGCTATGAATTATTTATCAAAAATAATGTTAATAGCGATTTTATGCTTAGGGATAGGATTGCTTTGGTTAATTGATAAAAATAAATCGCTGCAACAGGAATACGATAATATTAACCAATCTCTTATTCAGCAGATTGCAGAGAATAAAGATTATCGATTAAGAATAAATCGGCTTAATCAACTTGATAATCGTCATTTACAGGAACTTGTTCATGCAAAAAAAGAAATTGATCAGTTGCGTGATATTAGTGAGCGCGCTCCTGAGCGGGTGTATATCAAAGCCGAGTGTTCTAAAGTCTCAGCCACTTCCACCACCAGCTTGGTTGATGCAAACACCGCCAGACCTACTGACACCGCTATCCGAAATTATTGGATACTCAGAGAACGAATTGCGCAATCAGAACAGATAATTTTAGGGTTACAAGATTATATTCGCCAAGAGTGTATTAATTAAAAATCCCTTTAATTAATTTATAATCAATAAAATTATTTATAAAACAAAATTAATTAAATGTTTTTAAAGAAAAGGAGAGTTATATTAAGGAGGTGAAATGAAAGATAATGATATTAATATTGCCATTCGTGAACAACTATTAAAACAATTTAAATCAGCAAATATTAATGTTGAGGTTATTGCTGGTTTTCAGCCAGAGAAAAGACAAGATAGTAATATTATTATGTTTTTTCCTATAAAGGAGGTTGGCCAAGGTTGGCAAAAAAGGAATTACAATGTTCAAGGTAATAATGCAAACCATAAAGAACAACAACTGATTGAATTAACGTTTCAGGTTCAAGGTTTTATTAAACAACATCCAAATTTAACAGCAGGTGATTTAGTTAGAATGACTCGAATGATTATTAATTCGTTGTCTTTTGTTGAATCAATGAGAAAAGTGGGAATAGGGATACAACGGGCGAGCGAAATTAGACGAGCGCCGATAATGAATGCTGGAAATAGCTATGAGCATAATCCTTCATTTGATTTTAATATCACTTTTTCCAGTACGTTATCTTTAGACACTGCTGCAACAAATTTACTTATTTCTAATCTATTTCGTATTTAAGGATAAATATGTCTATTAAACAAACTCGCTATATTGATATTGCGAGCGCGGTTGTTGGTGCATCAGCTGCACCTATGCGCAAACTTACAGCCCGTATTTTCTCAACAAACCCTAAAATTCCAGCAGGTAAAGTACTTGAGTTTGCCAGTGGGCAAGTGGATGAGTTGCTTGGTGCAGGATCACCAGAAGCGAAATTTGCTCGCCAATATTTTAGTTATGTTAGCCCTGCGCCTATTAGTAAACCTAAAGAGCTACAAATTGCTTCTTTTGAACCTGTAGGTCGGGCGCCGGCATTGTTTGGTACGCCAGCAGCAACTCTTGATAAATTAAAGCTGATTGAAGAGGGAGCATTTACTTTAACTATCGGTGATGTCTCTAAAAATATTACTGATATTTCTCTAAAAGATGCAGAGTCTTACGCTGATATTGCCTCTCTTATCCAAGCTAAATTAAATGCTGAAAGTGAACCTCAATTTGCAAATTGTTATGTCACTTTTAATGCACTTGATGGTGCTTTCTTGATGAGTGGCGGTGTACAAGAAAAAGCGAAGATCACTATGGAACATTCACCTTTAGCCGATGCTATGGGGTTAAGTGATGGTGAAGCATCTGAAGGGAATGTGGCACAAACGGCTCTTCAAGCATTTATTGCTGCCGAAGCCATTTCTGATTCATTTGGTAGTGCGACATTCTTGACTGAGCTTACGGTCGAGCAAAGCGTTGAACTAGCAGAGTACATTGCAGGCGAAAATGTAAAATATCAGCTCTATTTGTCAGTTCCGGATAAACAAGCCGAAATTTACAGTAAAGCATTAATCGGTACCGCATCAACGGGCTTAAATTTAAAAACAGATGATGGCTTTTTTGTTCAAGCTCTACCTATGGCAATTATGGCGGCAACAGATTTTGATCGCACAAACGCGATCACTAACTATATGTATCGCCAATTTGGTATCACTTTCCCATCTCAAGTTAAAACAGATATTGCGGCTGATCGATTAGATAAATTACGCATTAACTATTATGGCGAAACGGCTGTTACTGGCACTGATATTAGTTTCTATCAACGTGGATTTTTATGTGGAAATGCTTCTAATCCATTAGATATGAGTGTTCATAGTAATGAGCAATGGCTAAAAGCCTATATCGCACAGCAATGGTTAAGCTTATTACTTTCCACCCGCGGTATTCCAGCTAATAAAGATGGTGAAGCAAGAGCAATGATGGTTATTGCCGGCGCTGTTACGAAAGCATTAAATAATGGCACTATTCTTACCAACAAAAAGCTGACTGAAGTACAAAAAATCGCAATTACAGATGCAGCTGGTGATGATTTAGCGTGGCACGATGTACAAAACAAAGGTTATTGGTACAACGCTGAAATCGTTGAAGAAACAGGTCCTTCAAATTTACCAGAATACACCATGAAATATGTATTAATTTACGGTAAAGGCGATTGGGTTCGTAAAGTTGAAGGCTCACACAATTTAGTTTAAGGAACAAACAATGAACGATATTTCAGCAACAGGTTTGAGTTTAATTATTCAGGCAAGCAACACATTTCCTGCAGGTATTCCTATTACCACATTTTCGGATGAGGGTGATCCATTAGATTTACCGGCTGTCGATATTACAGCAACCGCAGTAGATATTAATGGTAATTTAGTGAGTTGGTCGGCACCTACACCTCAAACTGTGACAATCAACGTATTAGCAGGAAGCGAAGAAGATGAAAACTTGGCTATTTTACTTGATGCAAATACAGCAAGACGAGGACGTCGTCATGCAAGCGATATTATTACACTAGTGGCTTCTTATGGTGATGGTTCTATTACCACTGCTCGTAATGGTCGAATTACTAATGGTAGCCGTGGTAATTCAATATCAAACAATGCTCGCCTTAAATCTAAGCAATACACCTTCATTTTCCAAGATTTTGATCGTGTCAGAGCACGTTAATTTTTAGCGTTATTCTTATTCATCTAATGGCGACTTCGGTCGCCTTTTTTATGGAATTTAATTATGTTAATTAAACCCAAAGAGATCACTGTTATTGATAGTGATCGTGAAGAACACACTTTTATTATTAGCCGATTGCCTGCAACGATTGGACGAGAAATTCTTGCTAAATACCCTTTATCAAATGCACCCAAAATTGGTGATTATGAAGTTAGCAAAGAAGCCATGTTAAAAATGATGGCTTATGTAGCAGTCGAAAAAGAAGGGCAAGAAATTTATCTAAAAACCAGCACATTAATTGATAATCATGTGCCCGATGGGGAGGCTTTGATCCGTCTTGAACTCGAAATGCTGAAGTATAACACCAGTTTTTTCGGCAAAGACGGGAGCCAAAATTTCCTACAATACCTTCTAGGCAAGTTCAGCGGTTCTCTCCCGTCGATTATAAAAACGCTGATGGCTTCTTTGCAGTCATCATCTCCGCGGGTTTCGCCTCCTTCACAGAACTCAAAACAACCATAGATCTAGAAGAAGCCTTTGATCTGTGGGAGATCGCGATTACTAATCGTTATAACGAGGCGCTTGCGGCGTCAAAGGAGAGATAATGTCTCTATTACAGGTATTTTCTCAGGTACTGATGTTGGAGGCTGAAGTATCTGATAGTGCATTAGCAAATATCAGAAAGTCAGCAGATGAAATTCTTGCTGAAATGAAAAATATTGAGCAGGGTGTTTCAGGCGGCATTACTAGTTTCTATAACTTTGTTCAAGAAATTCATCTCAATCTTGGTGAATTACCTGAAGATCATGACATAAGTATTTCATTTAATAGTGATGAAATTACAACTGCTTCTGTAACCATTGAAAATTCAATTCAAAGCATGATCAAAAGTGCGCTAATGGGGACGCAAGAGTTTGATAAATTCTTGCAAGAAATCTTAATGGGCATGTTGGGCTTATCACTCAATGAGCCAATAAATATTGATCTTAATATTAGTGAAACTCAAGATAAAATTAATTCAGTAACACAAAGTATTGATGACCTAAAAAGTTCTATGTCGGTGTTAGATTACCAAAGAGGATTGGTCAATAACAATGGTGCAGCTGAAGCTCACATTTTAGCAAGTCTTAATGCTGAATATGATGCGATGGAGGATCAACTATCCTCACTGAATAATGAATTGGGATCTTTAACTGAAGCCGAGAAGAAAAATAAAGAAAGTAAAATTGTTATTGATGCACTGATTAAACAATTAGGTGCCGATTACGATACTTTTATTGGCACAATGCAAACTCAAGGTATTGATGCTGCGATTAAAGAAGCAAAGGCTCAACGTCGATTAGGCGAGAGCGTTGATGAAACAGGTAAAAGCTATCAAAAAACCGTAGAAAAAATGAAGGATTATATTCTTAATGCCATAGGTGTTAAGGATATTACGGGGGCTTTGCAAAAGGTTTTCTCTGCTTCATTAGATCGTGCCAAAGAAATAGAGTCATTAGATAAACTGAGTAAAAAAATAGGTATCGCGGCTATCGATATCGATGCTTTTTCTGGTGCTATGGCTGAAATGGGGGGCACAAAAGAAGCCGCTCAAGCCGATTTAACTGCTATGGCAAATGCATTTACTGATACAGAAGATCCTATTGAACAACTATTAAAAACCGCAGACAAAGTCAAAGAAATGAGCTTTGAAGGGGCCCAAAAAGAGCTGGAAAAATTGGGTGTTGTGGACGAAAAAACCATTGAATTAATGATGAAAGGTCGGGAAGAATTAGAACGCACAATGGGGGTGCAAAAACAGTTCTCCGGCATTAATGATGAAAGTATTGAAAGTTCTATTCAACTTAATGCAGTAATGAATAAATTTGATCAATTGGCTGCGCAATTAAAAAATAACTTTTTGGAGATAATCATTCCTGTTCTTGCAAAAGGAATAACGTGGTTTGATAAATTAGTTAATTTCTGTATTGAGAATAAAGATTTTGTTATCGGTTTTTTCTCAGCTATTGGTAGCGCTGTTGCTATTTATTATCTGCCCGCGATGGTGTCTGCGGCAGTTGCTACACTTGCAACTGCGCTTCCTATATTAGCTATTGCAGCTGTTATTGGTCTCTTAGCGACGGCATTTAAACTCGTCTATGACGATATTATGAATTTTATTAATGGTAATGATTCAATGATAGGCAGTATTTTGGATCAATACCCCGCGCTTAAAGACGCAATAATGGTGGTATGGGAAGCATGGCAAGTTTTTGTTCAATCTTTAAAGATTGCTTCAAAGGTTCTTGCTGAACAATTTATTGCTGCTTGGAATTATATATCTGACGCATTTAATCAATTCGTTATAGCGCTTAATGCGGGCATTAATAATATTATCGAGTGGGGGCAATCAATAATTAGTGTCTTTATTTTTGTCTCTGATGCAGTGGTTAGTGTATTTAGTTGGATGTGGGAATATATAGAGAAAATATTAGGTTGGGTTAATGAAGGTATTGACTCTATAAAAGGAATTTGGCAATCAGCAAAAAGCTTTTTGGGAATGGACGATGCTGAAAAAGAGGTCACTGTTGTTCAAAAAGTAGAGCGACAATTATCTGATGAAGGTAGTCTCAATTATACCCTGCCACAGTCAAATCCAACGATGCGATATTATAATCCAATACAAGATGTAAATGCGTTAAATAATGGATTAACACTATCTTCAACAAATAGTTTAAACCCAATAACTAGCCAAATGATCAGTAACCAATCAAGCATTAAAAATGAAAATAATGTTCAAATTGGTGAAATCAGAGTTGAAACACAAGCCACTGATGGCGTTGCTGTTGCTAAAGTTCTTGATGAGACATTGAAAAATAAAGCCTCTAAAGAAATATCAGAGCATTATTCTAGCGGAGGGAAGGCTTAACTATGATAACGGAAGTTAGAATTTTTGATTTAGAGTCATTCACAACGCTATTTGATAGCGTTAATCCGATGAAAGTTTCAATTACTGATAGTCATCAAGTCATTAAATTTGCGGTTGAAAATGGCGAAAATCGCAGCGACCACGTCATTATTAATCCTATTAGTATAGGTGTCGAGTTGCTATTAACGGGTGATATTGCGGATCGTTATTCTATTATAAAGCAGCTTTATGATGAACACACATTAGTGGGAATTCAAACCAGAGTTAAAACCTATCAACCAATGTTGTTAGAAAGTTTGACTCACGATGAAGATCCCCAAAAAGTGAATGCCATCGAATTAAAACTTAAATTTACAGAATGGAAAACAATAGAGCCCGAATATAATAAAAAATCCTCTAAATCAACCAAAAAACCAAAGCAAATCTCAACAGTTAATCGTGGCAATGTCAAAAGTAAAAAATCAACACAAGCAGGAAAAAAAGAAAAATAGGAGATAGATAAAATGCAGGTTATTCCATTACAAGCTATTCCTAATCAGCGGTTTTCTGTCGAAATAGCCGGTGTTGATTGGACATTTACGCTAAAAGTCGCTAATCAAACAATGTTTTGTGATATTGAGCGAGATGGTGAAGTCCTTATTACAGGTATTCGCTTGGTTGCTAATACACCTATTATCCCTTATCGCTATTTAAACCAAGGGATTAATTTAATCTTTCTAACAGAAAATGATGCTTTACCGTGGTATGAGGAATTTACAAAAACACAATCATTAGTGTATTGGAGTGATGAAGATGGATCTTCGGCGAATAAGGGTGGGGATTGAGGTCGGTGAAAGGCTTCAATGGTATGAAGGATTGCGTATATCAGCAGGAGGAAAGAAATATGCAAATCCATTACAAAACGAATGTAAAATCGCTATTACAGGGCTTAATACCGAGACAAGAGATTATTTGCTGACGGAAACAAGTCCTTATAATAAAAATAAGCAAGTCCGACGACTTTATTTAGAAGTTGGTCGAATTAACTCTGGGCTATTCTCACTTTTTATTGGCGATATTGTCAGTGCGGAAATAGACTCTCCTCCAGATGTTACCGTAACGTTATCTGCAAAAACCAGCCATCATTGTTCTGGAAAAATTATTTCCTCTAGTGGTGGCGCTATTCAAAAATTGAGTGAAATCGCGTTAGCCATTGCCAATGATTGTGGTGTGAAATTGGATTTTCAGGCGACCGATAAGAATATTGCTAATTGGTATTATTGTGGCTCTGCATTACATCAAATAGAGCGTTTACAAGAGTCGGGAAATGTTAAAGCTTTTATTGATGATGATACGTTATTCGTAAAAGATGATGATAAAGCATTAAAAAGCCGATTTCGTATTTTGAATATGAACTCAGGCATGATTGGCATTCCCAAAGCCACTGAGAGTGGCTTAACGGTGAGTTATCTTATCGATAGTACCTCTGAACTAGGCGGAATGCTTCGCCTTGATAGCAAATTAAATACCTCACTAAATGGTGATTACATTATTGAACAACTTGAATTTAAAGTTGCTTCACATGATGCAGATTTCACTTATACCGCAACGTGTAAACGAGCTTAATTATGAGTAAACCCAATAATGATATTGCCAGTGTTGGTTCATTGGCAGGGGCTTTTTCGTCTGCATTTCGCCATTTAATGATGAATACCGATGATATGTTACCCGCAACCGTCATTAATTATGATGAGCAAACCAATCGAGCCATGATCAAACCTTTGGTCATGATGTTGACTACGGATGATGAAAAAATTTCTCGGGCACCGGTTGCTAATATTCCCGTGTTTCGATTTGGTGGTGGTGGTTTTTTTATTAGAGCGCCCATTAAACCGGGTGACTTTGGCTGGCTAAAGGCGAGCGATCGCGACATTAGCCTTATTTTTCAACGTGGTGGTTTGGAAGATCAACCCAATACAACACGATTACATTCGTTTAGTGATGCGATGTTTTTTCCTGACACGATCAAAGGATGGGCAATTGATGGGAAGAATATTGATGCCTTAGTTATTCAATCAATGGATGGCTCAGTCTGTTTCTCTCTTCACAACGATAAAGTTGTATTAGAAGCCCCAAAATATGAAATCAATGCACCTGAAACGATATTTACTGGCAATGTTACCGTTAATGGTAATTACGCCGTAAATGGTAATAGTGATTCACAAGGTGGACTGATGCGCCATAACGGAAAAGATATCGGCTCAACACATACTCATAGTGGGGTGCAATCAGGGAAAGATAATACAGGGAGTCCAATATGAGGACATTTTCAATAAACCAGCAGAATGATTTTGCGATAGGTGCTGATGGTAACCTTCAAATTTGTGACAACGATGATGCAGTAAAAAATCTTTGTCAGCATTTTATTAAAGCTGTACGCGGTGAAATGCTACATAAAAAAGATAAAGGAATTCCTTATTGGTCTGCAACATTTAGCCGACAAGTTGATATTCCTTTATTCGAAATGGCATTTCGACAACGTATTGCTGAAATAGAGGAAGTTGTTGCTATCACTTATTTCCATGCTTTTCTAGAAGAGGGGACATTGAAATATCAGGCAGATATACGCACGATATATGGAGGATTTACATTGAATGGCTGACTATCGTTATATTAATAATAAAGGGGTGATTGTTCCAGACACATCGATGTTACGAAATAATGTCGAAGATGAATTCCGCGCTGTATTTGGTCAATCTATTAATTTATCGCCAGAAACCCCACAAGGGGTATTGGCAACTATGGAAATTGAAAATAGAGATGCCATTGTTCGTAATAATGCCGAGCTTGCAAATCAAATAAATCCCGATATTGCTGGTGGTGTTTTTCTCGATGCAATATGGGCGTTAATGGGCGGAGAGCGTATTAATGCCACACATTCCTATTTAAGTGATGTCGAGTTTACTGGTATTCCCGGTACTATTATTCCTAAAGGCTCTCAGGCGCTCACAATAACAGGTGCTACTTTTGAAACATTATCACCATTAATTATCGCTAATAATGGGAAAATTAAAGGCGATATGAGAGCTAAAGAATATGGTCCTATTACTTGTGGCGTTGGGCAATTAAATAAAGTGGCAAGTTCTGTATTAGGATGGGAAAAAGTGAATAACTTAACCCACGCTGTTGTTGGTCGCCATGCTGAGTCAGATATAAAGGCAAGGCGTCGGCGTAAACAAACATTAGCTAAAAATACAGTCAGTGTTGCAGAAGCAATTACCTCTTCGCTATATGAATTAGAGGGCGTTAATTCTCTTTCTTTTCGTGAAAATTTTAATGATAAAGCGTTGGTTGTCGATGGGATCTCATTATTACCTCATAGCATTTATGTGTGTGTAGAAGGTGGAGATAGCCATGAAATTGCTAAATCATTATTAAGAACAAAAACAATAGGCGCTGCATTTAATGGTGATATTGAAATAAATGTAATAGAGCCAGCAAGTGGGCAGGAATATCCTATTAAGTTTTCACGTCCGAAAGAAGTGCCTGTGTTTTGCCGTGTGTCTGTAAAAAAATCCAATATTGATGCGCAAACCATTATTCCTAATGCGTTAGAGAAATGGGTTCAGGGCGAAATAGATGGAGATAATGGGCTGGTGGTTGGGCGAGAGGTTTCTCCTTTTGAAATTTCAGCAGCGGTTAATGCGGTTGAGCCTCATTTATTTGTCACTAAAGTTGAGCTTTCAACAGACGGAAAGAATTGGAATGTTGCATTAATTCCTATCAAACTTAATCAAATTGCCCGATTACCAAAAGGGGCGGTACAAGTGGTGATCGCATGAATATTCAAGAATTTGATTTTCATTCTGATCTACTAAAAGCGATCCTCTGGCAATATGAAAATGCAGATAAATTAAAAGCATTAGCACATTTAAAAGCCACTTACTTTAATCAATCTACGGTTTCATTTTGGCAAAACTGGTATCGAGATGTCTTTAATATTGATACAGCTAACGATTTTGGTTTATCAGTATGGTCACGTATTTTAGATGTGCCTTTAGGAATTGATATTCCTCCTAGTGATAAAAATAAGATAGGTTTTGGCTTTGGTAAAAAGAAAACCAATTTTAAGGCAAACTTTCGACGAAATGCTGATTACACGTTATCGCTAACTTTAGATCAAAAAAGAATGCTAGTGAGAATGCGTTATTTCAATCTCACTCAAAGTCCTACCGTAACCAATATTAACGAATTTCTTAAACGTTTTTTCTGGCGTGAAGATAGCAAAGTCTTTGTGCTCGATCCTTTTGATATGACGTATATGTATTACGTTTTTAATTTTAATCCAGATGAACGTTTACGTCTTTTATTAGAAAACTTCGATTTAATGCCTCGCCCTTCAGGTGTAGGTGTCAAATATCGCATCATAACTAAAAAAGCTTTTGGCTATGGCCAATATCGTAAAAACTTTCTGAAGAGTAATTTCGGAGAATAATCCCTATGACTAAAATATTTAAAACCCCCTTTGCAACACAAGGGGATAAAACAGTTGTGCCTGTTGAAACTCAACCTGATGGCTCTGTCTCTTATACACAAGGTTATGGTTATGACTATGAACGTGACCAAGTGACTGATCCGGCGGCGAAAGATATTGAACGTGAAAAAATGAATAGTTTATTTCACGATATCACCGAGTCTATTGGTGAAATGCAATTGCAGGGTTTTGCTAAATGGTCGGAAGCGGGTAAACCTTACCCTATTCGTAGTGTGGTTTATCATAAAAACAAAGCTTGGCAGTCTAAAATTGAAAATAATAATGTTGAGCCAGTCGCAGGTAATGCATGGATTGAATTAAAAGCTGATATTAATGCAAATGATGTTGGTGCTTATTCTAAAGGTGATGCAGATAAACGCTTTCAACCAGTAGGTAAATATCAAGCTGAAGGCTATGGCTATTCAAAAGCGGAATCAGATACCAAATATCAGCCTAAAGGAAATTATGCCCCTGCTGGAAATTATGCCAATAAAGGTGAGAGCTATACCAAAGCAGAATCGGATGGTAAATATCAGCCAAAAGGAAGTTATCAACCATCGGGAAATTATGCGACTAAAGGTGAAAGCTATACTAAAGCAGAGTCTGATAGTAAATATCAGGGGAAAGGAAATTACCAAGCTGCGGGTTATAGTTACTCAAAATCTGAAGCAGATAATAAATATCAAGCTAAAGGTAGTTATGTTGCCACAACGCGTAAAGTTAATGATAAGCCATTGAGTGGTGATGTAACGGTAACATCGCAAGATATTTTTTCTAATCAGGCAATTTCAATTGGTGCAAATCAAAATTTAAATAACTATAAAACGGCGGGTATTTATTTCCAGCCTGCAAATGCGAATGCAACGACAAACTTAAATTATCCAGAAGCGATGGCGGGTACGTTAATTGTTTTAAAAAATGCGGGTATTACTCAGCTGTATTATGTTTATAACACTAGCCGTATTTATTCTCGTAGCCAGTATGGAACAGGTAATTTTACACCTTGGGCTAAAGAGTTTAATAGCCAAAATAAACCGACCGCAGGTGATGTAGGAGCATATTCAAAAGGCGAGTCTGATGGTAAATATCAACCGAAAGGGAATTATTTAGCATCAGGTTATAGTTATTCAAAAGGCGAATCAGATGGAAAATATCAGCCAAAAGGGAATTATCTAGCATCGGGCTATAGTTATTCCAAAGGTGAGTCCGATAGTAAATATCAGCCAAAAGGGAATTATTTAGCTTCTGGTTATAGTTATTCCAAAGGTGAATCAGATAATAAATACATAAAGAAAGGAGGGTTAAAACGAGTTGGTTACAATGAAAAAGAAGGATTGTGGGATGGAGCTGTAATGGAATTAAGCGAGGACATTAGAGGAAAATTATTAATGGTAATGACAGAGGATTCTGGAGGTATAGATGGCCCCTGTTCATTTTCATTTGTACCTCAAGATAATTTTGAAGTTATTGTCACATGCTATGGTGATAGCTACACAAGATTTAAAACTTCAAATGGTGGTAAAAGATTGACGGCAACTGTTGTAAAGAATAAAGGAATAAAAGCGGTTTATATTTGCGAATGACAGAGGTGATTTTTTATTAGAAAAATTAGCTTTTAAAAAATATATATGTATATTTTTCAATCATCATCCTTAATGGTTAACATCATGAAAATCACCTCCGCCACACACCATCATCTTTCTGCGCTTATTGAGCTAGATACCTATGCTCAACAGGATGCTTCGCGTATTGAAGAAATTAAAGCTTGGCTATCTAGCCAAGCTGTTTATCTTCTTGAAGTGGATGCGCAGATTGTGGGTTATGGTGTTATTCATCATAACTTTTTCAATCAGCCATTTATTGAACTAGTGATGATAGATAAAAAATATCGCCAAAAAGGCTATGGAAAATGCTTGATGACTTATTTTCAAGAAAATACACAAGGAAATAAGCTATTTACCTCAACCAATAAATCTAATCATGCAATGCGAAATATGCTGGTTCAGTTAGGATTTATTGAAAGTGGTTGTATTGAAAACCTTGATGAAAATGATCCTGAAATTATCTATTGTTTTATTAAGTAAAAAATAATTTCTTATAGCGTATTAAATAAAAAACCATCTAGAAATAGATGGTTTTGAGAGAGTTTATCTTATTTTTTATCATTAGTATCAATTTCAATCGGAATATAGTAATTCACGTCTTTCACTAAAGGAATTGGTTTATAAGCCAGGCTAGAAACCGGATATTCCTCTTTAAAAATATATTCCTCAATATCGGGTGATCCTTTTTTTCTAGGTATATTTAACTTTCTAAGTAAAATACCATAAATATTATAGATAATATCTTTATACTCTAATGTGAGTAATTTTTCGGGGATCGTGAATTTAAGATATTTAGCATTCTCGATATGTGCTTTATGCAAAAATTGTGCATTATATATTTCAGGTTTATTTTCCATCATCGTTGCATATTTTATCGTTAATTCATTATTTTTCTTAGATAAAATATTATGTAAAGCATAAACCCGCTCATGTTTGTAGAGCGCATTTTGAAAAAATACCTTCCAGTACTCTTCTCGTGATTTTTCTGTACTAAAATTCCAATCGATTGCATTGGCTTTATAGGTGTGATCTATGCCCGTTAAAGAGAGAGAATCAATAGTGACGATTTCGATATCTAAATTAAAGCCACTAAATTTTCTTAACGGTAATGTAAAGCCATGAGCCTGCCAATTCTCTTTTCTGCGATAATTATAGGGCGTCATATTAAACAATTTTTTAAACGCTCTTGAGAAAGTTTGTTGCGAGTCAAAACGATATTTTAACGCAATATCAAGTAGTGGCGTTTTTTGTAAGCGTAATTCAACAGCAGCACAAGAAAGTCGTCTTGCTCGAATATAAGATGCTAATGTTAATCCTGTTTGCTCTTTAAACATGCGTTGAAGATGCCATTTTGAATATCCTGATTTTTGTGAAACATTCTCAAGTTTTAGATCTTTCTCTAAATTTTCTTCAATCCAATAGATAATATCTGTAATGACATTTTCACTAAACATATTCTAGCTCTAATTAAAAAATTATTATTGGTGATAGTAAATAATACGCGTATTCGACCAATTTACATAAGATACTGTAATGAAATTAAGTTTGATTGTAAATTTATAAAAATATTTACTCTAATATTGGGTTTTAAAATAGTGTTCTATTTACGATAAAATGAGTATTAATTATAACATACTGATATTACTTGATAAGGTTGTAATTACTTGAATAAAATAACGAGCAATTAGATATTCTTTTTTAGATAAAATCTAAGCTAAAAGTGTTACTTTTACAAAGTAATTAATATATATATTTAAGAATAGAATAGAATAGAAAATAGCTATTATTCTAATTTAATAGAATATAACTACTGTTATTAAGTTTAAATTAAAAAAATTAACTAAAAATAGAGAAGATAAGTGCCATAGGAAAGCTAAGAGGCCAAGTTAAGGCGATTAATAACGCACTTAAAAGACGCATGGCAAGACTAGGATCTTTGGTTAAAAAGAAAGTAATAATAAACGATATTACAGCCCCAATAAGGTAGCTTATTCCAATAATAGAGATAGCAGACATAACAGATCATTCAGTAAATAGACTGAAACAATTGTACTCCAAAATTGTTAAAGAAACAGAGGAATAGGGCAAACTTTTCAATAAATGTCATTACTAATGTGCAAATTTTAAACATTCATCTCACTTTTGATCTCTGGTTTCTTGTTGGAGTAATCACACAAGATAATAACAAGGTTAAAGCCAAAAAATTAAACAAATTTTTATATCATATTAATTTTAATGGTTATTTATAACAATCTTTGTTGTCATTTAAATCATGGTTTCTATAAAGTAAAGAAAACAGCGCAGAGTTTTTTTGGCAGTTTCACTATAAAAATTAAAATTTTTAAATGCTGATTTTTAAGGCAAG
The DNA here is from genome assembly GCF_040140245.1 of Proteus sp. fly-1013. NCBI lineage: Bacteria > Pseudomonadati > Pseudomonadota > Gammaproteobacteria > Enterobacterales > Morganellaceae > Proteus > Proteus sp. fly-1013. The sequence goes on along the minus strand of NZ_JBEEWD010000004.1, from coordinate 288,286 downwards.
GTAGTGATACAGAGATAAATTTTATGTTTGTAAAATGTGCGGGTTAATTAAATTACATCATAATATCGACAGAATGTAACAAATGGAATGAATGCCATTTTATACAGACTTGTAGATAAATTGGCTTATGGATGGCGCGACTTAATGGATTTAAGCGTTAGCTAGGAAGCATTTTAAATCCCCTTTAAAGATTAAAAAGGGGATTTGTTTTTATGTCTATTTCGGATAGGGGTTTATAGCCGTTGTTATATTAAAATGGTAACTTACCCAAGTAGTAACCCGTCAATGACGTTTATTTTGATGAAAATAAACGCTGTTTTGATTAATAAACAATTAGCGTGGTAGTTTTTTATGATCCCTTATCAATCAACTTTGACGTTTTGGTTTGAAGAATGCACACCAGAGCAATGGTTTAAAAAAGATACTCAGTTTGATAAAGAAATTAGTCGCAGATTTGGTGAATTATGTTTAAGTGCAAGTCGTGGCGAATTGGCATCGTGGAGAGAAACGATAGAAGGGCGCTTAGCTGAGATTATTATTCTTGATCAGTTCTCACGTAATATTTGGCGTGATACGCCAAAAGCCTTTGCTCAAGATAATATGGCATTAATCTTAGCGCAAGAAGCTATCCGGTTACCTGAATATCTGACATTAACCCCCGTTAAACGTAAGTTTATGATTATGCCATTTATGCATTCAGAATCAGCTAAAATTCATCAAGATGCGGTTATATTGTTTTCTCAGCTTAATGATGAAAATACTTATCAATATGAACTAAGACATAAAGAAATTATTGATAAATATGGTCGTTATCCTCATCGCAATGACATTTTAGGTCGAACATCTACCCCAGAAGAATTAGATTTTTTACAGCAACCTGGCTCTTCATTCTAAAAAAAATGCATACCTTTCCGGGTATGCATTTTGTCTCTTTTCTATGGCTGATTAATCAGCCATAACATCAAGATCACATGGTAATATGCCATAAATTATAAAAGGCGATACGACCTGATAATTCAGCAATAATGACCGCGGCTGCACAAGTTGCTAGCGTCATTTTTGATGCTTGCGCTTTTACTGCAGTAAATCCTACGATAACCACACCTAATGCTAATACAGCTAACTGGAATCCCCAAAATAGAGATTGGTCAGCGCTGAGTTCTGGGCCTGTAAAGCCAAGGAAGCTAACATAACCAGAGCGAGTCGCAAAAGTAATAATGGCACCGATAATAAAGGACAATGCACCTAAACGTCTTGCACCTGTAGCCATTGCTAATACACCGCCGCCAACTAACAGCGTCATCCAAAATTGCAATGTGGTGTAATCTGTATTCCAGTTAGCAATTGTTGGAATATGATAGACTTGTGGAATTGACCAAACAAATGCTAGACCAAAAATAACGGTAAATAGGTTACAAATTTCACGTAAACCCTTCCATTTTTTCATGATAGTGAGTGCAACAGTTGCAAAAGCAAAACCTGTAAACACACCACTTAAGAAGGCTTCGTTACTCATTGGAGAACGACCAACGCCTAATAGCATATTGAAAAAACGCAAAGGTTGACCAACGTGTAATCCACCAATACCTAAGCCAACTAATGTTAAAATCAGGGCTAAAATATTGGCATTACGTAGTTGGTTTTCATCAATTTGACCTAATTTTTTACTGATATAAGCAATAAGAAACAAGCCTGCTGCTGAAGAACCTAAAACAGTAAAAAAGACTAGAGGAAGTTCATGCATGGTTTATACCTCCGCCGCATTTTGAACTGAGCCGGTTTTATCACCAGAAGGTTTAGCTTCTTTGTGTGCTTTGATCACGATATTTGGATTGGTCAAGCTAGGATCTGGCATTGGTGCGATACCACATTCAGTACCGTGTTTTGCTCTGATCACTTCAATATCATCAAAATCAAGCGCACGTTGAGGACAAGACTCAACACAAACCGGTTTCATGCCTTGTGCTACACGTTCGTAGCAACCATCACACTTAGACATGAGTTTTTTCTTCTCATCGAATTGTGGCGCACCATAAGGGCAACGCAATTCGCAATAACGGCAACCAACACAAATATCTTGGTTAACAACCACTAAACCATCTTCTTCACGTTTATGCATAGCGCCAGTTGGACAACCCGCAACGCAAGTAGGGTTTGAACAATGGTTACAAGAAATGGATAAATAATAACTATAGATATTTTGTGTCCAGATCCCGTCTTGTTTTGCCCAGCTACCACCACCGTATTCATAAACACGACGGAATTTAGGGCCTAAATCTAAATCTTTTTCATCCTTGCAACTGACTTGACATGTTTTACAGCCAGTGCATTTAGTGGAGTCAAAATAAAAACCATATTGCTTCATGAGTTAACTCCTTATGCACGTTTCACTTCAACAAGGTTTGTATGTTGTGGATTTCCTTTAGCAAACGGCGATGGGTGCCAGCTTGTTAATGTATTAATACATCCACCTGTATCTACACCTGTTGTATCAAGTGAACGCCATGCACCTTGCGGTACTGCAATCACACCAGGTAATACACGATCTGTAACTTTGACGAGAATATTTAAACGACCACGTGCATTATAAATCTCAGCGATATCGCCAGATTTTAATCCGCGTTCAGCCGCATCAATTGGGTTTAACCAGAATTGATGAGGAATAGCTTCACGTAACATAGCAACGTTATAGTAACTTGAGTGAACGTGGCCTTTATCGTGGAAACCGGTCATTTGTAGAGGGAATTTCTCTTTAAGCTTAACGTTTTCAACGCCTTCTTCATTCTTACAATATTCTGGAATTGCGGGGATACGATCGCCTTCTGGTAACACCCAGCCATCAGTATCTTGCATTAGTTTTTCAGAATAAATTTCAATCTTACCTGACGCTGTTTTTAATGGATTAGCGATAGGATCTTGACGGAATGCTTCAAGTGCAACGTATTGATTACGGTTAGGTAATTTACGATCGATAATTCCTACATCATTAGTTTCTGCAAATGTAGGCAGCGCTGGGTTTTTCTCACGCATTTGGTTATAGCAATATTCAATCCACTCTTCGTAAGTACGTCCTTCAGTGAATTGCTCTTTGGTACCCATTTTTTCTGCAATGTCGGTTAAGACATCATAGCAAGGGCGGTTTTCCCAAAGCGGTTTAATCGCATTTTGTAAACGGACGACATAGTGGTAAGCACCACTTGCGTAAGAGTTATTGATAAGATCGTTTGTCTCAACCGTTGTCACATCTGGCAGTAAAATATCAGCGTATTTTGCAGATGGTGTCATGTGGTTATCCCACACTAAAATAAACTCACATTTTGATTCATCTTGCAGTAAATCATGTGTTTTATTCAAGTCAGCGTGTTGGTTACCAATCACGTTACTGGAATAACACCACATAAATTTAATACCCGTATCGAGTTTATCTTTATTTCTGACACCCGCATTTTTGCTAGTAAGTTGATCACCACGAGCAATTGCTTCAGACCACATAAATGTTGGGATCAATGTCTTAACTGGGTTAGGCAAAGCAAAGCTTGCTACTGGGTAAGCAACGTTACCACCCCAACAACCTGTATTTGTACCAGGGCGACCGATATGGCCAGACATTAATGGTAGCATCATAATCGCACGACATGCTTGCTCACCATTTGAAGTACGCTGGATACCCCAACCTTGAGAGATCCACGCCGCTCTTGCGCCGCCAATTTCACGCGCTAATTGGATAATACGTGCAACGGAAATACCGGTTAATTTACTCGCCCACTCAGGTGTTTTTGCAATGCCATCAGGGCCATTACCTAGAATGTAATCTTTATAAGAGCCATTCTCGGGTGCTGATGCAGGTAATGTTTGTTTATCCCAACCGACACAGTATTCACGTAAGAAATCTTCATCAGTGATGCCTTCTTGGATCATCACATAGCCTAATGCAGCCACTAATGCAGCATCAGTACCCGGATAAATTGGGATCCATTCTGCGCCTAGTGTTGTTACACTGTCGGTACGACGAGGGTCGATGATGATAACTTTACTTTTGCTCTTATCTAACGCATTTAACGTTTCATAGAACTGACCACCACCAGACATACGTGTTTCAGCAAGGTTATGACCAAACATTACCACTAAGTCTGAATTCTCAATTTCTGTTAACAGTGACTCCAGCATATCGCCATAAACATAAGGCACAATACCGGTTAATTGAGAGTATGAATAAGTACCATAGTCACTTAAAAAACCACCGACAGTACTTAATAAACGTTTACATGCAGTTCTACCGTGTAAGTTTGCACCAGTAGAGCCTGTACCATATTGGTAATAAATGGACTCATTACCGTATTTTTCGATGGTATATTTTAATTTTTCCGCGATGATTGAAGTCGCTTCATCCCAAGAAATACGCTCAAATTTACCTTCACCACGCTTACCAACACGCTTCATTGGGTATTTTAAACGATCTGGGTTATACGTTTTCCAACGTACAGAACGACCACGAAGACACGGACGAATTTGGTGAAGACCAAATGTTGAATCGTCATACATAGTTTCATTAGAAATACGACGAATAACACCATCTTTCACATGAACTTTTAATGGACAACGGCTACCACAGTTCACTAAACATGCGCTGTATTTGATAGTTTCAGATGTCTCATCAGGACGAATACCCTGGGGAGTTTGAGCATTAGCAGCGAATGGTAATGAAACCGTTCCTGCAACCGCGGCAGCACCAGAAATAACCGCTGCAGACTGAATGAATCCACGCCGACTCATTTCAGTAATAGAAGTATTATTTTTAATTTTTGACATTGACATTACCCTAACATTTTTCACAACAAGTAAAGTTGTATATATATGTTAAGTTATAACCCTTCTACCTATAATGATTTATATCAATATAAAAAATGTTAATAACGTTATATAAAAAAATAATTATTAAACAAATAGTTACAATTTCTGATTAATACCACTTTAGTGGTAAATAAAACATCAAATAAATAGGAATCAACAATCAATCGATATATAAAAAATAACATAACGATTTTTATTAATATATAGAAAAACAAGATTGTTAACATGATAACAAAATAAGAGATTAAAAATATTTGTTAATAAGAAAAGTAAAAAAGAAGAATAATTCTCCTTTTTTACTTAATACAAAATGATTTATTGCGGATTATTTTCGGCAGGAAATCTGAGTGCTCGTACATCATTTCCAGTTGGAGATTGGTGAACTCTTAAGCCAAATTGAGGCAAAATAGCAAAGATATGATCAAATATATCTGATTGAATAGCCTCGTATTGAACCCAAACAGTGGTGTTAGTAAAAGCATAAATTTCAATGGGAAGCCCATCCGAGGTAGGCGCTAATTGTCTTACCATAATCGTCATTTGCTTATGAACGTTAGGATGGTTTTTTAAATAGGCTTCAACATACGCACGGAAGGTTCCAATATTGGTCATGCCACGTTGGTTTAATGGCGTTTGACATTCATTGCCCAAAGTTGCATTGAATTGATTAATTTCGCTTTCCTTATTTTTGATATAAGGCGCTAATAAGTGAGCTTTTTCTAGATCATCAAGTTGTTTTTTATCTAAAAAGTGGATGCTATTAATATCAAGAGCAAGACTTCGTTTAATACGACGTCCTCCTGATTTTGTCATTGCTTGCCAATTTTTAAAGGAATCTGAAATCAGAGAATAAGTTGGAATAGTGGTGACAGTATTATCCCAATTACGCACTTTAACGGTTGTTAAACTAATATCAATGACAGCACCATCAGCGCCATATTTAGGCATTTCTAGCCAATCACCAAGGCTTATCATATTGTTTGCTGATAGTTGAATACCGGCGACTAATCCCATAATAGGATCTTTAAATACCAACATTAATACAGCCGTCATGGCACCTAAACCACTGAGTAAAATAAGTGGTGATTTGCCAATAAGTAGGGAAATAATCATTATCCCAATCAGTACAGAGGCGGCGAGTTTTAAGCTTTGAAAAATACCTTTTAAGGGTAATCGACCCAATGAGGATGAATTTCTCATGATCTGCATACAGAGATCCATAATAGAGAAAAGCATCAATAAGCCGAAAATTAAACACCACGCTTGGGCGCTGGTGGTGAGAATTTCTTGTGTTTTACCTGATCCCATCCACACCAGCGCTTGGATATTAACAACAACGCCTTGGATTAAAAAAGCAAAACGACTAAATAGTTTATTTATTTCTAAAGAGAGTTGCCATTTCTGATCATATTGACTTATTGCTTTAGAAATTCTAGGTAAGACTAACTTGTGCAAAATAAAATGAAGAATGATTGCGACAAGAAAAATAATGGCTAAAACGAGTAGGAGAGAAGCGACTTGGGCATACTCCTCATTGAATTGACGTATCCATGTAAGCAGTTGCTGCTGCATAAAATATCCTCATAGTTAATGTGGGCTACATATTAAGAGTACAGAAATAAGAGCTTAGTTCAAGAAGGTGAATTTTTTGTTACGAAAAATGCGAGAGTAAATGAGATGACAGATAAGCATAAAGAGAGGAATAAAAGCCAGAAATAGTCTTTTGTGCGATGAGGGTGCTATTTCTGGCTTTGTACTGTATTTTATTTTTAAATCAAATAATTACAGTAAACGAGTTGATGATAATTGTACAACAACTTGATGCAGGTGAGTAATAAAAGAAGTCATTGATTTCATATTAAGTATCCTATTAATAAAATGTGATTCACGTCACAAATATTTTCTGAGATTGATTTTAATCACATTTTCATAACAGTCAATAGCTTTATACAAAAATATTTTAAAATTTAAATTATTTTTTATATTAAGGGCGTTTTTTAGCGATAAATTAGCGAGAGCTCCATTAGGTTTATTTTTTATCATATTGTTTATTAAGTATTTATTTTCTCTATCTAACAACAATACTTAGTTGACTTTTTTCTATTGTGATTTTCACTCAAATTTTTTGCTTTAAGCTAAAAATGGAATCGGAAAAAGAAAGGAAATCACTCAATGAATATCGAAACGAAAGAAGAACGCCTGCAAAAAATTATACAAGGTGAGAAGGACACACTGGCCTTTCAGCCTCCTGTTTATAATGGACAATCACAAGTTGTTATTGATGCTGATGTGAAGATTGAATTTAATCAGATCAAATTATCTCCAGATGAAGTTGATAACGAAGTCAAAATAAATAGAGTTATCAAATATGAGGTTATTGTAACGGGGATTAATCTGCGTTTAGCCGAATGGCGTACAAGCCCTAAAGGGATTTTAGTTTTACCTAATAATAAAGATGTCTACATTACGATAGTGGATAATAGTAAAACAGAGATCTCTTTAACGGGAAATCGTAATGGTGTGGCGTCGTTGCAATTGATATTAAAAGATGAAGATGATGAAAGTATTGTGTATTACGCAACGCCAATTCAAATTCGAGTTACGCCTCCCAAGCCTAATCCTAATACTGATTGCACTGCGACTAACTGTGAAAAGTTTGATGACTTACTGACAATTCGTTCGGAATCTATGCAATGGCCGAGTAAATGGGAAAGTGTGTCTAAAGGTTTTGTTGTGCACTTACAGGATAAAGAAGGAGAAGACGTTTCAAATAAAGAGGTAAGACTCGTCTACAATGCTGATAATAGTACCTTAGGGGTTGAGCCAGAAGTTTATAACGCTGATGGTGAAAAAATTAATGTTGGGAAAACCAATAAATATGGTATCGCGAACTTTAAAGTGAAATTTAAAAAGAGTGAACCTAAACAAATTGCTATTTTTTATGCCGAATCTGAAAATAGCGAAGATCCAACTAAATCTCTTAAATCAAGAGATTATTATGTTGAAATGACAACCGAAAAATTACCATCGCCAAAAGTTCCAGCAACGCTAAATGGTATTTTAAGCTATCACAGCGAAAATTATTGTGTGAATGCAAACCTAATCTTGGGACGTGATATTAGTGAAAGCACACAGGTTGGTTTTTATTTTAATGACCAATTAAAAATGTTGCCTTGTACTGATAAATCAGCGGTTTCGGTAAGGCTGGAAAATCAAACGCTAACTAATGGTATTCATTACATCTCTTTCTTTACGGTTGATATTTTTGACAATATTTGTTTCTCTCGTCGCGAGCGTATTATTGTCGATAACTCTTTAACGGGGGAGTGTAGTAAGCAAATTAAAAATATTGCACCAAAGCCTTGTATAAGTGTCACTATTCCACAAATTTGTGATCGCTATTTTAACTCTGTAAATATCAGGCTTGTGCCTTCACTCTGCTTACAGATTAAGAACCGCGTTGCCAAAATGAATATCCAGAAAATGGTTATCATCTTTAATGGCTATTCTAAAGTAAATAGTAGCGAAAGAACGTTAGTGTATCGTTCTACACTGGAAATCTATGCTGATGATCCTCGTTTAGGGAATTTCTTGCATGATACAACGGCAAATAATGATCCTGTTAATATGGTCGAATTACTTGAGCCAGCTTTAGAAAGTATTTTGGCAGATGCGTTGCCAAATATTGAAGTCGGACAATTAGGTATTCAAGTGATGGTCTTTGAAAATACAGGTAATTGTTACCTTTGTGGGGAAAATATGTATACGGTGTCTCTGCGCTTACCTTGTGCTTAATATTACTGTTTCGTATTTCATAAATTAAGAGCCACTTATGTGGCTCTTAGTCTATATAAAATCGATAAGATAATTATTACTGAATAGTCAATTAATGGGTCATTCTTTTTATTGCACTGGTTATCGATAATATTGTGATAGAACTTAAAATAAGTTGTATACCAATCAATGCCATCACTAATGCCACTGAGGCTTCAGGGCCAAAAGCAAGCAAGAAATAGGCAATCACTAAATCTAAAAATCCAATCAAGATATTAAACCAACCATAAAAATTCTCTTTGATCTGTTTAAAACCTATATTTAGGCGCAGTATCCCTGCAAAAATAAATAAAAAACCGATAAAAAAGGCGAGGCTAAGCATACCTTTTAGTGGGTCGGTGACAAAGATGTAGCCAAGCAGAAGATAAATAAAACCCGTTAATAACGTGATCAACATTGACCAACCAGAAGAGACTTGAGCATTAAAACCACCAATAAAGCTGGATATCGCACAGGCAAAAAATACAACACCAAGTAATACACTGATAACAATGCCAGAAGAAAGTGGATTAATAATACAGATAAAACCAGCAATGAAACCTAATGTGGCAATAACAGTCATTAAAGTACATTGTTTTTTAACCAGTTTCTCTGTTAGCTGAGATAAATTGTTTTTATTAATATCTAACATAGCCACCTCTTATCCTTATATTTGGTACATAAGTTAAATTATAGCAATTTCTGCTTATATAACATGACTTAATTACATAAAACTATAATTAAAAAGAGGTAGGAATGTGGAAGATCGTCTTTAAAATAGAAAACTGAAAGAGTAAGGTAGTGGATTAAGATAAATTGTTAATAAAATTTATAACGGAGGTAAAATGCCTGATATCGTGTATTTAGACAGTCACTTTGTACCTAAAGAGCAGGCTAAAATATCTGTTTTTGACCGTGGTTTTTTATTTGCAGATGCCGTTTATGAAGTTACTGCTGTTATCGATGGTCAGCTCATTGATTTTAATGGACATTTTCAACGATTGCAGCGTTCATGCAAAGAATTAGCTCTATCGCTTCCTATTACCAAAGAGCAGCTAATTGATGTTCATCATCAACTTATCGAAAAGAATAACCTTCATGAAGGGCTTATTTATTTACAAATAACACGAGGTACTGATTCCTCTCGTTTTTTTGATTTTCCGGCTTCATCTGTTCCTTCGACAATAGTTGCTTTTGTTCAGCACTCCACAGTTATTAACCATCCTAATGCAAAAAAAGGTATTTCGGTAGTGAGTGTTGAAGATATTCGCTGGCAACGTTGTGATATTAAAACAGTGGCATTATTAGCAGCATGTTTAGCAAAACACCATGCACATCAACAAGGTGCTGATGATGCTATTTTAATTAAAGATGGCTATATAACAGAAGGGAGTTCAAGTAATTTCTTTATTGTTAATCACGATAATGAAATTATTACACGACCACTGAGTCAGAATATTTTACCCGGTATTACGCGCCAAGCGATTATTCAATTAGCGCAAGAAGAAGGGCTTAAAATAACAGAACGTCTATTTACGCTTGATGAAGCGAAAAAAGCAAAAGAAGCTTTTATTAGTTCAGCAACCACATTAATTTGGCCGGTTGTTTCAATCGATAATGAAGATATAAATCAGGGAGAAGTTGGGCATTTATCTCAACGGCTACGAGAGATCTATCTTGATAAAGCACTTAAGAAGTAATTGAATAAGCAGATATTCTTTATAAAATTACCGCACTGCGTTTCAGATTTTTATTGCAGTATAGCAGTGCGGTAAATTCATCGTTTTACTATATAAATTCGTTTCACTACATTAATTTGTTTTACTATCTTAATTCTGATGTTCAATAATCATGACGGCAGTTGTGTCAGGTTCTAAAGCGCGTAATACATGAGTGACATCACCGGGATAGCAAATATAATCACCGGGTTGTAATTCTTGCTGATCATCTAAAGTGCCCACCATTGCACTACCACTGATAATAATAATATGTTCAGTGACATTCTTGCTGTGGGGATCTGAAACTCTATCTTTTCCCGGCTGTGCAATCACCGTGTATATATCGCGTTTTGCACCCACTGGGCAGGAAGAAAGTAAAAAAGCATGGTAATAGGCTTTTTCTGCGCTAATTTTAAAGCCATCACCTTTACGTATTACCTTCACTTCAGGCTGTGGCGCTGAAATAAGTTGAGAAAAAGGGATGTTTAACGCAACACAAATTGCCCAAAGTGTTTCAATACTTGGATTTCCTTGTCCTGCTTCTAATTGAGATAATGTTGATTTTGCAACACCTGCTCGTCTTGCTATTTCAGCAAGTGAAAGACCCGCTTTTTTTCTTTCTCTAGCTAGTGCTTGAGAAATAATTTCAATAGGCGCACAAGGCGATGACATCATAGCTTCCTTCAAAAATCATCTTGCAAAAAAATAAATCGTTCAACATAATGAACGAATGGTTCGATAAAAAATACTATATTCTATGCAAATTAACAGTCGTCTTGATAATAACGTACTTAGAGATATTGTGCTTGTTTCATTAGCCGATGGTATCGTCGGTATCTCTTATGGTGCTTTAGCGCATACCCAAGGTTTTGATTTTTGGGTGCCATTGGTGTTATCCATTTTTGTTTTAGCGGGCGCTTCTGAATTTCTTTTTATTGGCGTTGTGGCGATGGGAGGAAGTGCAATATATGCTGCTCTTGCTGGATTAATGGTCAATGCACGACATATTCCCTTTAGTATGGCAGTAAAGGATTTACCGGGAAAAGGACTTAAATCATTATTAGGTTTTCATATATTAAATGATGAAAGTGTTGTATTTGGTTTATCTCAACGTACTGCTGAACAAAATAAATTAGCGTTTTGGGCTTGTGGGTTGGGTATTCTATTTGTTTGGCCTTTAGGAACCATGCTTGGGGTTTATTTAGGGTCATTTATTGTAGATATAAAGATGTTAGGGCTAGATGCGATGTTTCCAGCCATCATTCTCGCATTAAGTTTACCCGCATTAAAAAATAAACTAACACGCCATGCAGCAATAACAGGGAGCATTATTGCACTCGCAACCACATTATTCCTCCCTGTTGGGCTCCCCGTCTTATTATCGTTATTAGGCGTATTGTTTGTGATAAGGAAAATATAATGTCCACGGCATCTATTATTACAGGAATTATTATTCTTGCTGTTGGTACATACGCCATGCGTCTTTCCGGCATATTACTCAACAATAAAGCGGGTGTGTCAGAGAGAGTAAAAGAGATCCTCTCATTATCGGCGATTGTTATTCTGTTTTCAGTGGCGATGACATCGACATTTTTTGATGGTGACCAACTTGCTGATATCTCAAAAATTATTGGGGTTGGTGTGGCGGGCATACTTACTTGGCAGAAAAAACCTTTTATTATAATTGTGCTTAGTGCCGCAATAGTGACAGCTGGTTTACGTTGGTTAATTAATCTTTGGGGATAACACGGGTTTAGAGCCTTACCAAAGCAAAATAAAAAGGAGGTATAATTACCTCCTTTATTATGGAATATCGGTTATCTAACTCTTAATCGCTGTCTGTTGATTTAACCTCTAAAGGCAGAACAATAATAAAACCAATCCCTTTATTATTTAGTCCTTCAGTAACAATTAACGATGCTTGAATTTTATTAGCAAGATTTTGTGCAATAGATAGACCTAATCCGCTGCCAGTTTCATTAGAGCCAGGAACACGGTAAAAACGTGAAAATAGAGCATTGATATGTTCTTTTGCGACACCAGGGCCATTGTCACGCACGATAACATGGATCCCTTCAGCATACCTATTTTCAATAGTCACCTCTACTTGACTACCTTTAGGGCAATATTTAATTGCATTATCAAGCAGATTATTAAATATAGAGAGCAAAGCTTGTTTATCGGTTTTAAGCGTTAAAGAGTGACCTTCATTAAGTGATAGCTCAATATTTTTAGTAATAGCATAAGGAACACGTTGCGCTATTGCATTTCCAATAACGTTATAAATATCAAGAGATTCTATTTTTAATGGAAAATCGTCACATTCTAATCGTGCCAAATCAATTAATTGATGAGAAAGAGCCGCAGCTCTATCAAGAGATTGTTTCATATCATCAATAATTTCTTCACGCTCTTGTTGAGCATCGACTAAAGAGAGTAGGTGTAATTGAGCGATAACAGCAGCTATTGGTGTTCTTAATTCATGGGCTGCATCTGCCATAAATTGTTTTTCACGAATATTAGCAGCATCAATTCTTGCCATTAATTGGTTTAATTCTTTAAAGATAGGGCGAATTTCTTTAAATTGCTGGCCCACATTAATCGGCGTTAAATTACGAGGTTTACGATTAGAGATAAGCTCTGCAGCTTGTCTTAGTGGTCGTAAACTAAAATAAGCAGTAATTAAGATTGCAAAAATAACAGTCGCAAGAATAAATAGGAAAGGAACAAAGGTGCCTTCAACAGGGTTACCAATAACATGGCCCCTATCTTCAACCGACTCACCAATAAAGACTTTTATTTTATGTTTCTCACCCCAACTAAAAGAGAGTATCCATTTTTCACCTGCCACAGATACTCTTTCTGAGGCTAATGAAAGCACTCTTGTAGGAATTGGTAACTCAGGGCGGTTAGTATAAATCAGGGTGTTATTTGCATCTAAGGCAATAAACCACGGCAGATATTGTAATTCATCATCTTCACCATTAAGCATGGCATCGATATACATACCTTGTAAGTTATGAGCAACTTCTTTAAGAACTTCTGGCTGATCAGCAACAATTTCTAAGGTATTAGCAAAACCCTCAGCAATAATTTCTTGCTGTTTATTATAAATTTTTTCGAAATCAGCAAGATAATCAAATTGTATCCAAGCTAACCAAACGCCCCAAAGCATAACTATGGAGATAATCTGAAGGACAATGGTGTAAATAAAGAAGGAGCGGATCTTCATTTAATTAGCTTCTTTTTTTAATAAATAACCCACGCCACGAACCGTGATAATGCGCTCTTTGCCTATTTTTCTCCGTAAATTATGCATATGTACTTCAAGAGAATTACTTTCAATTTTATCGTCTAAACCAAATAAACGCTGTTCCAGCTCTGATTTACGCACCACATTGTCAGTATTACGCATTAATTCATATAAGAGTTGGTATTCTTTACCTGATAATAAAAGTAATTCGTCATTTAACGTGACTTGATGGTTTGCTGGATTAAGTTGTAAATCGCCAATAGACCATATTTGTGAAGAAAAACCAGCCATTCTACGGCTAACTGCTTTTACGCGAGAAATAAGTTCAGGCATAGCAAAAGGCTTTGGTAAAAAATCATCTGCACCTGAATCTAAAGTTTGTACTAAATTATCAATTTGTGTGCGGGCAGTTAAAATGATAATTGGAATTTTCTCACCACTTTTTCTAAGTGCGATCAGTTCGTCTTGCCCGTCACCATCAGGTAGACCTAAATCTAATAGCATTAAATCAAAAGGGCGCTGGCTTAATTGAACACGAGCATCCGCAAGTAATCTGACCCAACATGGTTGAAAACCTGCAATTTCAAGCCCGCGACAAAGCGCTTTACCAAGTTGTAAGTCGTCTTCAACTAATAAAATATTCATAATAATACCTACCTAAAATCGTCTTAAGAAAGTATAAGAGCCAAATAAAAATTGAGCAATATAATAAAATGTAAAGCAAGGTTTGATTAATGAACTCTTAATGTAAGATAAATTTTTATTTAATATGTTTTACTAAAAATAAATGACTAGAATTTTTAGGATCAGATTGAGATAAGCATACTATTTATTTCATTTTTATCACGTGAAGGCATTTAATGTTAATTTTAAAGATCTATTTTAGATAGAATTAATGTAGATATCCTAATGTGAATGAAGAATATCACATGCTATTATGCTAAGGTAACTTAAATACTTTATTTAAGATTTTTTAGATTTAAAAGTGAAACCTATTAAAAAACAATATTTAATAAATAAGGTTTTATATTTAAAATAATATAAATATAGAATGTTGATTTTATTGAATAATATAACTATTAAATTGATGTCTTATTCTTTTATTGAAAATAAATAATTGTTTTAGTATATCCCTGTTGTGCAACATTTTTATCAGATTTAAATTATTTACTCTATTCATCTATACTCTTGCAGTAAAAGTTAACGACTTGAAAGGAATTAAATTTTCAATAAAAGGAATTTACATGAAATTAGATGGTGTTATTTAGTATAAATTAAATCATTCTGTGTCAGAAATGCTCCCAACCCTCTGGGAGCATTTCACATATTATTATCACTTGCAAAGTGAGTTATCCCACAACATTAAATTAAATGGTAAATTTAATGGTTTCACCAATTCATTCGCGGTAGTTTGAAGCTCGGCTTTTGCTTGAGTCAGTCGTTGTTTATCTATATCAGGAATAAAGCCATCTTTCGCAGGTAAATCATCTAATGTGTACTCTTCCACTAAAACGCCATTAGCCCAACGTTGAAATAGCCAATAGCTTTCTGGCATTAAAGTATATTTTGTACCGTCAATAATTGTTGTTTTATCTTCCTGATAACGAACAGGAATAAGCTGATTTGCAACATTATCCCAAATCCAACCTTTGTATGTCCCATCCTCTAATCGATTAATTGACCAATGCATATCATCAGGCTGATAAAAATATAGCTCAGTTAATGCAACATAAGATGTGTTTTTTGTTGATAAAGAAGCTTGAATAAGGCCATTAGTAAAATAAGAAATATAAAGTGTTTTATTATCAGCATTCAGTTCAATACTGCAGGTATCCCAATGGGTTATTGTTAAACCTTCTTTAACTGGTTTTTCTGGGATGGAGATCACCGCATCCGTCGCATCATCTTTTGCTGGTGGGTAGTAATGACCTGTAATATATTCACCATTATTGCTATAAAAGTGCCAGGTCGCTAAAGGTGAGCTTGTTAAAAATTTATTAATAGTCAAAAAAGAGAGCAGTACAATAGTCAAAAAAAGAAATATAAATCGTATTTTTTTAGCCATTTTAATTAATTGCCTATTTTCCGTTTGCTGGCGAGAATTCTATAAATTCGGAGAAATAAAAGCGAGACATTTAATTAAGAAACGTAATATACTTTTCCGTAATTAAGATAATAAGTACACTTTAATGACCTTAAGATAAATACTTAGATAAGGATGTTCGTAATGATTAAAAATAAAGTACTAGCAGAGCATTATTTTTTAAAAGAAATGGACAATGATAATTATTATCCAACACATCTTGTGAAGAAAGGGCAAGAGTTATTAAAAGCACTTTGTTTAAAAATAGAAGCAACTTCGCCTAAAAATTTGGCAGAACTTTATATTCTCACGCAAGAAACAACAGACCAATTTAATGAGCTAGCTGAAGAGTTTTATAAAGAAGATAGCGAAATCGAAACAGTAGCAAGAGAGTGTATTGCTGAAGATTTTGGCGTTATCGCTGATGAATATGGCTTTGAAGATGCTGATATAGAAGAATTAATTGCAACTCGAGATTGGTAGAAAAAAGGTGAGAAAACCCTATTGTGTTTTCTCATTTTCGCTCATCTTAATGTTATCAATTATCGCCTAAATGATAATGAGAATAATTTAGTTGACAAAGAAATATTTATTAATAAACTAGCTCTCAGTTTGGTCAAAAAGACTCGTAAGCGTTTACGTTAATCAACGCATATAACTTTTTTTAGCCTGTTGTATTGGCAGTTATGTGCTGTTGTACAATCGTATTATTGGAGTCTTTATCTATGTCTTTTCAGGACAAAAATTACTTTTTAGGTATTCCTAAACTTCCTACTCGAGCAATGATTTTTCTTGTTCCCTTTTTCCTCTCTTTTATTATGTCGGGTATTGTTGCTTTTATTAGTACCGCCAAATCGCTAGGAATGGGAATGCATGTTATTTCCCCATGGTTAACTTCTTGGGGGATCTCTTGGATGATTGCTTTTCCTACGGTTTTATTTGTCTTGCCAATCGCAAGACGTTTTTCACTATTATTGGTGAAACCTGCCAAATCTAATGATTAATTAACAAAGAGATCAGTAATTGATGCTGATCTCTTTGTTTTTCACAATGTGAAGTAAAACATCGCCTAAATGAATAAGATCCGATAGCCTTAAACTTGTATATTTAAATGGTATATCGAAAAGCGAAGACATTTTCTTTGCATAAATTCTTATTGATAGCAGGAGGCTTTAAATGAGCTTGTTGTTCTCCCCTAAAAAATTAGGCCCCCATCAGTTAGATAACCGTATTATTGTTGCACCTATGTGTCAATATTCAGCACAAGAGGGTTACCCAACCGCATGGCACACTATGCATTACGGACAGCTAGCACTATCTGGTGCTTCGTTAGTGATTGTTGAAGCAACGGCGGTTGAGCCTAGAGGTCGTATTAGCTATAAAGATTTAGGTATTTGGTCTGACCAACATGGTAATGAACTAAAAAAACTGGTTGATAATGTTAAGCAGTATTCATCTGCAAAAATCGGTATACAGATTGCACATGCCGGACGTAAGGCATCGACTGATTTGCCTTGGAATGGTGGAGCCTCATTAGCGCCAGATTCTCCTAATGGATGGCAAAAAGTCGCACCTTCAGAAATACCTTTTGGAAAGAATCATCAACCTCATGCGCTGACTGTTGATGAAATTGAAGAGATAAAACAAGCTTTTGTTGATGCTGCTAAAAGGGCTGAGTCAGCAGGATTTGACGTTATTGAGATCCACGGTGCTCATGGATATTTATTGCACGAATTCTTATCTCCATTATCTAATCACAGAACGGATCAATACGGTGGTGATTTTAATAATCGTAGTCGGTTATTAGTGGATGTCTTTGTTGCAGTGAAAAATGCAGTTTCTGATAATGTCTGTGTTGGTATCAGAATTTCCGCAACAGATTGGGTTGAAGGTGGTTGGGACTTAGAAAGTACGATTGCCTTAACTCAGCATCTTGAAGAGTTAGGTTGCCATTATATTCATGTTTCTTCTGGTGGGTTATCAGAAAAGCAAGAAATTAAACTAGGCCCTAATTACCAAGTACCATTTGCTCAAGCAATTTATAATGAAACACAACTGCCAGTTATTACAGTTGGCCTTATTACCGAGCCAGAACAAGCAGAAGCCATTTTACTTACAGAGCAGGCTGATTTTATCGCTTTAGGCAGAGGTATTCTTTATGATCCTCGCTGGCCTTGGCATGCGGCGGAAAAACTCAAACAAACCATAAAAGTAGCACCTCAATATTTACGTTGTGCGCCTCATGGTAGCAAAGATTTTTTTAAATAATGTTATTAAGCCACGGGTAATCGCTGATTGTAATTAAGGTTATCCGTGGCTTTTTCTTTGATAGTCTTTATC
Organism: Proteus sp. fly-1013; assembly: GCF_040140245.1. NCBI lineage: Bacteria > Pseudomonadati > Pseudomonadota > Gammaproteobacteria > Enterobacterales > Morganellaceae > Proteus > Proteus sp. fly-1013. Next base: position 270,228 of record NZ_JBEEWD010000004.1, on the reverse strand, counting down.
ATGGTGCAGATAAACTGCAAGCATAAGTGTATTGCGTTGGAAAAGTTGGTCGTAAACAAGATGAAAAAAAATCCCTTATTACTTCAACCAAGGATTGCTTAAGACGATGTGTTTTGAATGCGAACACATCATCAGAGAATTAAGCATTCTTTGATGACTCATTAATTTATAGCGAGTCATATTATGAAAAATAAACATTGGTCGCGTGTAGAATATCTGCACGAAACAGTTAAAAATAAAAATATTATCATCAAAGGGCAACACAGTTATTACAGTGATTGTTGGGATGATGGTTTTGAAACTTCAGTTGTCCGTTATCTATATGGTGACGAGGTTAGCCTGCAATGGGAACCATTGTGGGAAATTGATAAGTTATATATTGGCGATTATGTCTGTATTGGTGCGCAAGCGGTGATATTAATGGGCGGCAACCATACTCACCGTATGGATTGGTTTTCACTTTATCCTTTTATGGACAAGATTGAGGAAGCCTATATTGGTAAAGGTGATACCCATATTCATGATGGTGCATGGATAGGAATGCGTGCAATGATAATGCCTGGTGTGACGATTGGTGAAGGCGCTATTGTTGCTGCTAATAGTGTTGTTTCCAAAAATGTTGAACCTTATAGCATTGTGGGCGGAACACCTGCGCAACACCTTAAATATCGTTTTGAGCCTAAAGTTATTGAGCAACTTTTATCTTTAAAGATTTACCAATGGTCAGAAAAGAAATTTGAAGCACTCAGACCTCTTTTATGCCAATCATCAATTGATAAATTATTAATTGCAGAAGCACAATTTATTGAATAATACTGCCCCCTAAGTGGTAATAAGCTTAGGGGTTTTACTTAGTGTTTCTTTTAATATATTTAAAAAATAGTATTCATATTTATAGAGTAGCACTATCTTTTATTTGATCATTATCTCAAAAGTGGAAATATTTTATTTTTATAGATAATCAATAATTTTATTTTTCAAGCTTGAGTTTTATTTTTATTTTTTTAACTGTTTTCCTTTAGTTATTGATTGTTATTTAAATATAAATTAAAGCACGGTGTTTATTTATAATAAAGTTAATTGTGTGACGATGTTATTATCTTTAATTAATAGAGTTTCAATTTATTATTAGTTTATTTTATAAGATATATAATGTGTAAAAAATAAAATACATATTATTCTATATATGACTTTATTAATTATGGAGTGATGTGGAAATGATTAAAAATAAAGATTTCAAGGTGAAGTTATTAGTGATTTCATTATTATCATCACCTTTATCTTATGCAAATAATACAACCTTATTGGGTGGGAATAGTAAAGCCGATGGTAATGAATCTACGGCAGTTGGATATAATACGTGGGCGCATTCTGATCAATCAACTGCGATAGGTGCTAATGCAGGGGCTGAGGGTGAAAATGCAACCGCAATAGGTCATAAAAGTACAGCAATTGGTGATAATGCGATGTCATTGGGAAGTGGCGCAATGGCAATTGGTGAGGGTTCTCTTTCTATTGGTTCTCAGGCTTATAGTGAAAGTAAGGATTCAATTAGTATAGGGAAAGGGACAATCAATAATGCTGAGAATGGTGTTATTTTAGGTAGTGGTAGTCGCCTTTCTGATAATGCAGATAATTCAGTGATTATTGGTAGTAAGTCTTCAGGATCAGCAAGTAATGCGATTATATTAGGTGATAATAGCAGTAATAATCGTAATAATACATTATCAATCGGTAGTGATAAAAACCAGCGGCAAATTATTAATGTTGCAGAAGGTACTGAAAATACAGATGCCGTCAATGTTTCTCAATTAAGAAAAGAAAAAGATAATATTCTTATTGAGGCGGATAAGCGTATTAATGACAATAATGCCACTATTTATAATAAAATTGAGCAAGAAAAAAATACGGTTATTGAAACAACAACTCAACAGATAAATGAAAATAATAAGGTAATACAAAGAGATATCACAAAGGCAAATGAAGCAGTCTTAAAAGAGAGTGAGTTGAAGGCAAAAACATTCGCAGAAAATGCAGAAAAAAAATCAAACCAATATACTGATAGTAAAATCAATGAGCATCAGGCTAATACTGTTAATTATATCAATGAAGTTAAAAATGAAATGTATCTTTATAATGAAGGTAAGTTATCTGATGTAAAAACAGAGGCTGAAAATTATACAAATAAAAAGACAGATGAAATAAAAAAAGGTGCGGAAAATTATACTGATAATAAAATAAATAATATTAAGGAAGTAATAGAGAAAAACACAAATGATAGGATCAATAAGTCTGAAAAACAGATCAAAGAATACACAAATAATCAATTTATTGAAGTTGAAAATAAAGGTAAAGAATACACTGACTTTAAAGTGAATGAACATGATAAGAAAATAGTTGAACATGTTAATAATATTAAAGATGAAGTTATTTTTTCAACAGAGCGAAAGGTTAACGCATCAGAAAAAAATGCCAATAGTTATACCGATATTGAGATTAGTAAAATAGCATCGGGTATGGAAGGGCTTATTGGCAAAAATAATGAAAAAATAATAAAGGAGCGTGAGAAGTATATTACTCAAAAAGGGAATGAGTATATAAATATGACCAACACGATAATTAATGAGAGAGATGAGTCGTTGAAGGAATATATTGAAAAATCAAAACATGATTCTATCTCTATTGCAAATGAATATACCAATAATAAGTTTAAGAATATCTTTATTGATAATGATATTGCACTTAAGAATATGGATAATAAAATCGATAAAGCAGATAAAAGAGCAAGTGCTGGGATTGCTTCTGTCGCAGCGATGGCTAATATTCCTTACGTGACTAATCACACATTTAGTTTAGGTGTCGGAGTGGGTAATTATCGCGATGCTAATGCATTTGCAACGGGCGCTCAGTATCAAATAACAGAAAGCGCCATTATTCGTGTTTCTGCTTCATGGAATACAGAAGATCGCGGTGTTGTTGGCGGCGGTGTTTCTTATGGTTGGTAAAGCACTTTTGTATTGTGTTTAATAGGATAAAAAGTAGAGATAAGGTTGTTGCTTTTTTATCATTCTGCTGGCTTTTATGCCTTTGATTTGAATAATAAAGGTAACAGCCTTTGTTTTCTATGTGAGTAAAATATGATTTATCTTCATTCAGGTGGTGGTGATTTTGAAAAACAAGCAAGAGTTAATCAAGTCGCAACAGAAAAAGCACAAGAAATTGCTAAAAATAAGATAAAACAAGTGGTGCAATTTAGATCACTTGCAGACTTTCCTGTTGAACTTGAAAAGATTGGGGTGATCTTACTGATTGAACCCACCATTGAATTAGCGCTTGAAGTAGGGCGACAGTATTCACAATTAACGGATATTGTTATTGCTGAAAGTGCAACGGCGGGAAGGAAATTGACCATTTGTCAGATTGAATTTGCAGTAACAAAAATCTGTGTTCTCTGATTTTTGGACTTATTCAGTTATCCACATTAACTGTGGATAACTCTTGTCTTACATGTTAGTAATCTTATTATTCATTGATTTTATTGAATATTTTATATTGATTGAAAAATATCCATTTAAATTAATGATCTTAATACTTTGTTATTATTCAAAATAATAAAGAACATAATAAAATAATGTTGTTTTTAACTAAGAGAGATAAAAAGTATGACAAATCTCTCTATAAATACTATTTATCGAATAATGGCGTTGGTTTTCCGTCACTATCAACCGCAACAAAATTAAACTGACCATGGATCACTTCTTCACGGCCTTCTGCGTACATATCTTCAAGAAAAATAGAAACATTTACCGTTAAACTTGTACGTCCAACACGAATAACTTCACCCACCAATTCAATAATCGTACCTGATGGAATAGGGTGATTAAAATTTATTTTCTCAGTTGAAACTGTTACTAGACGTTTACGGCTAAAGCGAGTGGCGGTGATAAATGAAACTTCGTCCATCCAAGCTAATGCTGTGCCGCCAAAGAGTGTTGAGTGGTGATTGGTGGTGGTAGGAAATATGACTTTAGAAACACGGGTGACTGAATTTTTAATTTTATCTTGTAGTTCAGGAGATAAGTCAGAGATGGACATAACAATAAAGCCTTCTTCTTTAATACTGTAGGGAGAAATTCCCCACAGTATAAAATAGAGTAAATTGAAAGCAAAGTAGATGAATGACTGATTATGCCGTCTGTAATTAAAAGGTTATTTCGCCAGTTAAAAAGAGTGCAGCATCTCCTGTCAGTAAAACGCGATTATCTTTTAGCACACAGTCAATATTTCCACCGCGTTTTGAAACTTGTCTTGCTTGTAACTGTGTTTTATTGAGTTTATTAGCCCAAATTGGCGCTAATACACAATGTGATGTACCTGTAACAGGATCTTCATTCACGCCTTTTACGGGGGCGAAGAAGCGAGAAATAAAATCAAAAGGAGCGTGACCTTTAGCTGTGATAATAACGCCGGGTAAAGGCAACTGTGCAATTTGAGTGAAATCAGGTTGGTAGTTAGTGACTGTTTCTGGATCAGATAAAAAGCAAACATAGCGATCACGTGCTTGCCAAACTTCATCGATTTGTAATGCTAATTTTTCTTCAAGGATTGACTTTATGTCGTTATTTAATGTCGCAGGTATCGCTGGGAAATTAAGTGTAAAGAGAGAATCTTGGCTAGAAACCGTTAGCTCACCTGAAAGAGACTGGAATTTAAAGCGATCATAAGGGGACTGTTTTATAGTTTTTAGTACAAAAGCAGTGGCTAATGTTGCGTGCCCACAAAGAGGAACTTCAATTTTAGGTGTAAACCAACGAATATGGTCGCCAACTAAAAAAGCGGTTTCAGGTAAATTAATCTCACTAGCAAGTGTAATTAAGGTGTCATCAGGCAACCATTCTTCTAACAAAACGACAGCTGCGGGGTTTCCTGAAAAAGGCATAGAGGAAAAAGCATTAACATAATAAATAGGAAGAACAGTCATCGCATTACCTTAGTAATAAACTATCAATAAATAGAAGGTAATGAGATTAAGTGTTTTAAATATTGGGCGCAATACTTAAAAACAGCGTTTAAATTGTAGGATATAAAAGCAAAAGCCATGCCTAAGTAATTAGACATGGCTTTAATAATTAACGTATTAAATTAAGCTTGTGCTTTCTCTTTGTTATCTGCGCTTTGTAAAAGCTTACGAACTGGAATAATCAGTGCAGCAAGAACAACAGCACAAATAACCAGAGCGATAGAAACATGAGAGAAGAAATCAGGCATGACATCGAGTTTGTCTGGACGGATATTTCCACCCATTAGACCTGCTGCCAAATTACCTAATGCGCTTGCACAGAACCATAATCCCATAACCTGACCACGCATTTTAGCAGGCGCTAAAATAGTCATTGTGGCAAGCCCAATTGGGCTTAAGCATAATTCACCTAATGTCAGTAATAAGATACTGCCAATTAGCCAAAGCGGTGAAACACCTTGTCCTGTTGCAATAACGCTTTCAGATGCAAACATCATGACGGTAAAGCCACCCGCTGCAAATAAAATACCAATTACAAACTTACTCATGCTGCTTAAATTCATATTCTTACGTGCCATCATTGGCCATAACCAGCTAAATACTGGCGCAAGAATAATAATAAACAGGGCGTTCACAGATTGGAACCAAACTGCAGGGATCTCAAATCCCATAAAGTTTAAGTCAGTATAGTCGTTAGCAAATAAGTTAAATGATGTCGGCTTTTGTTCGAATGCAGACCAGAAAAGGGCTGCTGAAACCAATAAGAGGAAACAAACAAATAAGCGAGAGCGGTCACTACTACTTAATCCAGCAAATAGGAATAAATAGATAAAATAGGCAATAACACTACCGGAAATTACATAGACCATAAAGTTGGCCACAACAACTGGGTTAAAAGGAATAACGCCAGAAATAATAAGACCAACAATTGCCATAAGAACAACAGATAACGCTAAGATCCATTGACCGACATTACGACGAACAACAGTTGGGCGATCCCAACTTGAATCTAAACCGACTTCGCTATCAAAGCGACGCATGGTAGGTACTGCATAGAAACGGAAAATCAGCAATGCAACAAGCATACCAATCCCACCAATACCAAAGCCCCAATGCCAGCCATAATCACGTACTAAGAAACCCGTGATGAGTGGTGCAATAAATGAGCCCATATTGATACCCATATAAAATAAGGAGAATCCACCATCACGGCGAGTATCATCCCTTTTATATAAGGTTCCTACCATCACAGTTACGCAGGTTTTAAATAGCCCCGTACCCAATACAATCAGTAATAAACCGATAAAGAACAGGTCTTGTGACCAAAACGCAGAAAGTGCGATGGATAGGTGCCCTAAAGCGATAAAGATAGAGCCATACCATACAGCTAGGCGTTGACCTAACCAGTTATCAGCGAGCCAACCTCCTGGCAGTGATGTTAAGTAAACACCGCCTGCGAAAATACCCACAATAGCAGATGCCTGCTCTCTGGGGATTTCCATGCCACCCTCATAAACGGTTGCCGCCATAAATAGGATTAATAATGGGCGAATACCATAGAAAGAAAAGCGTTCCCACATTTCGGTGAAGAAAAGGGAGCTTAATGGATATGGGTGGCCAAAGAAAGTTCGGCTAGATTTTGAGTGAGTAGATTGCATCTTAAATTCCCAAAAAAAACCTCTACAGGTCGTTTGCAAGTAAAAAGAACAAAATAGCAGCAAGTGGTGAAACAAAATTATTTCATTCTGTTATCAATATCCACTGCATTTAATTAATATATTTTTAACATACTTTTGTCAGAATTCAGCGACTAAAAGTATATTTAATACTTTATAAACCATTTTTTGGTGCAAAAGTCGATAAAAATCTCATTTTGCAATAGTTAACCTTGCAATTTTTTGAAAAAAGAGGACAAGAAAATTTTAGAGGTCTTAACAAATAGGGGGTGAGAATATTCTTAATAAACAATAAATTACAAAAAACAGAATAAAAAAAGTAACAATTGGGTATTTAAATGTAAAAGTGTAATTTTTTGAAGAAAAAAAACTATTAACTGATCTTATTTGTAGATTTTTTGACTACTTTTCTTGTGGTCTTCTAAAGCTTAACCAAGAGTAAATTAGATTAAAAAAGACAACGGCTGCGGTGAAATAAAAAACAGCTCTAAATCCATAGCTTGCAGCAACAAAAGCGCCCATTAACGGTCCTGTAACATTTCCAACATCTCTTAGTGCTTGGTTATAGCTGAAAATTCGACCTGCAATCGCAGGCGTAATGTTATAGAGGATAAGTGTTTGCACTGCAGGTAACATAGCGGCATTGACTGCACCAAGTAAAAAACGTAGTGCACCAAGCTCCCAATAACTACTGACCAGCGCCATTGGAATTAACATAAAAATAGAGAGCCCTAGGGTAAAGATAAGGACTTTATCAGGGCCAATTCGGTCACCTAATTTACCAAAACGAGGGGCGCTAATAAGTGCAGCGATACCGGGTACAGAGGCGATAACACCACTGATAAAGGCAAGATTGTTGACTGATCCTGTTAATTCTCGGATATAAAGCGTCAAAATAGGCGTAACAGAGCCCGTTGCCACTTGAATGATCATTGTGGTGAAAAACAGGCATACCACGAGTCTTTTGTTCTTAAGCGATGAAAAGACCTGTTTTGTGGTTAGTGCATCTTTTTTAGAAACAGGCGTAAAGTTCTCACTGACGAAAAAGAGGGTGACTAAAAAGCAAATAAATAAAACGGCTGAAGTAATAAAGAAGACAGGACGTAAACCATAGAGATCGGCAAGCATACCGCCAATTAGAGGGCCTATTAACGCACCACTCACTGCACCTGTTGAAAGTGTACCTAATGCCCAGCCGCTTTTTTTAACGGGGACTTGAGTGGCAATTAACGCATTTGCATTCGGAACAAAGCCACCTAATACACCTAGCAAGGCACGTAATACCAGTAATTGCCATATATTTTGTGCAAATCCAATTAATACCATCACGATCGCCATACCAAGGGCTGAACGCAACAGCATTAATTTTCGACCTTTTCTATCTGATAATTTTCCCCAAAAAGGCGCTGCGATAGCAGAAAAAAGGAAGGTAATACTAAATGCAACCCCCGTCCAAAGATTAAGCTCTTCGTGGTCGGTTATACCCAGTTCTTCTACATAGAGAGGAAGAAAAGGCATGATCAGACTAAAACCAGCGCCGGTTAGAAAACAGCCAAACCAGACAATATAGAGATTACGTTTCCAAGAATTATTTCGGGGCTTGAGATCCATGTTACTCCTTTAGCCGAGAACGAGAGAGCAAACCAAGAGAATAGGCTGAAAATAACCGTAGCGATGTTGAGCGTGGCAACAACGAGTCGGTTTTCTTATTTTATGATGAATAAGAATATAGCCATGATACAGAATAAGTGCGATAGGTCTTGCTCTTATAATGTGTTTTTGCAGGAGTTTACAGCTTGTGCTGTTATTGATTTTATTATTGTTATTTCAGTATATCGTAATATTACAAAGTGGCTGTTTTGGAATAGAACAGCCACTTTGTGATTAGTGTACTTTCTTTATTTCGTTATATAAAGAAGCGTCACCTTCTGGGCGAGTTTTAAAGCGACGATGCAACCACATATATTGGTCTGGTGCGCGTAAAATCTCTTGTTCAACCACTTTATTCATCGCTCTAGCGGTATTTTCCTCATTATCAACAGGAAAATCAGCAACAGGAGGAGAGATAATTAACTCATAACCCTTGCCTTCAGGTAAGCGCTTTGGGGTAAATGGAATGAGTGCAGGTTTGCTGGTTCTTGCCAGAATATAAGTTCCCGTTGTTGTTGCCGCTTTATCAACCGCAAATAAAGGCACAAAAACACTTTTACGAGGGCCATAATCATGATCAGGTGCATACCAAATAATTTCACCTGTTTTTAAACCGCGGATCATGCCTTTGACATCTTTTCTGTCGATCATAAATTTATTAGAACGTAATCGACCCCATGTTTGTAGCCAGTCCATAACAGGATTATCGTTAGGGCGATAAACACCGACTCCAGGGTTATAGATACCAAAAATTCGAGCACCAAGTTCAAGAGTCAGAAAATGGATACCAATAAGCAAAATGCCTTGTCCTTTTTCTTGAACCATTGAGATATTTTCAAGTCCGCTGACTTTAAACCAACGTTTGACGCGCCATTCAGGCCAAAACCATGCCATGCCCGTTTCGAATAATCCCATACCAACGGATTCAAAATTTTTATTAACTAAGGCTTCTCGCTCACTTTTTGGCATCTGTGGAAAACAGAGCTCAAGATTACGTTCCGCTATTTGGACGCGTTTCTTTAAAAAAACTTTCGAAAAGCGACCTAGGCGTGTCCCTAGCCAATAAATGACAGGATAAGGAAGGAGAACCAGAATATAAAGTAATCCGATCCCGAACCAAGTCAGCCAATATTTAGGCTGCAAAAATGATTTTTTAAATGGAGGTGACTTTATCATAAGCCTATCTATTTACTATTTTTCCAATGAATATCTTATATTGTGACACTTTTTAGCGCAGATAAGAAATTTTGTCATAAATTAGGTGAAATTATTTCGATGCCTTGTAGTGCAGTCACCAATTCAGCAATATTTTTAGCTGCCATTTTGTCCATCACTTTTGCTCGATGAACTTCGACGGTTCTTATTGAAACACAAGCAACTTCTGCTATTTCTCGGTTCATTAATCCTTGAATAACATAATAAGCAATATCTTTTTCTCTTGGGGTTAATGAAGCATAACGGCGGCGAATATCATGTGCGGTAAAACGCGTATTAGTTTCAAGAAATGCTGCATCTAATGCAGATAACAATGCATTGCTATCAACGGGTTTTTGCAGGAAGTCGATAGCTCCTTTTTTGATCTCTTCAACTGCCATAGGAATATCGCCATGACCAGTTAAAAAAATCACAGAAAGTGTACTGTGTTTATCAATTAAATGCTGGTGAACTTGTCTGCCATCGGGTTTTGGCATTCTCATATCTAACAAGACAACACCTTGCTGATAGAGATTGACGTTGTTGATAAAGAACTCGCTATCATTCCAAACATGGGCTGAATAACCTAAGCTTTCTAATAAAAACTGACAAGCATCAGTGACAGCAAGATCATCATCAACAAGATGAATTGTTGGCATTTTTTCTCCGTTATTTATTTTTGTTAGGGAAAATAAGTGTAATTTTTATTCCAACTTTATTTTGTTCATTCTTTTGGTTTTCAATATGAATATCAGCACCTTGAGAAAGTAATAAACGTTGGCAAATCACTAAACCTAATCCAAGTCCTTCCGTTTTTGTTGTTTGGAATGGGGAAAAGGGTTGTTCAAGTTGGCTATGGCTCATTCCACCCGCATCATCTTCAATGACAATAAGCAACCTATCAGGAGCCTTATGAGTACTAATTTTTAGTACCTTAGCGCCAGCTTGGAGACTATTGGTGATTAAATTCGATAAAATTTGCTCTAATAATGTTTCGGGTAAACACAGGGTATCATGTTCATCAACATGGGTGATCAATGAAACCTGTGGATATTTATCTTCTACGCGTAAGAGCTTCCAGATATGTTGAATACACTCCGCAATATTTTGATGAGAAAGCAAAATTGTATCGGTGTTAGGTGTTTGTTTTCCAACCCATAAACGTAGATTTCTAATGATATCAGCACCGCGCTGTGCCTGCTTATCTATTTGTTGCAATGCAGGTAGCAATGGGTGCGATTCACTCTCTTTTTTAAGGCGAATAACACTCCCTTGTGCATAGCTTTTAATAGCAGAAAGAGGCTGATTAAGTTCATGAGCAAATCCCGATGCCATTTCTCCCAATATATTTAAGCGCTGAGCGTGTTCTAACTCTTCCTTCTGTTGTCTTAATCGATTGTGGGCATGTTCTAGTTGGCGACTACGACGCCTAACTAAATAGCTGATCCAGACTTGGTTTAGGATGAGAAAAAGAATGGCTGCCAATGAAAGGCCAATAATAAATTGGTGCTGAATAGCCCAACTTTGTGCATCTTGCCAAAGCTGTCTTTGTCGAGGGTGTTGATTGACTTCTCTTAATAGATTTTCAACTTGAGTATGTGAAGCTGGTGCTCCCCATTTCATCGGTTTACTGTCATCGGTGAGTAAAACGCGAGTGACTTTATCAACAAGCTCATCAGGAACAGTATCTAGCGCTGCAAATGACCAATTAGGATAGAGCGGTGTACTAGTTAAACAAGGGGTATTGGTTTGATAGGAAATCACGGGGCGGTAATCGCTTTTACGAATAAGCCCTTCATTATCCATATTTTCTAGTAAACAGACGGGAATAATTGCTGCGTTAATATCTTCATCGCGTAAGAGATAAAGCAACGCGTCAGCTGGAAAACCCGTGAAACGCAATGTGAAGTCTTTATCAGGATCAATACCTTCTTCTCGTAGCGCTTTGTAACCCAGAAGATAACCGCCAAAGGCATCAGGTGCGATGGCACCAACGCGTTTTCCAATTAATTCATGCGCAGAAGTAATCGGGCTATCGTTACGGACGAGAATTAGGCTGCCAATGACATTTCGTGTGGTGTTATCAGGCTCATAGCCTGAACGCAAAGAGAGCAGCCAACGTAATGGAAATGCATTATCTAATTGAACAAATTGCGCCGGATTTGTGAGTAAAAAATCAACATTTTTCTTTGCAACTGCTAATTTCATCTCTTCCAGATTTAACGGCACTAATACAAACTTTTCTGACGGAAATTGTTCATTTAAGGTGTCAACAAGCGGATGCCAGTGTCTTTGAGTTGATGCATCACCACGTAATGCTAAAACACCGATTGTCCACTCTTTTGCAGTGGCTTGTAGAGGAAGTACAAAAAAGAGCAGTAATAACCCGATGCTTACTGCGTTTCTTATCCCAATTGTCTGTTTTATCGTCATAAATATCTAATGTTAAATATTGTTTTGGATCAAGTTCGCACTTGGTATGTGGTAAACCACAATAGGTGTTGTCTTCAGTAATTTTTACAATGCACTTATAACAAAACACATACTTTTAAATTTCTATTTCCTTCACTCATTGTGAGATTGTGTTATTGAGTGATGCTGGAGACAAATATGGATCTTGGAAAACGAAAATTTCTACAACAATTAGGGGTCCTTACTGCGGGTGCTTCACTGGTTCCTTTAGCTGAAGCCGGCATTAAATTATCACCTGAGCGTCGTGAGGGCTCGGAAGATAAACGCTACGGAATGCTGATTGATTTACGCCGTTGTGTAGGATGCCAGTCCTGTACAGTAAGCTGCAATATTGAGAATCAGACTCCTCAAGGACAATTTAGGACGACAGTAAACCAATATCAGGTTGCTATCAAGGGGCAAGAGGGGATAACCAACGTCTTACTGCCTAGATTGTGTAACCACTGTGATGAACCACCTTGTGTGCCGGTTTGCCCTGTTCAAGCGACTTTCCAACGTAAAGATGGCATCGTCGTCGTTGATAATGAACGGTGTGTTGGCTGTGCTTATTGTGTTCAAGCATGTCCTTACGATGCACGTTTCATTAATCACTCAACACAAACAGCAGATAAATGTACTTTTTGTGCACATCGCCTCGAAGTTGGATTACTGCCAGCGTGCGTTGAATCTTGTGTCGGCGGTGCTCGTATTATCGGCGATATGAAAGATCCTAATAGCACTATCAGCAAAATGCTGCGTACACATGAAAAAGAGCTGAAAGTATTAAAACCAGAAAGCGGCACATTGCCACAAGTTTTCTATCTCGGCCTCGATGATGCATTTGTACAACCGTTAGCAGGTCAAGGACAACCCGCATTATGGCAGCAGGAGGTTCACTCATGATCCCGCAAGTTTCTCAAATTCAAGAAGTCATCGCGATCCCTCAAGAATATTTTTGGTTGCCTTGGGCTGTGCAATATTTCTTTTTTATTGGTATTGCTTGTAGTGCAACGCTTTATGCGTGCTGGCAGTGCTGGAAAGGCAGTGCAGGTAATCAACGTTTAGAAGCAGTTGCTGTATTCATTGCAGTAACCGCTGGTATTACGGCACCTCTTGCGTTAACGGCAGATTTACACCAAACAGCTCGTGTGTGGCATTTCTATGCTTATCCAACACCGTGGTCGTGGATGGCATGGGGCTCACTGTTACTACCGTTATTCTCAGCGTTTAGCATGCTTTACTTTGCAGCGATGGTTGTTCGCTTAGTCTGGAAGCGTGAATACAAATTGACGCGTTGGGTTGCATTAGCTTGCTCATTAACAGCGATTGGTTTGCTGTTATATACAGGTCGTGAAGCGTCTATCTTAAAAGCAAGACCTGTATTGTATACCTATTGGTTACCAATACTGCTGTTCTTTAGTGCAATGCAAGTACTACCGACATTACTGGCATTAGGCACACGTCGTGAACCAGTTCATCAGCGTGAATTAGCGATGTGGTTTGTCAGTTCACTGATGTTATTAGCAGTATGTACAGGCTTTTGGGTTGCTGGCGATACGATTTCAGGTCAGGCAATTAGAGAACAATTAGCAATGGGAAGTCTTGGCTGGTGGAGTGCTATGGGTGTTATCACACTATGGATTATCTCTGTCGCGATGGGACTTTTGATGGCAAAACAAGCACGTTCGGTTGCATTTATTACCATCATGGCATTTGTATCAATGGGACTTGCGTGGGTATTACGCTGGTTGATGTTGATGGGTGCTCAATACATTCCAAAATATAACATAATTACAAACCCTTATGAGTTTACGCTAGGTAATGATGGACTGATGGCAATTGTTGGTACATTTGGATTATGGATAGCGTTAACCATTTTATTTAGAGAAAGTATTCGTTGGGTTGTCAGGAGAGTGCAGCATGGCTAAGTTTACAAGACGTCAATGGCTTAAAGGTGGGTTAGTTATCGGTGGTATTGCCGCATTTGCTGCCAGCTACCGTGATGTTGCTAAACGTGCCATAGATGGTTTAGTTGATGGCACATCGGGCAAAGTGACACTTGATAGGATCAACGGAAACTCTTTATTACCTGAAGGTAAAGTCGTAAAAGACGCAAAATGGCAAGCGAATACAGATCAATCTGTTTGTATGACACAATGTTTTGGTTGTTGGACACAATGCGGTGTTCGTGCCCGTGTTGATAGAGCAAACAATAAAGTTTTACGTATTGCAGGTAACCCTTACCACCCACTTTCTCATGATCACCACTTTGGCTATAACATGCCAATTAAAGAAGCATTTGAAAAAATGGGGGGTGAAAGTGGTTTAGAAAACCGTTCTACAGCTTGTGCTCGTGGTGCAACCATGATGGAAAGCTTAGATAGCCCAACTCGTATTCTTGAACCGATGAAACGTGTGGGTAAACGCGGTGAAGGTAAATGGAAACGCATCAGTTTTGAGCAGTTGATCCAAGAAATTGTAGAAGGTGGCGATCTTTTTGGTGAAGGTCATGTTGATGGTTTACGTGCTATTCGCGATTTAGATACTTTAATCGATCCAAAGCAACCCGCTTTAGGCCCTAAAGCTAACCAATTATTAATGACAAATGCGGGTGATGATGGACGTGATACGTTTATTCGTCGCTTTGCTCAAAACTCATTTGGTAGTAAAAACTTTGGTGCTCATGGCTCTTATTGTGGATTAGCGTACCGAGCGGGTTCTGGTGCGTTGATGAACGATTTAGATAAAAACGCCCACGTTAAACCTGACTGGGATTACGTTGAATTTGCGCTGTTCTTAGGAACATCACCGGCACAATCAGGTAACCCATTTAAGCGTCAAGGTCGTCAATTAGCTAATGCTCGTATTCGTGATTCGTTCAATTATGTGGTTGTTGCGCCGGCATTACCGTTAACAACGACATTAGCTAACGATCATGGACATTGGGTTCCTGTTCAACCGGGAACAGATGCGGCTTTAGTCATGGGGATGATCCGCTGGATCATTGAAAATAATCGCTACAATGCAGAATATCTGTCAGTGCCAAGCGAAGTTTCAATGAAAAATGTGGGTGAGAAAAGCTGGACAAATGCGACTCACTTTGTGATCAGTGATGAAAAACACCCTCTGTCAGGGCAAATGCTGACAACTGCACATTTTAATGATGTTGCAGAAGGGGAAGAGCAAACCTTAGTTTTATCACTTGAAGGTGAATTAGTTCCATCAACCCAAGTTGATAAAGCCCAATTGTTTGCTACGCATACAGTGACATTAAAAACTGGCGCTACTGTTACGGTTAAATCAAGTTTCCAATTACTTGATGAAGCCGCTAAACGTATGACACTGGCAGAATACAGTGAGCGTTGTAAAGTACCAGAAACAACTATTGCTGCATTAGGGCGTGAATTTACGGCATATGGTCGAAAAGCCGCAGTTATCTCTCATGGTGGCATGATGGGTGGTAATGGTTTCTATACAGCATGGAGCGTAATTATGCTTAATGCGCTAATAGGTAACTTAAACCTTAAAGGTGGAGTATCTGTTGGTGGCGGTAAGTTTAATGGTGCGACTGATGGCCCATGTTACAAAATGGATAGCTTTAAAGGTAAAGTTAAACCAAAAGGCATGGTGTTATCACGCAGTAAAGCAGCCTATGAAAAATCTGATGAGTACCGTGAGCGCGTAGAGAAAGGGGAATCTCCATATCCTGCAAAAGCACCTTGGTATCCGTTTGCGGCTGGACAATTAACTGAGCAACTAGGCTCTGCATTAGCAGGTTATCCTTATTCATTAAAAGCATGGATAACGAATATGACCAACCCTATTTATGGGATTGCAGGTATTCGCCAAGTGATGGAAGAGCGTCTAAAAGATCCGAAGCATCTACCTTTAATTATTGGTATTGATGCCTTTATGAATGAAACAACAGCGCTAGCCGATTATATTGTTCCTGATACGCATAACTTTGAAAGCTGGGGTTTTAGTGCACCTTGGTCTGGCGTTCAAACTAAAGCAAGTACAGCGCGTTGGCCGATTATTGAACCGCGTGTTGCAAAAACAGCAGATGGTCAGCCAATTTCAATGGAAACATTCTGTATTGCTGTGGCAAAAGCTTTAGATTTACCAGGCTTTGGTGAGAAAGCAATTGAAGATATGGATGGCAATTTCTATCCAATCAATAGTGCAGAAGACTACTATTTACGTGTTGCAGCTAATATGGCATTTATGGGTGAGAAACCTGTCGCACCAGCAACCAATGAAGATATTCTATTGAGTGGTGTAGACCGTATTTTACCTGCGATAACGTCAACGTTAAAAAATGAAGAAGTTCTTCAAGTTGCGTATATCTATACACGTGGCGGTCGTTTTGCTCCTTATGAAAAAGCATGGAATGGCGATGAAACTGGGCCACAGTGGAAAAAACCATTGCAGATTTGGAATGAAGAAGTTGCTAAAAACCATCATGCAATAACCGGTGAACGTTATAGTGGCTGCCCGACTTATTATCCACCGCGTTTATCAGATGGTAGTGATATTCATCAGCACTATCCTGAAGAGCAATGGCCATTAAAATTAATGTCCTTTAAATCTCATGTGGTAAGTAGTTCGACAGGCATGATCCAACGTTTAAGAATGGTGAAACCGAGTAACTTAGTCGCAATTAACCCTCAAGATGGCAAAAAATGGGGTGTTAATCATGGTGATAAAGTTCGCATTGTTACACCTGGTGGGCAAGTTGAAGCAGAAATCAGCTTACTAGACGGCGTAATGCCCGGTGTTTTAGCGATTGAACATGGATATGGGCATCAAGAGTTAGGCTCTCGTCAGCATTACTTAGATGAACAACCATTACCAATGGATAAAGGTATTGGTAACGGTATCAACCTTAATGATTTAGGGTTTGCCGATCCAACACGTCAAATCACTAATACATGGTTAGATTGGGTATCTGGTGCATCTGTTCGTCAAGGCTTGCCTGCTAAGATTGAGCGTATAGCTTAATTATTAGTTTAGTCTTTTAAATAATCACTTCACTCTTTATTAAAAACAAGAGTGAAGTGATCGCACTACAAATCAGTTTTACTTTATCTTTTATAAGATAGAGCTATATCAGTTTAATTATTTTAATATCACATGTACCCTACATACATAATATTATAATAAATTTAAGGTGGCCAACACGCATATTAGCCACCTCACTTACAGTGAGTAATAACGGGAATTGGACTCCTTTTTTCTTCTGCTTATTTTTTCCATTAAAATACAATCGGATTATTTCTCATATATGTATTTTAAAATGTTATATATGAAAAATAACTCAATTCTATTTTTTACATTAATCTTCTCAGTAATATGCCTTTTATGTGAATATACAGTGCTACTACTAATAGACAGCTTTTTTGCTATTTGATGATTAGGTATTTCGCTCATCCAATAATTAATTATTTTTTGCTCTTGTAAACTAAAAATAGAGCATAATGAATGTTTATAGGTTGGAAAGAAAACTTGGCACCGAGAAGTGAATAAAGATGTCTTTTCAAGCACCCAAGGAAGGATCTTTTTAGGAAGGATAAAACAGTTATTTGTCAACGCGATAGGTCTTTCTTTGTCTGGGTAATTTGCATCAATATAAAGATAAAGACGGCAACTTCTTGTTGAAATAAAAAAGAATTGCAAATGTGGGCAATGTGCTATTTCTCGACAATATCTTGTAAGATCAATAAAGATAATATCTGGCATTGAGTGATTAATATAATTATTTGCTTCTTGTATAGATGATATGTCAATTATTTCATGTCTTACATTTCTCTTCGAAAAATAATGTTTTATACCATTGCGAGTAAAAAAACATTCATCAATAATTAATACTTTCACAAATAACTTCCTTGTTTGTAGCCGTTTTAATTTATTAAAATAAAGACAACATCATTTTATGTCAATTCGGCTTATATGTTCTTTTTTTGAAGATATATCGAATAAAAAGGTTATGATTATTTTTCCATTAAATGGAGGTTGATTTATTAATATAACTAATTATTTTTATACCGAAAGAGTTGGTTTATATATTGATATAATCAATATGTGATGGTGGGTTATAGAGAGGTAAAAATGAGAACAGGAGTACCAAGTACTCCTGCTTTGCGTTCGCTATCTTTTCTAGATCTTTTTATTAATGCTTGGTGTTGTCTGAAACAGAATCTTCAGATGATTCAATTTTATCAATACCTGCTTGAAGAATATGAATCAACTGTTTAGCTATGTCTGTTGTGAGCCAAAGTGTCTTATCTACAACTGCGTTTTCTGGATGATGTTCGTTTTCAGGAAGATAATGTAAACGCAACATCATGGCATCGTAGATGTCAACGGTACTGATGTCCCAGCCTACAACAGGATGTGTCTGAATAACTTCATTTTTTCTACTCATAATACCTCCTAATCATACAACCGGTTTTGACTAAGAGAGAAGCTCCCACACAAAGTGGTTACTTTTCAGTATACGAGATTTATCGTGATTAAAAAGATAAATTTTTGTTATAACAAAAAAATGTGTGCTGGCTCAGATAAAAGAGTAATGCACCATTAACAGTCGAACAAATGTTATATGGTGCATTTTAGATAAATATCAAGGGGAAGGATTAATCGACAGTGATATCCCAATGAATATTTTCATTTGCTAAGAAAGGAATAAGCGCTTCATTGCCACAAAGGATTTGTGCTGGAGCCTCAACCGTTTTCTCTGTTAATGTGATTGTTCCTTCATTAACAGGTAAACCATAGAAACGAGGGCCATTCAAAGAGCAGAAAGCTTCAAAGTGTTGTAATGCATTAAGTTCTTTAAATACGGTTGCGTAAGCGGCTAGTGCGGTTGGTGCGTTAAATACTCCCGCACAACCACAAGATGATTCTTTGCGGTGTTGTAAGTGAGGTGCAGAATCTGTACCTAAGAAAAAGCGAGAATTTCCTGATGCAACAGCGTCTCTGAGTGCTTCTTGGTGAACATTGCGTTTAAGAATAGGCAAGCAATATAGATGAGGTTTAACGCCACCAACCAACATATGGTTGCGGTTAAACATCAGATGTTGCGGAGTGATGGTGGCTCCGAGAAATTCATTTCCTTCTAACACATACTGAGCTGCTTCTTTAGTTGTAATGTGTTCAAAAACAATTTTTAGCTCAGGAAATTGCTTACGTACAGGAGACATAACGCTATCAATAAAACGCGCTTCTCTATCAAAAATATCAATATTTGAAGCGGTTACTTCGCCATGGATAAGTAATGGCATGCCAATTTTTTCCATCACACTTAAGATTGGGTAAATCTTTGTGATATCTGATACGCCATGACTTGAGTTAGTTGTTGCATTCGCAGGATAAAGCTTACAAGCAGTAAAAACACCTTGTAAGAAACCTTGTTCGACTTCTGAAGGCAGTGTGCTATCTGTTAAATAGCAAGTCATTAACGGTTCGAAGTTATCTCCCGCAGGAATAGCCGCTTTGATGCGATCACGATAAGTACGAGCAGCTTCAATCGTTGTAACAGGTGGGACAAGGTTTGGCATAACAATAGCTCTGCCAAAATAGCGACTGGTATAAGGAACAACAGTTTTTAGCATGTCATCATCACGAAAGTGAACATGCCAATCATCAGGACGGCGAATAGTGAGGGTGATAGGTTGTGCAGTGGTCATATACCGGCTCCGTGTGTCTTAGGAAAATCGAAAGATCAAGGATTGGATTGGACTAAATAGTCAAGCCGGAAACGAATGCTAATACGAAAACGATTAAATAGCTACCATTTAATCGCATTTTTTTATTATGTTTTTGGAATTATGTAAGGTGAAACAGAGAATAAAATCAAAAGGTTACGAGGGTGACACAAAGAGAAATGGCTCCTCCAACTGGACTCGAACCAGTGACATACGGATTAACAGTCCGCCGTTCTACCGACTGAACTATGGAGGAACAACATTAAGTGGCGTGTATCATATAGTGAGTGATTTGATATGTCAAAGGACAATCAACGATATTTGTTTAAGTGCGTAGATAAACAACATATTGTGCATTTCTAAAACAGATAATCTAATAATGAGGCGATAAACATTTTTAAATGGCTATTTTCTCTACATTGAAGATTGAAAACAAAGATAAAAAATAAAGAGATAACGTATTTGAGACGACACAGAGATCTAAAAAATAAAAGAGGAGAAGAATAGGAATGGTATTGATAATAGAGAAGGTAGAAAACAAAAAGCCCGCACTGTGATAGCGCGGGCTTTTCTAAATTTGGCTCCTCCAACTGGACTTGAACCAGTGACATACGGATTAACAGTCCGCCGTTCTACCGACTGAACTATGGAGGAAGCGAGTTCTCGTGAGAACGAGACGGATAATAGCGAGGGCGATGAAGTTTGTAAAGTAAAAAAAGTGAAATAATAGTTTAAGTGGTTAAAAAATAACTAATTTATAGTTTTTAAATTAAATAAGGTGGTTTTGAGTTTAAAAAATAGTCAGTGGCATAGTGTTAATTTAAATTATCCTATTAGAACGCACTCTTTTATTGATGATTTTGAGTGGAGATAAAATTGAAATCATGGATACATCGGTGGATATATAAGAGCACAAAGAAAATAAATTAAGAAAATCGAGGAATAAAAATAATGGATGAGCAGAAAGCAAAAAGCCCGCACTGTAATAGCGCGGGCTTCTCTAAATTTGGCTCCTCCAACTGGACTTGAACCAGTGACATACGGATTAACAGTCCGCCGTTCTACCGACTGAACTATGGAGGAAGCGAGTTCTCGTGAGAACGAGGCGAATAATAGCTATCCTCGGTCACCTTGTAAAGTAAAAAAATGAAAAAAATAACTGTTTGCTCAAGAGTGCATCAGATTGTTTCTTTTTTGATAAAAATGTATAAAAAATAAATGGTTATCAGTAGAAATAATACTCGAAATCACATTTCTACTAGATGAAATATGTCTTACCGTGGTAAGAAAAGGTAAGGTGCTTTTTTAAAAAAAAGTTTTTCAAACTATTTAGTAATACAATCTGACGAATTCACAGACTAAATTGAAGAATCAGAGGCTATGGATACTGCGAATCTATCAGCACCAATAGTATTAGAGTTTGAACATTTTAAAAAAACACTTCTTCTATATACAAGAGATAAAGAAGGGGGATGGGATACGGTTGTCTCTGGTTTAGCATTATGTCGGTATAGTTCTATTACAGAGCCAGAAGGTTGGATGTATGAACCAAGTTTGGCTATTGCTGCGCAAGGTGCAAAGCAGATAACAATAGGGCTAGAGACAAATTGCTATCGTCCTATGAATATGCTTTTAACATCATCAGAAATACCGACCTTTGCTAAAGTTTGTGAGGCTTCAAAAGAGACACCTTTTTTAGCGATATTACTAAAATTGGATCTCTCTCTATTACCTGAGTTGCTAACAGAAAACAAATTTGAGTTACTACAAGAAAATAAAGAGATCCGAGCTCAACAAGTTGTTCAAGCAACTGCACCAATCCTACAAGCAGTAACCAGGCTTATAAAACTAATAGATACACCCGAAGACGCACCGTTTATTGCACCTTTGATCCAAAAAGAGATCCTTTATTACTTATTACGATCAAACGATGGTGCGCGTCAGCAACTACTCGCTTCGCAACATCCCCAGTGTCGGCAAATTAATCATGCTCTTGATTGGATTAAACAACACTACCGCGAAACAATCCGGATAGAAGATCTTACAATGTTAGTGGGTATGAGTACCTCTTCATTTCATTTTCACTTTAAAAATCGAACAGGCATGACACCATTGCAATATCAAAAATGGTTACGACTGAATGAAGCGAGAAGGATCATGTTGATTGAAATGAGTGATGTCTCTGAGGCGGCATTTATTGTGGGTTATGAAAGCCCATCACAGTTTAGTCGCGAATATCAGCGATTATTTGGGTTATCACCTCTAAAAGATATTCAACGATTAAAAGCCTCTGGATCTGAAAGTGTATATTTGGACTATTAGGCAAGAATAATGGAGAAATGAGTTAAGGCAGTAATAGATAATTGCGTTACAGTCAGTTTATTAACTATGTGTATGTAAAGGGGTTTAGACGTGACGAATGTTTTTATTATTAATGCGGCAAAAGAGTTTGATGGGTCTGAAGGGAAGCTCAATGACCATTTGACGCAAATTGCCATAGAATTATTATCTTCACATCAGATAAATGTGCAATCAACACGCATTGATGATGGTTATGATAATGATGAAGAAGTCGATAAATATTTATGGGCAGATGTCATCATTTATCAAATGCCAGCATGGTGGATGGAAGGTCCTTGGATCTTAAAAAAATATATTGATGATGTGTTTAGTGCGGGGTACGGCAAAATGTATATTGATGATGGCCGTACACGAAAAGATCCTTCGAAAAAATATGGTTCTGGTGGGTTATTACAAGGCAAAAAATATCTTCTTTCTGTAACTTGGAATGCGCCTTTTGAATCATTTGAAGAGCAAGAACAGTTCTTTGAAGGAAAAGGGATTGATGCTGTCTATTTCCCATTCCATAAAGCGAATCAATTTTTAGGTATGGAAGGATTAAAAACCTTTGGAATGTTTGATGTAGTGAAACAACCACAAATTGAACAAGATATTGAAGCGTATAAAAAACATTTAGAACAAGAAATCGTTGGGATCGCTGATTAGATATTTATCTTGCTAGATATAAATTAGCTATCTGATAATCAATCAAGATAACGATACAGATTGGATTTAGGTAGCTGATTTTGACGATATGGATTTACAAAGCAAAAAGCCCGCACTGTAATAGCGCGGGCTTTTCTAAATTTGGCTCCTCCAACTGGACTTGAACCAGTGACATACGGATTAACAGTCCGCCGTTCTACCGACTGAACTATGGAGGAAGCGAGTTCTCTTGAGAACGAGGCGCATAATAACGATGATATATCAGAGTGTCAACGTTAAAAGTGGATTAAATATCTGTTTGGTTGGTTTATCGACAAAGTGGTTAAATAATAGAAGTTATTCTCCGTGTTTTACGTGTAACACGGAGAATCAATTAGGCTTGAGGGGATAATTGTGATGCTGAAATTGATTGTTGAACGGGATCAAATGCCATCAAGTACACATCGTAAAAATGAATTTCTTGTTTTTTACTAATAATCTCACGAATGTCTTCTTTTATTTGTTGAGATATCGCTGGGTGCTGGTGGATTTCATTTATGGCTTCATCAGAGAGTTTTTCAAAGGTATACCATTCACCGTTATAGCAAACTCTCAAATCGAGAACACCAATATCCTCAAATTTATAGATAGGTTTAATATCAAATAACAAGATACCAGCCATAACTAAGAACATCACAGTAAAAAGAACGAGTGAGATAACCCCAAAGTAAGGTGAATAAATTAATAACGCAGCGAGTAATACATAAGAGAGAACCATGCTGATACATAACCAGATATGGTTTTTTAAAAACTGACTATTAAAATGTGGTTTCCCGTCTCTTTTCTCTGCTTTATTGATCCGGTCTAAATCACGCTCTAAGATTTCTTTTAATACATTCATTGTAAACACCTTAAGAGATGAATGTTGCAAACTTGTTTCTTATTATTAGATTATCACGGGGACAAGATAAGCGGGTAGAACAGTTTTTTTAAATTATGGCATTAACTGTTATTGTCAAACCATTAAGAATATTCTTAGTTGTTGTTAATAATAGAGATAAAATATCAAATAAATTTTATGCACAGTGATAAAAATAGAGGAAGAATTGTATTTTTAATGTGCAATTCGCATTTTTTTAATCTTTAGACGCATAAAACTATTGCTATTAAACTTGTCTCATGCGTTAATGAGTAAGGCCTCAATACAGACCTGATTTATGATTGACATTCTAAGTTAATGAGTTTTAAACAGCATCGCTTTTTGACCGTTTTCTTCATGTGTGCCCATAAGTTATAGGTAGTTCAGGCCAGTAGATGCCGAGAAGGCAACGTTTTATTGATATATAGGAAAGTCACATGTCTGACAAAATGAAAGGTCAAGTTAAGTGGTTCAACGAGTCTAAAGGCTTTGGTTTTATTACTCCAGCAGACGGAAGCAAAGACGTATTCGTTCACTTTTCTGCCATTCAAGGTAACGGTTTCAAAACTCTGGCTGAAGGTCAGAACGTAGAATTCACAATTGAAAACGGTGCAAAAGGTCCAGCAGCTGCTAACGTAACAGCTCTGTAATTTAAAGCCTTTTAAAAATTTTCTTCAAGCCTGTCACCTTATGGTGGCAGGCTTTTTCTTTATGGGTAAAATAAAGAAAAAGAGAATGATAATATTTATCAGGAGAAAAAATGCAGGTTAATGATAGCGTTGTTGTGAAAACAGATGGTATTGACGATCGTGAAGGGACT
The DNA here is from genome assembly GCF_040140245.1 of Proteus sp. fly-1013. Lineage (NCBI taxonomy): Bacteria > Pseudomonadati > Pseudomonadota > Gammaproteobacteria > Enterobacterales > Morganellaceae > Proteus > Proteus sp. fly-1013. The sequence goes on along the minus strand of NZ_JBEEWD010000004.1, from coordinate 245,807 downwards.
ATCCTACTTATTGAAGAATTTAATGAAGGTATAATGTATTTAGTATCACTCCCTGAATATCCAAAAGGAATTTGGTTTTTTAATGAAAAAGAGGGTGGTGAAGGCACATTTGTTAGACCAATACAGCAAAAATGACTTACGTTTAGGTACGGTTCATTTACATTTTTAAATCAGCTACTTATACTTTTGCCAAATTTTAGTTAGGAGAAAACACCTTGGATACACAAAGTTGTAGGTTAATGATAAAACCATTAACTGAGAATAATTTTATTCAAAATAATAGGTAGGCTGTTTTCTTCACTAAAACTGCTTACCATTTTGGTGGGCAGTGCATTGTAATATTTCTTTCTTATATATTCCTATTCAGCACTTACCCAAATGATTTCCCTTATGCAGCTAAAATACGAAGGGTAACTCCATGTGCTACATTTTTTTCACTTTATTTCCTCCACCTAAGGCGATGAATTAATTTCAACACTCTGAACTATCAGAGCAAAATTTTCATATCGATTTTAATCATCATGTAGAGGAAATAAACATGACGATGACGCCTTATATTTTAAATCTCATAATTGCAATGTGCCTTGGTGCTTTGATTGGTGCCGAACGTCAATGGCGACAAAGAATGGCTGGTTTAAGAACAAACGCTTTAGTTGCAACGGGTGCGGCTGTTTTTATTTTAAGTTCAATAGAAACTTCGCCAGATAGCCCTGGTCGTATTGCGGCTCAAGTTGTTTCGGGTATTGGATTTCTTGGTGCAGGTGTGATCATGCGTGAAGGAATGAATATACGTGGACTTAATACGGCAGCAACGCTTTGGTGTTCAGCAGGAATTGGCGTGCTATGTGGCTTAGGTTTATATCAACTGGCGACCATAGCAACACTTCTTATTCTTTGTGCGAATATTTTACTACGAGAAGCTGCTCAACGGATAAACGCTCAGCCACAACATCAAGCAATAGATATTGAACAACGCTACTCAATACGAATTATTTGTCACGAAGAAGATGAAGTTTTAGTTAGAACACTCATTTTACAAGCAATAAATGGACTACATGTTCGATTACAGTCTTTAAGTAGTGCTGATACATTGATGCCTAGTCAGTTGGAAGTTTGTGCTGAATTACTTGCAACACCTGTTGAGCAAAAAGAGATAGAAGCGATTGTTTGTAGAGTAAGTTTAGAAAAGAGTGTGAGTGCAATTAATTGGAAGATAGCGGCAGAGCATCCTGCTTAACAGATCTTTTGAAAATAATGTCTTTCTAATCAAGGCTCCCTGTATTGAATATAGGGAGCTTTTTTGCCATTTGGATACTAGATAGATATCAACTTACAAGGTTATTCCAAAAAGGAATATGAATATTTATAAAAGTTATAAAGAATATAACGTTGTAATTTGTAAGTAAGAGTTTTGTCATATTTCTAGCTATTGTGTGGGCGATTACGCTTATTCGTACCAGCCACATACTTTTGTATGCTCTTAGTAAATCATTTATTTTTGCCTATCCAAACCTCAAATTATTCAGATCACCAGCATAATACTTAATTTAAGATTTAACTCCTCCGATGAGAATAATGAGATCTTAGTCATGTATTACGTATTATTACTAATATATAGAAATAAAGTATTTTGTTTGTGTAATTATTATTTTTGTAACTATTACTTTATGGAATAAAAAATAGAAAAATGTATTCAAAAAAAGCTAATTTAAATACGCAATAGGGTGGAATATATTCATTTTCGTTTTAATAAAAACAAACATTTTTGCCTAAATTGATTAATGTACAATTATTTGTATTGTGGTTAACCCGTATATAATGAGTTATGAATGAAAAATGTTTAACAGCGTTCGAGTATATTTGGCGTGATTTCTCATCTTTATTAATCTCGCGTTTTAGGTGGATTTGATTTATCTCTGTTTATTTTGTTTTTAATAAACAGGAAAAACTAAAATCAAGTAAGCGGTTGCTACTCATGGTTTACTTATTAAATGAGGCACTTAGGCGTATTGTAGGACAAAAAGTCGTTATTAAGGGGCTTAGCGCAGTATAGAATCTGGGGTGAAAATCGATGTTTTCCATTGATTATATTGGATTTTTTTTTAATATCTAAATTATACTCTCAAATTATTTCAATGTATTTGGCGAAAATTTTATCAATATTTTCTATCGTATTTAATTTAAGTTTGATTTTTTGAGTAATGTTTTTAATTCAATCAAATTAGACTCTCAAAAAATGGGGATAAATTCAGGAAAATGGTGAGTTTAAACCGCTACAGTAAAGCTGATGAATTGCTGTGGCATGATGTTTGTAATCACTAATCAATGATGAATGAAAATCTTTTGAAAAATTATAGGATTTTTTGTAAAAACGATGTAGAGGAAATGATACCAATAAGTAATCTTATAATAAGCGTAGAAAAACCACACCACTCTTTTCATTCGATAAAATAATAATTTCAAGATTATATTGTTTATAACTTTGTCAAGGATGTAAATCTTACTTATTACAGAAGGAGAATTATCTTAGTATGAAATAGATGTGTCATTAGTATTTACTGTGAAAATATATATAAAGGATAATTGTGCTACTGACCTTTTTCGATTTACCAAAAAAGATAAAAACAAGTATAAGAGGGATGCTAATTTAAAAAATTGCCGGTATAAAAGGGGGAGTAATCATTTCATGTTTGCTTACTAAAAAACGATGTAACTCATTTCAATAGAACTGAAAGCAATACACAAAGTATTTGCATTCACGGCATGAATAATCTCAATTATTACTTTTGAAAAATATGGTTACAATATTTTTCAAAAGCTTCCTTTTCCAAAAATTTAGAACACTTTTGGGGTATAGAATACTAAGCACTGTTATTGGTTTTTAAGATTAATCTAATAAATGAGATATAGGTCTTGATTATTTAGATACATCAATATTTTTATTAGGCTTTGATAGAGAGGAAAAGTCTTTTTAAACTCGGAATTACTCATAAAAAGGGTAATAAAATGAGTCAAATTAGTGGTTAGAATAGGGGAATATTTAGAGATATATTTTAGTGGTTTAAGTAAAGATATATCGATATTTAAATCTTTATACTCTCCTAAGCCCGTCAATATCAACTTTTGTTAAGTAATGGTGTTGTTACGAAGTCAGCACTTTTGGTTCTGTAATGTCTTGAGACTTGTGCTAGCTAGGTTGAAAAAAAGGGGCTAACCGCATGATAAGAGGAAAAGTGAAACAATACTCATCATTTGTAAGAGTAAAACAAATTGCTGTTAAGAGATGTTTTGGGGCAAAAAGTAACATTTGATATTTTTTAGTTCGAGGTAATGCCAATGGAATAATCAATAAGATGCTATTTTGATCATATTTGTTTTTCTGTCTTTACATTGAAAAAGTCGATGTGTACAAGTGTTAACTCTAGAACGTCATATTTGTCATTACCGCCATTTATTGTGTAGAGGTAATACTGATAACAGGAAAAATAGAATTTATATTTTGCCTTATTATTTTATGAATTAATTACTTTGCATTGGAGATCTTGGAAGCTTTTTTTATCAAATTGAAATTTATATTTCAAAAAAATGTCTTTTTTATAATAAAAGAGGTGTGGTTATATAAAACATAATTTATAAATCTTCTTTTTTTCTTTATGCTTTTTTACGGGATGTTATATTTTTAATTAATTGTAGATTGTTTGGTAAATATATATCTATATACAGTGAAAAATAAGATGATTTTTATTTCATTTTTTATTTTAATAAAGTTGGGCTTTATTTTATAAAAAAATGATTGTTTTTTTAAATTTAACTTAAGTTAAATATTGTATTATTTTTATATTCCGTTTTAAATTGATAATTAAATTACAGGTGTTATTTATTTAATTAAATAAAAATCATTCTTTTATTTTTATATTAAACCTGTGACAGTTTTAAATTTTAACTGCTCATAATATATACCGCAATTCATAAATAAAACTTATTTGTATGTGGATATTATTTCTCTGTGACTAATTTACAGTCAATAAAACTCTTATTAAGAGTTCTGTAATTTAAGTGTTAAATAGTACTTAATAATCATTAGTTAAATTGTATTATTACAATTGAAACTTTAATAATGTGGAAATAAATATTCAATGATTTAAGGGTGAAGATGCATAACTAAGAATTTAATTTTATATGACTTATCGTTCTGTTTAATAAACTCATCACGATATGGCATTGATTTTAAAGGGTAATTCTGATGGTGAAATAATAAAAAAATTTAGGATAACTATAAATAATTAGAATAGGTTATTTTTCAAACAAATTGTAAATAAAAAGTGATCATTTCTGAAGGTTTACGTAAATGATGAAAAAAATAATATCTATAGAAATATTTATTAAAACTGGGAAGCTTGTTTAGATAAAGATGAGGAGGAGATATATCAATATATGTTACTGTGATCAAAAAAATCTCCAATTGTGGATTTGTCAAATTTTTATGCTGTATTTTTAGGTTTATAAGTTTAATAGATCGTATAAAATAAAAAATTATCATTAATATTTTAATTTGGGTAGATTAGCTTATTAATTTACACCAAGTTTTATTACTTTTATCACTTGAATAGTTAATGAACTAATTCCATAATAATGATTATCTTTTTGTGATGTGACTCACATAGTATTTAAATTAGACTACTTTATCCGTTGAATAACTTAATCGTTAAGGAGTAAAGTTGTCGCGTTAGGATTATTCTTAACGAGCTATATTGGCGAGCATTTAAAGTTTACTTTTAATTTAAATGTTTTTTTCGCTACTTTTGAAAATGACCGTAACTAAGTAATACAAGGTAGTGTTACTACGTGTCATGTTCATAAAATGGGGCCTGGAAATTTAATATTACATTTATATTAATTTCCTCGGGATCTTTCATTAGGAAGATCCTCTTTGTTCAATATAATCGGACGGGATGTAAAGAGATGAGTACGGTTGAATTGCTTAAGCATATTTATGACATAAATTTATCGTATTTGCTTTTGGCGCAAAGGTTAATTAACCAAGAAAAGGCTTCCGCAATGTTTCGGCTTGGGATTAGTGACGCCATGGCGGATGCACTAGCAGAGCTTACATTGCCTCAATTGGTTAAGTTGGCTGAAACAAACCAACTAATCTGTAATTTCCGGTTTGAAGACAGCGAAACAATAGAACAACTCACTAAAGAATCTAGAGTGGATGATTTACAACAAATCCATACTGGCATTCTTCTTTCTTCTAACTTGTTTCGTCAGTTATCGGAACAAGATACTACTGCGACAAAGAAACGGGCATAACAATGAGTGAGAAAAGTATCGTCCGAGAAGCGAAAGATATTCGCTTAGCAATGGAATTAATCACCTTGGGTGCCCGCTTACAAATGCTTGAAAGTGAAACTCAATTAAGTCGGGGGCGTTTAATTAAATTATACAAAGAATTAAGAGGGAGCCCCCCTCCAAAAGGAATGCTGCCATTTTCAACGGATTGGTTTATGACATGGGAACAAAATATCCATTCCTCAATGTTCTATAACGCTTATCGCTTTTTATTAAAAAATGGTGGCTGTGTTGGCGTTGAGGCTGTTGTTAAAGCTTATCGTTTATACTTAGAGCAATGTCCGCCTGTTAAAGATCAAGAACCTATTTTAGCACTAACAAGAGCATGGACATTAGTACGCTTTGTTGAAAGTGGCATGTTGCAACTTTCCGTTTGTACCAAATGTAATGGTTCATTTATTACACACGCACACCAGCCAGCTAGCAATTATGTTTGTAGTCTTTGCCAGCCACCTTCTCGCGCAATAAAAAAACGTAAACTTTCCGCCAATCCTGCCGATATTAACTTACAACTGTTGGATGGTCTTGAACAGTTTGCAATGTGATTCGAGATTGAAAGTTAAATATCAGGTTATAGAGCTTAGTTATCTATAACCTGAGCCGTTTCCTCTCCCCCTCCTATCTCTTGCTGCTATGTTCGCCATTCTCTCTATAACGAAATTAGCTAAAGGGATATCGCGTGTTAGTACTCTTAGGATATATCGTGGTTATGAGCGCCGTCATCGGGGGATATCTTCTCGTCGGTGGTAGTTTAGGCGCCTTGTACCAGCCAGCCGAATTTATAATCATCTTTGGTGCCGGTATCGGTGCTTTTATTGTAGGTAATAATGGTAGAGCAATTGTATCGACAATGAAGATCCTACCGAAATTACTTCGTAGTACAAATTACAATAAAGCGATGTACATGGATTTAATGGCACTCATGTTTCGTTTATTGTCAAAAGCTCGTCAAAACGGGATGTTGGCATTAGAGAGAGATATCGAAAACCCACAACAAAGTGACATTTTTTCCCAATATCCTCGCATTATGAAAGATGTTTATATGCTCAGTTTTATTACTGACTATATGCGTCTGATGGTGACAGGGAATATGAATCCTTATGAAATTGAATCTCTGATGGATGAAGAGATTGCAACTTTTGAGGAAGAAAGCGAAGTGCCTGCAACAGGTTTATCGGCGATGGGTGATTCGTTACCAGCGTTCGGTATCGTTGCTGCGGTTATGGGTGTTGTTAATGCGTTAGGTGCCGCGGATAGACCCGCTGGCGAAATGGGCGTATTAATTGGACACGCAATGGTTGGTACTTTCTTAGGTATTTTATTAGCTTATGGTTTTATTTCACCATTAGCTTCTAGACTCAGACAGCGCTCTAGTCAGCAAATGAAAATGATGGAGTGCATCAAAACAACATTGTTATCTAGCATGAATGGATATGCGCCACAGATAGCTGTTGAATTTGGACGTAAAACCCTCTTTCTGGCAGACAGACCTTCTTTTATTGAGTTGGAAGAACATGTACGTCAGGTACGGACACCAATGCAGGCAAATCCTGATGCAATGAAAGAAGAGTAATTATGAAGAGTAATTCACAAATCATTCGAGTTAAAAAGCGAGGGAGAAAGCAACATCACGCTCACGGTGGTGCATGGAAGATAGCTTATGCTGACTTTATGACTGCAATGATGGCTTTCTTTCTGGTGATGTGGTTACTTTCAATCTCTAGTCCACAAGAATTAACTCGTGTAGCAGAATATTTTCGCACGCCATTAAAAGTCGCTATTGAAAAAGGGCGATTTAGTGGGGATGCAACCAATCCTATTCCTGGAGGAGGGCGTGATCCTGTTTATAACGAAGGTGATATTTTGCCAAAAGGTCAGGAAGATAAACAGCTTAATGAAAAGCAACAATTCCGCCGATTAAAAGAGAATTTAGAACAAGTCATTTTAAATGATCCTAGATTAAAAGATCTGAAGCCTCATTTATTAATCGACATGATGGATGAAGGTTTACGCATCCAAATTATCGATAAAGCAAATCGACCTATGTTTAGAGTCGGTAGTGCTACCGTTGAACCTTATATGAAGGATATTTTGACGGCAATTGCACCTATTTTAAATGACACGCCATATAAAATCAGTTTATCGGGTCATACCGATGATATTCCTTATGCAAGTGGCGCTTTTAAATATAGTAACTGGGAACTATCAACGGATCGCGCGAATGCCTCTCGTCGAGAGTTAATTGGTGCTGGCTTAGGTGAATGGAAAGTGTTGCGTGTTGTAGGTATGGCATCAACAGTTCACTTGGTCAAAGAAGATGGTTTTGCACCTGCTAACCGACGGATCAGTATTCTGGTCTTAACGAAGCAAGCAGAACAAAAAATTGTACAAGAAAATGAGCGGGTTGCACCGACAGTAACAGAGGCTTCAGAAATTGAACCTCTACTTTCAGGGCAAGAAACCCCACAAGAAAAAGCAGAAAATACACAGACGGGTTCGTCTGTGTCTTCTGCATCTGAGCTTCCCGAATCAAAAAAGGAAAATGTTGAAACAGGAGTTTCTGGGGAAAGTTTGCCATCACAATCGACAAATATTACTACAAAGCAGGGAACAGCCCCCTAATTTGTTGGTAATCGCGTAAAGGTGAATGAGTAACGATGGATATTACTGAGTTTTATCAAACATTTTTTGATGAAGCAGATGAGTTGTTAGCTGATATGGAACAGCATTTGCTGTTACTTGATCCTGCAAATCCAGATCAAGAACAGATGAATGCAATTTTCCGTAGTGCGCACTCCATAAAAGGAGGGGCTGCAACATTTGGCTTCGTTAAACTTCAACAGACCACTCATGTGCTTGAAAACTTGCTCGATAGTGCAAGACGTCATGAGATGGCGCTCACCGACGACATTATTAACCTGTTTCTGGAAGCGAAAGATATTATGCAACAGCAATTGGATGCACATAAAAACTCACAAGAACCTGATGAGGAAACATTTAACTATATTTGTGAGAAGTTGCGTCAGCTGGCTCTCGATGTAAAAGAAGAACAATCCGCTCCTCAAGTTGAGGTTGTTGCTGGATCTGAAACTTCAGACTCACAAGCCGCAATGACTGAAACTCCTGTTTTGTCATCTGACATTGAAAATGTGCAAAGTGAAACTATAGAAACCATGGTCGAAGTAGCATCGACAATGGCGGCTGATGGACATTATTACCACCATATTATTTTGTCTGATCTTAAAGAGACAGATATTGATTTAATGCTTGATGAATTAAAGCATCTTGGTGAAGTTAGCCAAGTTGAAAAACAGCATCATGGTCTTGAAGCAATATTGAAAACTACTGCAACAGAAGAAGATATCAGCGCTGTACTTTGTTTTGTGATTGAACCTGAACAAATCTCGTTTAAAAAAGTGGCTGTTGCAGAAAAAAACACAGTTACAGAAGAAAGTACAACATCTGTTGATGATGTTCATGTTGAAAGCCAAGTAGAGCAAGCGGTATCTGTACAAAAATCAGTTGCTGAAAAAGTAACACCATCAGCAGAACCGACTAAAGCACCGGTGGCATCGGCAGCACCTGCGAAAAGACCTGTTGCAGCTGCCACGCCAAAAACAGAATCAAGCAGTATTCGTGTTGCAGTTGAAAAAGTTGATCAATTAATCAACTTAGTTGGTGAGCTGGTTATCACACAGTCAATGTTGGCACAGCATAGTGGTACCCTTGAGCCTGCAATATATAGTGATTTACTAAGTTGTATTGCTCAGTTACAGCGCAATTCTCGTGATTTACAAGAATCTGTTATGTCAATTCGTATGATGCCAATGGAATATGTTTTCAGCCGCTTCCCTCGAGTTGTGCGTGATGTTGCAGGTAAAATGAATAAGAAAGTTGAGCTAAACATGATCGGTAGCTCAACAGAACTTGATAAAAGCTTAATTGAAAAAATTATCGATCCTTTAACTCACTTAGTTCGTAACAGTCTTGATCATGGTATTGAAATGCCAGCTGATCGTGTTGCAGCTGGTAAACCGGAAGCGGGGCAATTAACCCTGTCTGCGGAACATCAAGGCGGTAATATTTGTATTGAAGTAACTGATGATGGTGCTGGATTAAACCGCGAACGTATTTTGAAAAAAGCGATTTCCTCTGGGCTTGCAGTTTCTGAAAATATGAGCAACGAAGAAGTTGCTATGCTGATTTTTGCACCGGGTTTCTCTACTGCTGAAGTCGTCACGGATGTTTCTGGTCGTGGTGTGGGTATGGATGTTGTAAAACGAAATATCCAAGAGATGGGCGGTCAAATTCAAATCAGTTTTGAAGTGGGTAAAGGAACGCGTATTCGTATTTTACTTCCACTGACATTAGCAATTTTAGATGGTATGTCTGTTAAAGTTCATGACGAAGTCTTTATTTTGCCATTAGGAACGGTAGTTAGTTCTTTACAACCGGAAGAAGATGATATTTATCCATTGGCTGGCGATGAGAAATTATTGCAGGTCAGAGGGGAATATTTACCACTGATTGAACTGCATCGTACTTTTAATATTGAAGGTGCTCAAACTGATATTACCCAAGCCATTGCGGTAATTGTTCAAAGTGCCGGACGTCGTTATGCTTTATTGGTAGATCAATTAGTTGGTCAGCATCAAGTTGTTGTTAAAAATATAGAAAGCAATTACCGAAAAGTGCCTGGAATATCTGCTGCAACAATTATGGGCGATGGTAGTGTGGCTTTAATTCTTGATGTACCAGAATTGCAACGTTTAAGTCATACACAAATGACAAATAAGAAAAAGAATACAACTGCAAGCGCAGTCATTTAATAGTGAGGATAAAATAAGATTATGGCTTCGGAACATTTCGAGAAATTATCCGGTGAAACTGTTGGACAAGGATTTCTAATTTTTACGCTGGGCGATGAAGAATATGGAATTGATATTTTAAAGGTTCAAGAAATTCGTGGATATGATCAAGTTACACGTATTGCTAATTCACCTAGCTTTATTAAAGGTGTAACTAATTTACGGGGCGTTATTGTTCCGATAGTTGATCTGCGTATTAAATTTTCACAAGAAAGTGTAACTTATAATGACAATACTGTTGTTATTGTGGTTAACTTATTAAATCGAATTGTGGGAATTGTTGTTGATGGCGTTTCTGATGTTCTTACGTTAAAGCCAGAGCAAATCTGCCCTGCGCCTGATTTTGCAGTCACAATGTCTACTGAGTATTTAACAGGTTTAGGTACTTTAGATGAAAGAATGCTTATTCTTGTTGATATTGAAAAATTACTCAACAGTGAAGAAATGGAATTAGTCGATAGCGCAACAATTCAAGCTAAATAAGTTTTTATTTTTTAAAAAATAATCTAAATACTGTTCCGGTAATTTTGCCGGAATAGCTATTTCTATCTTTTTTATTTTATTAGCGAGTGCTAAAGCATTAAATTAACTTTAAGTAAAATTAAAAGATAAAAAGAACTAATAATTTTAGTTAAGTTCTATTTTATTATTTATTAGCTTATAAGTAGTTATCACCTAGCTGTAATATTTTTCTACTGACGGAAATAACTTTAAAGTTTTTTATACTTATAATTTTAATTAAAAACAGTATTACCACCGCTTTTTAATGGGGCAAAAACGTGACTAAGACGAAATGAAACCTATAAAGTTTCTCTTAAGTCTGCCGATAACTTGCTCATTACCGTTTATTATAAAAAGGGAAACTATGTTTAGCCGAATGAAAATAGTGACTGGATTATTATCCATTCTTCTGTTGTTTGGTGTTTTGCAATTTGTCTCAGGGGGTGTTTTTTACTCAAATATCGTTGAGACAAGAAACGACCTTAATAAAACACTGACAATACAAGATCAACGTGAGCGCCTAGATGAAAGCTGGGCTAACTTACTGCAAGCTCGTAATAACATTAACCGCGCCGCAATTAGTTTTTTATTACAAGATAAAAATCTTAATGTAGATGATTCTCTATCTGTTGACTATCTGACGGGTCTTGCTCGTAAAAATATGTCCCGTGCAGATGAGAAATTTAAAGAATTTGAAAAGAATATTACGGCTTATCAAGTTCACTCAGAAGATGATGTTCGTAGCCTAAAAGGGCGTTTTATCGAATATTTTTCTGCATTAAACCAACTGGAAATTTTACTTCAAGATAAGAACTTAAAAGACTTTTTTGAGCAACCAACTACAGGTTATCAAGACGCTTTTTATAAAGAATATCTTGCATATGTCATGCGTAATGAGAAATTTAACGATGAGTTAAATGTAGCACTAGAAGCCTCTCACCAACGTACTGTCATTACTATGGTTGTGTTAGCCATTATCGTGATCTCGGCATTAATTCTATGCTGGTTTGCTTTACGTAATGCCTTAATTAGACCATTAAATTCACTTCTATTAAGTATTAAAACTTTCTCTGAAGGTGATTTACGTCCAAATATCGAAGTGAATGGCCGCAATGAAATGAGCTTGTTAGCAAATGGTTTAAAACATATGCAACAAGAGCTTATTCAAACCGTTCGTGGTGTCTATCAAAGTACGGAAAACATTTATAACAGCACAAGTGAAATTGCCGCTGGGAATAATGACTTATCTGCTCGTACAGAAGAGCAAGTGGCTTCGTTAGAAGAAACTGCTGCAAGTATGGAACAGTTAACGGCGACCGTAAAACAGAACGCAGACAATGCTCGCCAAGCAAGTAATCTTGCTAATGACGCCTCAGATATTGCCCGCCAAGGCGGAAAAGTTGTTGCTAATGTGGTGCAAACGATGCACGACATAGCCGGAAGTTCTCAGAAAATCACCGATATCACAGCTGTTATCGATGGCATTGCATTCCAGACCAATATTTTGGCACTGAATGCGGCTGTTGAAGCAGCAAGAGCCGGTGAGCATGGTCGCGGATTTGCGGTAGTTGCCGGAGAAGTTCGTAACCTTGCACAGAGAAGTGCAGAAGCTGCTAAAGAAATAAAAACACTGATTGAAGATTCTGTAAGTCGTACTGAAACGGGTTCTGTACTCGTTGAAAGTGCGGGTGAGACGATGACGCGTATCGTGGATTCAGTAACACGTGTTACTGACATCATGGGCGAAATCGCTTCTGCATCAGATGAGCAAAGCCGAGGTATTTCACAAGTTGGCCTTGCGGTTTCTGAAATGGATCGCGTCACTCAGCAAAACGCCTCTTTAGTAGAACAATCTGCAGCCGCTGCTGCTGGTCTTGAAGATCAAGCAGTTGCATTAACCCGCTTAGTTTCAATCTTCAAATTACCGGGTCAGGAAGAAAAAACGCTAGAAAGAAAGGAATCGGATGCAACCCCTGTAGTTAAAGCCGCTGCTCCACTTATAAAACCAGGAACCTCAGAAAAGAAAAAGAGCAGCAGTGTTGAAGATCCCGCTAACTGGGAAACTTTCTAACAACAACAAGTGGCTGACAAGCGGTGGCTTTTAACCACCGCTTTAAACGAGGTGAAGGCATGTTTAGGTTTCGCAAATTAAAGATATCCACCAGTCTCTATTTATTGCTGATGATGTTTTGCGTTATGCAGGTGATTTCTAGTGGTATTTCGCTAGGGATCGTTCATTTGAATAACGAACAGATCACCAGAGTAGATATAGATACATCTAAGCGAGATGAATTAGGATTAAGTTGGGCATCTTTAATACAAACACGTAATGCGATTAATCGTGTAGCTATTGCAGTGAAAACTGAACAGTCAACGGATTATATTCAATCTATTGAATCAATTGCACTTTCACGTTTGGAAACGGCGAATACTCATTTTCAAAATTTCCTTGCTGATATTAATAAAGAGGCAATCCCAACAGAAGAAAAAGAAATCGTTGAAGCAGTAAAAAACGATTACCACGTTTTATATGGTGCATTAACTGAATTACATAGCATGTTAAAAAACGATAACTTCCAAGGTTTTTTAGATCAACCAACAGAACGTTATCAAACAGCGATGGAAAATTCATTTAACACTTACATGAATTATGTTCAGACAGAAATTACTGAATCTATAGAGCAAGGACATCGCTCTTATACTATTGCTATCTTGATGTTTATCGGTGCAATAGCGATGGTTATTGTGGTATCAATCGCCGCTCATCGTTGGCTAAGTTTTAATATCATTAAACCTTTCGCAAGTTTAAGCCGTTATTTTAATGATGTTGCCACCGGTAAATTAAATCGTGAAATTCTTGTCTTCACCGATGATGAAATAGGGGATGTGTTTAGACGACTACGAGATATGCGTGGTGAGCTCGCGCGTTCTATTCGTATCGTTCGTGATAACAGCCATGCTATGTATTCTGGTATTCAAGAAATTTCCAAAGGAAATACGGATTTATCCTCAAGAACTGAACAACAAGCTGCTTCGTTAGAAGAAACTGCGGCAAGTATGGAAGAGTTAACAGCAACGGTAAAACAAAATGCTGATAACGCCTTGCAAGCGAGCAAGCTAGCAGAGTCTGCTTCTGAAACAGCCATACGTGGTGGAAAAATCACGCATAGTGTTGTTGAAACCATGGATGCGATTACACAAAGTTCTCAAAAGATAGGGGCTATTATCAGTGTGATTGATGGTATTGCGTTCCAAACCAATATATTAGCACTTAACGCCGCGGTTGAAGCTGCGCGCGCAGGTGAACAAGGGCGTGGATTCTCTGTTGTTGCTGGAGAAGTTCGTAACCTTGCTCAACGCAGTGCTGATGCTGCAAAAGAGATCAAATTATTGATTGATGAATCTGTTTTACGAGTCTCTCAAGGTTCTCAACTCGTTAATAATGCAGGGCAGACAATGGAGGAACTCGTCACATCAGTAAATAAAGTCACTGAGTTAATGGCAGAAATCGCCTCAGCTTCTGATGAACAAAGTCGAGGTATTCACCAAGTCGCTGATGCTGTCAGTCAGATGGATCAGGTGACACAGCAAAACGCTGCTTTGGTGGAGCAATCAGCATCTGCTGCCGCAGCATTGGAAGATCAGGCTAATAATCTTGTTGATGCTGTATCGGCATTCGAGTTGCCTGACACGGATGAGAGTAATAATTCTTCATCCCTAGAAGGTAATGGGTTGAAAAAAGCAGATAAAAAATCATTTTTTAAAAAGACCCATTAAAAAACAATGAAACGTAATGTTACTGAAGTCTTATCAGATATCGCTGCTCAACCGTTGGATATTTTTACCCAACGGTTCATGTTGTCCGATGATCAGTTCCAATCTATATGCCAATTGATTTATCAAAAGGCAGGTATTGTGCTGACTAACAACAAAAGGGAGATGGTTTATAACCGTCTCACTAGGAGGTTACGTGAATTACGGATGAATAACTTTGGTGACTATCTTGCGTTTCTTAAAAGTGATATACGCAACCCTGAATGGCAAGAGTTTGTGAATGCATTAACAACCAATCTCACCGCATTTTTCAGGGAAGCGCATCATTTTCCTATTCTGGCTAAACATGCCAGAAAAAGAGCAGGAGGCGTCTACCGAGTATGGTGTGCAGCAGCATCTACTGGAGAAGAACCTTATTCAATTGCGATGACTTTACGCGATGTTTTTGGGAATAACCCTTATAAAACCAAAATTATTGCCAGCGATATCGATACTAATGTGTTGGATAAAGCACGAAAAGGTGTTTACCGACAGGAAGAGCTTAAAACTTTAAATGATGAATATTTGAAAAAATATTTTCTCAAAGGTGTCGGCGATTTTGAAGGATACGTGAAAATTAGACAACAAATCAGCGAGATGGTCTCTTTTCAGTATTTGAATTTACTCGACAAGCAATGGGATTTAGAAGGCAGTTTTGATGCGATTTTTTGTCGTAATGTCATGATTTATTTTGACAAAGCGACACAACAAACCTTACTTAACCGCTTTACCTCATTACTTAAGCCAGACGGAATGCTGTTTGTTGGACATTCTGAGAATGTAAGCCAGCTTAGCAAGGATTTCTACTTGCATGGGCATACCGTTTACGGGCTGACACCAGCAAGGAGAGGTTATGAATAAAATAACGGTACTCTGTGTTGATGATTCGGCGTTAATGCGTCAAATCATGCGAGAAATCATCAACAGTCATAGCGATATGGAAGTTGTTGATTGTGCACCAGATCCTATAGTGGCTCGTGACTTAATAAAAAAGTACAACCCACAGGTATTAACGTTAGACGTTGAAATGCCACGTATGGATGGTATTGATTTCTTGGAAAAACTGATGCGATTAAGACCAATGCCTGTCGTTATGGTCTCATCATTAACAGCTAAAGGCTCAGAAGTGACGTTAAAAGCGTTAGAGCTGGGTGCGGTTGATTTTGTGACTAAACCACAGCTTGGTTTGCGTGAAGGTATGATGGCTTATAGTGAACTGATTGCTGAGAAAATTCGTGCTGCGGCACTGGCACGGATTAATCGACGAGAAGTACAAGCAGCGCCTTCTAAATCATTGTCATTTACACCGATGATTTCGAGTGAAAAGTTGATTGCTGTAGGTGCATCAACTGGTGGCACAGAGGCTATTCGTAATTTTCTAGAACCATTACCCGTTACCAGCCCTGCGATATTAATTACGCAACATATGCCCGCAGGGTTTACACACTCATTTGCAGAACGATTAAATCGTTTATGCCAAATTAGTGTAAAAGAAGCAGAAGACGGCGAACGTGTATTACCTGGGCATGCTTATATTGCGCCAGGTGATTATCACATGGAGCTTCGTCGCAATGGTGCTAACTACCAGATCCACATTAATAAAGAGCCAGCAGTAAATCGTCATCGTCCTTCTGTCGATGTGCTATTTAGGTCTGTCGCAAAATATGCGGGACGTAATGCTATCGGTGTGATTTTAACCGGAATGGGAAGTGACGGTGCTGCGGGTTTATTAGAAATGCGTCGTGCTGGTAGTTATACCTTTGCACAAGATGAAGCGAGTTGTGTCGTCTTTGGTATGCCACGCGCTGCGGTTGAATTAGGCGCAGTAGACGAAGTGAAAAGCATAAGCGCAATGAGTAAAGCGGTGCTGATGAAAATCAGCAGCACACAATCATTGCGTATCTGATTAAGTTCAGTTTAAAAAGCAACACAGTAATTTGCCGATATATTTTGAAGGAGTTTTCAATGGCAAGTAAGGATCTGAAATTTTTAGTGGTTGATGATTTTTCAACAATGCGCCGCATAGTTCGTAATTTGCTAAAGGAATTAGGATTTACGAATGTAGAAGAAGCAGAAGATGGTGCTGACGCGTTAGCTAAATTACGCAATTCGGCAATTGATTTTGTGATCACAGACTGGAACATGCCAAACATGGATGGTCTAGAGCTTCTTAAAAATATTCGTAGTGACGCGGGACTTGCAGCAACACCAGTACTTATGGTTACCGCTGAAGCTAAAAAAGAAAATATCATTGCAGCAGCGCAAGCGGGTGCAAGTGGATATGTTGTTAAACCTTTTACAGCAGCAATTCTTGAAGAAAAACTAAATAAAATTTTTGAAAAACTGGGCATCTAAGGAGTCGCAATGAGTGGGAATCCAATTATGCCGAAAGATAATATTGAAATGACATCTGATATTATCAGCCGGATCGGACAATTGACGCGGATGTTACGCGACAGTTTGCGAGAATTAGGATTGGATAAAGCAATAGCCGAAGCAGCAGAAGCCATCCCTGACGCTAGGGAACGACTGGACTATGTTGCTCAAATGACCGCTCAGGCAGCTGAGCGTACATTGAACTGTGTCGAAGCTGCGCAGCCTAAACAGGATGCGTTAAGTGCCGATGCGACTAAGCTTACTGAGCGTTGGGACCAATGGTTTGAACAGCCAGAAGAGCTGAAAGATGTACGCTCTCTTGTAACCGATACCCGCAATTATTTGCGGGATATCCCTGAGAGTACGGCTTTTACTAACAGTCAGTTATTGGAAATTATGATGGCACAGGATTTCCAAGATCTGACCGGTCAGGTAATTAAACGCATGATGAGTGTTGTTCAAGAAATTGAAAAACAACTCGTGATGGTATTAATGGAAAACCTGCCACCAGAGCAACTTGAAAAGTCTAATGTGAAGAAAGAGACCGACTCTTTATTAAATGGTCCACAGGTTAATAAAAACAACGCTGGCGTGATCAAAAATCAAGATCAAGTTGATGATTTACTGGAAAGTTTAGGTTTCTAACCTTCTAATGAGTTTTAGGGCGATAAGGACGTTGAGATATGCAGGACGCATTCGCTCTATGCTCTGCTCTTTTAGGATGGTGTATTTTATGGATAAAAAATCACGTAACAATGCTTTAATAGCACACGCTATTGAAGAAAATGTAAGCCGCTTTTTTTAAGCGGCTTTTGAAGTTGTCGAAATAAACATCAAAAGTAAAATTACTCAATTTTGCTGTGAATTTTGCTGATTTCCTTATAATCAGCGTCAATATTGCCTATATCTCCATTTTTATCATTGGGTTATTTTTTAAGTACATGCTGTCATAGCCCAAAAAGCCCCGTAAATTTGCGATTGTTCAGCCCATCAATTTCCTCTGAATTTGTCATGCTTAGAGTCATTTCATTCATGCTTTTAATCTCAATATCTAAATCGGACAGACTGTGGCTGAAGATAGCGATCTCGAAAAAACAGAGGACCCCACACCCCATAAACGGGAAAAAGCCAAAAAGGATGGACAAATTGTTCGTTCTAAAGAGCTATCGTCCGTATTAATGATCTTGGGTGGCGTGAGTTTGCTGTGGATGAGTGGTGGGTTTATCACTCGTGGGCTATATGCCATGTTAACAGAAGGGTTTACGTTTAATCATCACCTTATCGGTAATGAGAATTTGCTGATCCCTCGATTTGGTAGCTTGATTAAACAAGCTGTATTTGCGCTATCACCGGTATTTTTGGGTTTAGTACTTGTGGCAATTGGTGGCTCTGCCTTATTAGGCGGAATTAACTTTAGTAGTAAATCCATTAAGTTTGATCCGAAAAAATGGAACCCTATTTCCGGGTTAAAGCGCATTTTTTCAATGAATGCGTTAGCTGAGTTATTTAAAGCGATACTGAAATCAACCTTTGTGGGGATCGCTGCAACCATTTTTTTATGGCACAACTGGAACGATATTCTTCATCTGATCACGCTTCCACCACTAAGTGCGCTAGCGAATGCGATGCAACTGCTGATTTTCGCAGTCTATATCACAGTGTTTATGCTGATCCCGATGGTGGCATTCGACATTATTTTCCAAATTCGTAGCCATTTGAAAAAGCTACGTATGACGCGCCAAGAAATTAAAGATGAATTTAAACAGCAAGAGGGTGATCCGCAGCTTAAAGCGCGTATCCGTCAGCAACAACACGCAATGTCTCGCCGTCGAATGATGGCGGATGTACCTAAAGCTGACGTTATTGTTACGAACCCAACGCACTATGCTGTTGCACTGCAATATAACGACAAAATGACTGCACCTAAAGTTTTAGCAAAAGGTGCAGGGGCTATTGCGTTAAAAATTAAAGAGATTGGTGCAGAAAATCGAATTCCGCTTCTAGAAGCGCCACCGCTTGCTAGGGCGTTATATCGTCACAGTGAAATAGGCCATGCAATACCTTCAACCCTCTATGCTGCGGTTGCAGAGGTACTTGCATGGGTTTATCAGCTGAAACGATGGAAAACCGAAGGTGGTTTAAAACCTAAACAACCTATGAACTTGCCAGTGCCTCCCGCACTGGACTTTGCTGGAGAAGATAATCGTCATGGCTAATTTGGCCTCATTACTCCGCTTGCCGGGAAATTGGAAAAGTTCTCAGTGGCAGATACTGGCAGGGCCAGTGCTTATCTTGTTGATACTGTCAATGATGGTATTGCCATTGCCACCTTTTCTATTGGATTTATTATTTACCTTCAATATCGCACTCTCCATCATGGTGCTGTTGGTTGCAATGTTCACTCGACGTACTTTGGACTTTGCAGCTTTCCCTACTATTTTGCTGTTTACCACGTTGTTACGTTTATCATTAAACGTGGCTTCAACACGTATCATCTTAATGGAAGGACATACAGGACCAGAAGCGGCAGGGCGCGTTGTTGAGGCGTTTGGCCATTTTCTTGTTGGCGGTAACTTTGCTATCGGTATTGTGGTCTTTATCATCCTTATTTTGATTAACTTTATGGTTATCACTAAGGGTGCGGGACGTATTGCTGAAGTAGGTGCGCGTTTTGTGTTAGATGGAATGCCGGGTAAACAGATGGCAATCGATGCTGACCTGAATGCTGGTATTATCAACGAAGACGAAGCAAAGAAACGCCGTAAAGAAGTTTCATTAGAATCCGACTTTTACGGCTCAATGGATGGTGCGAGTAAGTTCGTTCGTGGTGACGCCATTGCCGGCTTAATGATCCTTGTGATTAACGTGGTGGGTGGTCTTATCGTCGGTGTTGCTCAACACGGAATGGCATTAAACGATGCAGCAACGACTTATACCCTTTTAACCATCGGTGATGGCCTGGTTGCTCAAATTCCTGCATTGATTATTTCAACGGCAGCGGGTGTTATCGTTACTCGTGTTGCAACAGATGAAGACGTTGGTCAACAGATGGTTACCCAGCTGTTTGATAATCCTCGTGTTCTACTGTTAACTGCTGGTGTGCTAGGTCTGTTAGGTTTAGTACCAGGAATGCCTAACTTTGTTTTCCTTTTCTTCACTGCAGCATTAGGTGGATTAGGTTGGTATATCTTACGCCGCAACGCCAATCCTGAAGTACAACAACAAAAAGAGATGGAAGAAGTTGAAAAACAAAACCGTGTTGTTGAAGCTTCATGGGAAGATGTACAGCTTGAAGATCCATTAGCTATGGAAGTAGGGTATCGCTTAATTCCAATGGTTGATAATCGCCAAAATGGTGAGTTATTAGGCAGAATTAGTGGTATTCGTAAAAAGTTTGCTCAGGAAACCGGATATCTTCCTCCCGTCGTTCATATTCGAGACAATATGGAATTAAGACCTTCCTCTTATCGTATTTTAATGAAAGGGGTTGAAATTGGTCACGGTGAAGCGCATCCGGGTCGTTGGTTAGCAATCAATCCGGGTAATGCAGTTGGTTCTTTAGATGGCGATATTACTCAAGAGCCAGCATTTGGTTTACCCGCAGTTTGGATTGATGACAGCTTAAGAGAGCAAGCACAGGTTCAAGGTTATACCGTTGTGGCTGCAAGTACCGTTATTGCAACGCACTTTAACCATGCATTAGCGAAATACGCATCAGAATTATTTGGTCGTCAAGAAGCACAAATGTTGTTTGATAGGGTGAGTAAAGAGCTCCCTAAAATGACAGAAAATATGATCCCAGATATGCTTTCGCTTACTGTATTGCACAAAGTATTGCAAAACCTGCTGTCTGAGCAAGTGCCTATTCGTGATATGAGAACCATATTAGAAGCTTTAGCAGAGCACGCGCCAGAGCAGAAAGATCCAGCCGAATTAACAGCCGTTGTTCGTGTTGCACTTCGCCGTGCGATCACACAACACTGGTTTGGCGATCAGGATGAAATCCAAGTCATTGGTTTAGATGCAAGTTTAGAGCGTATTCTTGTTCAAGCTATGCAAAGTGGCGGTGGTTTAGAGCCAGGGTTGGCTGAGAATATTGAACAACAAGCAGCGGATGCCGTGCGTCACCAAGAGATGTCCGGTGGAGCTCCAGTATTGTTAGTGAATCATGCGTTACGTTCATTATTGTCACGTTTCTTACGTCGCAGCCTACCGCAATTAGCCGTATTGTCGAATATGGAAGTCAGTGAAGGTCGTCGCATTAGAATGACGTCGATGATTGGCGGACAACCTCATTAATTGGCTATAAGGGATATCTAAGTCTAAAAGGTCACTGTAATAAGTGGCCTTTTTTATATTTATAAAATAGAAAGATGTGATGGTTAGAGAGCAGGAGATGCGTTAGCTTTTTACTCACAACAAAGAGAGAAGCCAGTGCATCAATAAATAGATAGCTTAGTGATATTTATTTTAGCGTTATGAAAAAGTATGGTCATGATGTGGTGATAATCAAGATCCAAGCAAGAGTTAAGGTTTTAGATAAGAGAAGTGCCACAAGAAGATGATAGATAACAGCGGAGTGTTATCTGTTGTTGCTGGTTTAAAGTGAGTCGTGTTTTATCGGCAAAGCAAAACGCCATCAATATTGATGGCGTATCGTGTGAATTCTGATAATTATCGAGAAAGCCTAAACCTGAATTTTACGCCCAGCCAGTGTTGAACGCTGTGCTTGCCCATCAGAACCATAAAGGGTTGGGCTGTGGTTCTTCTGCAAAAAACGGATAGCATCACTATTACGAGTGATATGTTGATCGAGTAGTAATCCGTTATGTTGATTCAGATATTTTAACTCCGCCGTGATGTCTATTATCTGTGTCCATAAATCAGATAAGAACGGCAACCCTGAATAAGGTTTTTCTACACCGGCTTGTAGGCTTAGCGTATGACGCTGTTGGTCTGTATGACCTAAAGCCGACAAGACAAAATTCTTCTGTTCAGTTACTTCGTGTAGGGCATTGATATCAATATTACCTGCGCATAATAACTGTTGTTCAGCACGTAAAATACCCGCAATGGTATTAAGCTGTGATAATTGAAGATCTAAAGTCTGGCGGAGTTCTTCCATCATAATCATTAAAATATTATTGAGTTATGCTTTCAGCAGCTTCACGGAAAAGAGCGTCCGCAATTTTACCGCTGTCCATGGTTAATGTGCCGTTGGCAATTGCTTCTTTTAAACGAGCAACTTTCTCAACGTCAATGTCTTTATTTCCAGGTTGAACAAGTTTTTTCTGCGCTTCACTTAGTTTTACAGAAGTGTCACCTGTTGCAGTTTTTTGTTCAGTTGTTCCCGATTTACGTGAGCCTTGAGTGATTTCACCCGGGTTACGTTGTGCAATTGCGTTAATCGGAAGCAGTGGATTCGCGCGTTCAATACTCATAGGAAAATCCTTTGTTAGGCATCAATTAATAGTCAGATGAAGCCATTGTAAAACAACCTATGTGTTTTCGCCTATCATCTTGTTTCTTTATATCGGCTATGAAATCAAAAACTTTAATCTTAGTCGTCATACTCGTCATACTTTAAGTTGTAGCGTTGTTGACTGCATTCACTCGCGCTAGTCCCATTACTCGTCATACTTCAAGCCATAGCGTTGTTGACTGCATTCACTCACACTAGTCCCATTACTCGTCATACTTTAAGTTGTAGCGTTGTTGGCTACGTTCATTCGCACTAGTCACATACTATTGTATGCTCCTAGTGACTCATTCACTTGCCGCCTAGCTACACCTTAAATTATTTAGAGTATCTATTGGCAGTGCTTTAAATTGCTGCCTAGCTACAACTTGAATTATTTAGAGTAAAAAGGCTTAGAGTAAAAAGTATGCAAACAAATCTAAAGTTTTTATTCAAAATGCGACATTGATAAATGTAATACAAGAGAGTTTACCTTGGCTTGCCATAACTGAAACGGGTAACAAGCAATTCAATATAGGCTTATTCTGCTTATCAGCTTTTTAATCTATTAAAGAGGGATGCGTACAGAGCCATCTTCAAGTGCTTCGCCAGTGACGATTTGACCTGATTTAACTCTGACTCGAATCGTTTCATTGGCGACAGCATTGTTTACGGCTTTACCTTCATAACGGATCTGAAAGTGAGGACCCTGTGCAAATACAGTGACTGTTTGTCCCGCCAAAATAGCCCAAGGGCGACGAACCATTGTGGAAGTTAAAGGTTTTCCTGCGGATATTTGTCGCATTGCGATCGCATTTTTAATTAATGCTGGATCACGTAATACATCATAAGGTAATTTTTCTAACTCACCCGTTGCCATGCTAACGGCAGAAGTTTCAATAATGTCATCACGATTAATGTCTTTTTTCGCGATTAAGTATTCACCATTAACGCTAACATCAATTTGAATAAACCGACGTTGTTTATCACACTGAATTGGGATTGAAAGACGCCCCCAATTACGCGCGCCAGCATGACGTTGGATCTCTTGTGTTTGGCAGACAGGCCATTTATCTTCTGGTGTTAAAACTGTCACAGTCACTTTATCGCCTTGTTGATGAAGTGCGACAAAGAAATCTTGTAGTTCTTCAGGGAGTGATTTTGCGACACTCACATTCATCATAAAGAAAAAAGAAAATAGACCGATAAGAGTTCTAACTAACATAATTTGTATCACCTTACAGAGTTGATGCTAATTGTGCGTTTGTCATTATTTAGCAATAACAGTGTACATCGACTTTGCACGCCTTAAACGCATAAATAGCAATCCAATTTACGCCTATTCCTCCAATCATCTTTTTTTTGAGCGTTTATTCTGTCAACTGAAATTGTTTTATCAGCTGAGGTAAGTGGCTTAGCCACCAAGGATAGAAGATGCTCGATAAATTAGAAAATACGTTTCATTTTCAACAAGAAGCGCTCTCAATACGCAATAAACGCCAAGAAATTCTCGCTGCGAATATCGCTAACGCAGATACCCCAGGCTTTCAGGCTCGTGATATTGATTTTGCTTCTGAATTGAAGAAAACCATTGAAAATGGACGTACAGGTACTCATGGCATGCAATTAGCTATGACATCTGAACGCCATATCCCAATCAAACCCGGTTATCGCTTAGAAGCGGACTTACTTTATCGCGTGCCTCATCAAACTGCGATGGATGGTAATACCGTGGATATGGACATGGAACGTAGTAATTTTGCTGACAATAGCCTTAAGTATCAGGCTGATGTGACATTTATTAACTCGCAAGTTAAAAGCATGATGGCTGTATTGCAACAGTAGGGTAAAGAGCATGTCTTTATTTAGTATTTTCGATATTTCAAGTTCAGCACTTTCAGCGCAATCACAGCGTTTAAACGTGAGTGCCAGCAATATGGCAAACGCTGACAGTGTTGCGGGTCCAGATGGCGACCCTTATCGTGCAAAACAGGTTGTTTTTCAGGTAAACGCACCTGCTGGTCAAGAAGTTGGTGGTGTTCGTGTCACAGAAGTGGTGGATGATCCTGCGCCATTTCGTATGGAATATCAGCCGGGACATCCCTTTGCCGATGAAAAAGGGTATGTACGTATGCCGAATGTTGATGTTGTGGGTGAAATGATTAACACCATCTCTGCATCAAGAAGCTACCAAGCTAACGTCGAAGTGATGAACACGGCAAAATCACTGATGCAAAAAACACTAATGATAGGTCAATAGGGAGAATAAATTGTGGGTATTTCCTCCTCAATGAATGAACCTTATGATAATACCATTATCGGGGATGCTCCTTCTTCATACCATACGAAAAAAAGTGGTAGTGATGATATTAAAGGGAATTTCCTGACACTTCTCATCACCCAGATGAAAAATCAAGACCCAACAAACCCAATGCAAAATAATGAGTTAACTTCCCAGTTAGCTCAGATTTCAACTGTTGAAGGCATTGAAACACTGAATAAAACAGTGAATAACATTGTTGGGCAGATTGACCAAGGTCAGGCGTTGAAAGCCTCTTCACTGGTGGGTCGAGGTGTTATGGTCTCTGGGAATAAAATTGTTGTCTTTCAGCCAGCCGACGGTAAAGGTGAGACTGAAAAACCCGGTGATGGGGATGACACAATTCCAACACCTGACACTCAAAATGAAAAAACACGTCAGCAAATGGGATCGTATAAAGCAGATGATACGGACCCAAATACGCCTGACAGTGAACACCTTTTTTCAACACCTTTTGGTTTTGAATTACTCAGTCCAACCGATTCTCTTACGATAAACATCACCAATGCGAGTGGTGTGACCGTTCGTACAATCAATATGGACAAAAAGATGCTACCGGATGTTTATAACTTCTCTTGGGATTGTACTGATGAAGATGACAATCCTGTTCCACCGGGAAGTTATAAATTTACCGTTAACGCCACGCTTAATGATGCTCAGGTCCCTGTTAAGACACTGAATTATGCGCTGGTGAATAGTGTGTCCATGGTGGATGGTGGTGCCCGCCTTGATGTTGGCTTAGGTAATACCGTTTCATTGGATGAAATTCGTCAGGTTCTTTAACTAACACATATTCAACTTGGAGGGCGCATGTCCTTTTCACAAGCAGTAAGTGGTTTAAACGCAGCAGCCGCTAACTTAGATACTATCGGTAACAATATTTCTAACTCCGCAACCTACGGTTTTAAAGGTGCAAACGTTTCTTTTGCTGACGTTTTTGCCGGTTCAGGTGCAGGTCTGGGTGTTAAAGTTGCAGGTATTAGTCAAAACTTTAAAGACGGTAGTATCACTACCACTAACCGTCCAACAGACGTAGCGATTTCTGGCGGTGGTTTTTTCCGTATTGAAGATCAAAACGGTGGGGTTTTCTATTCACGTAACGGTGAATTTGGTAAAAATAAAGATGGTTTCCTGACCAATATGCAAGGTATGCGTGTAACAGGTTATCCAGTACAAGTTGTTGATGGTAAAAATGTTGTTCAAAAAGGGGCGACACCAACACCTATCGTTATTCCTACCGATATGATGAACGCCAGTGCAACAGACAAAATCAATATGGCGGTTAACCTGAATTCAGGTGAAGAGAAACCCGCTAAAGCGCCATTTGATTCTAAAGATGGCGACACTTATAACTTCAGTACTAACGTTACCACTTACGATAGCTTAGGTAATGAACATAACCTGAACTTATTCTTTGTAAAAACTAGTGACAATGAATGGAAAGTTTATGGGCAAGATACCTCAACTAAAACAGCAGGTGGTGCGCCAACTCCTCATCAAGATTTAGGCACTTTAAAATATACCAATGCAGGGGTGCTAGAGAGTTATACAAAGACCGATATGAATATTGCCTCTTTAAATGGCTCTGCGGCAGGTACTATTGAACTGGACTTCACCGGCAGTACTCAGCAAAAAGTTTCTGAGTCGAGCGTATCTAAATTAGCGCAAAACGGTTACCAAGCGGGTGAATTCACCAACTTCCGTATTGAGCAAGATGGCTCAATCATGGCGACCTACTCAAACCAACAAAGCCAAGTTGTTGGTCAAATCGCATTAGCTAACTTTGCAAACGCGGGCGGTTTAAGCTCACAAGGCGACAACATGTGGTCTGAAACTAACGGTTCAGGTTCACCAATTGTCGGTGTTGCAGGCTCTGGTGTATTCGGCAAATTAACTAACAACGCATTAGAAGCGTCTAACGTTGATATGAGCCAAGAGTTAGTCAACATGATCGTTGCTCAACGTAACTATCAATCAAACGCACAAACCATCAAGACTCAGGATCAGATCCTGCAGACTCTGGTTAGCTTGCGCTAATAACGCCGGAAATAATCTGTTATGGATCATGTGATTTATACCGCGATGGGCGGCGCCAGACATTCGATGGAAAATCAAGCTGTCGTGGCGAACAACTTAGCAAACGCATCAACGCCGGGATTCAAAGCGCAGCTTAGTGCAATGCGAGCCGTACCTGTCAATGGCGATACCTTACCGACTCGTACATTAACGGTAGCATCAACGCCAGGTAGCGATCAGAGTCAAGGAACGATGAACTATACCGGCAGGTCAATGGACGTTGCTTTAAGTGATAACGGCTATTTAGCGGTTCAACTTGAAGATGGCACAGAAGCCTATACCCGAAACGGGAATATCCAACGTAACGCTGACGGCATGTTGATGGTACAAGGGCGTTTGTTAATGGGCGATAACGGTGCAATTGAAGTACCAGCTCAAGCAAATGTCAGTATTGCCAATAACGGTATTGTGACTGCGCATGTACCGACTGATCCACCCAAAATGCTGGGTCAAATTGGTCGTCTGAAAATGGTAAAACCAGAGCAAAACGATTTAGTTCGTGGCGATGATGGTTTATTCCATTTATCTCAGCAAGGAACAGTGCGAGCGGGTGAACAATTACCTGCTGATGATAGCGTGAAGGTGTTAGCTGGTGTGTTAGAAGGCAGTAATGTTAATCCAGCAGAAGCCATGGTCGATATGATAGCAAACGCAAGACGTTTCGAAATGCAAATGAAGGTTATTCATAGCGCTGATGATAATGCGCAACGAGCTAACCAATTGCTATCACTGAGTTAAATAGTGTAAGGGGAAAACCATGATCCGTTCTTTATGGATTGCTAAAACTGGGTTGGATGCACAACAGACAAACATGGATGTGATTTCCAACAACCTCGCGAACGTCAGCACCAATGGTTTTAAACGCCAACGTGCGGTTTTCGAAGATTTACTGTATCAAACAATTCGTCAACCGGGTGCAATGACATCAGAACAGACGAATGCGCCGTCAGGTTTACAAATTGGTACAGGTGTTCGTCCTGTTGCGACTGAGCGTTTACACAGCCAAGGTAACTTAGCGCCAACAAACGGAACACGTGATGTGGCGATTAAAGGACAGGGTTTCTTCCATGTTCAGTTACCCGATGGTACAGACGCTTATACCCGTGATGGTGCATTCCAAATGGACCAAAATGGACAATTAGTGACAACCAGTGGTTTCCAAGTTGTGCCGGCAATTATTCTGCCTGAAACTGCGAAAAAGGTCATGATTGGTCGTGATGGTACTGTTAGTGTTGAGATTGAAGGTGATCCGGCACCACAACAAGTGGGTCAATTGACACTAACAACCTTTATTAATGACAGCGGATTAGAAAGTGTTGGTGAAAACTTGTACTTAGAAACCGCAAGTTCTGGCGCACCAACTGAAAATGCCCCAGGTATCAACGGCGCAGGCTTGTTGTATCAGGGATATGTTGAAACCTCTAACGTTAACGTAGCTGAAGAGCTGGTCAATATGATCCAGACTCAACGTGCTTATGAAATTAACAGTAAAGCGATTTCAACATCTGATCAGATGTTACAGAAACTAACGCAACTCTAATTTCGTTTGTTCATTAGCCTGACAGGGTTTCCTGTCAGGCGTATTACTAAAAGAGTATCGAAGATGGATACAAAGGTCATTACTGACAATTCTGGGGCAAGAAAGCTTAGTGTCAGATGGCGTCGTCATCAACGTTTAGGTACCGCCCTGTTGGTACTGACACTGTCGGGATGCGCATATATACCCAAAAAACCGTTAGTAGAAGGTAACACAACGGCGGTTCCAACGGCACCGACTGCACCGGCACCCAATGGCTCTATTTTTCAGGCAACTCAGCCTGTTTATTTTGGCTATCAACCTTTATTTGAAGATAGACGTCCTCGAAATATAGGCGATACGCTGACTATTACATTGCAAGAGAATGTCAGTGCAAGCAAAAACTCATCTGCAAATGCCAGCCGTAATGGTAAAGCAGGATTCCTTGCTGCGATTACACCGGGATTCTTGGAAGGGGTGTTTGGTAATAAACGTACCGATATGAGTATGGAAGGAAATAGTGACTTTGGCGGTAAAGGTGGCGCAAATGCGAACAATACCTTTAAAGGCACCATTACTGTTACCGTCGATCAGCTTCTTGCCAATGGAAACCTGCACGTTATTGGTGAAAAGCAAATTGCTATCAATCAAGGTACTGAATTTATCCGTTTTTCAGGTGTTGTGAACCCAAGAACCATCAGTGGTACTAATACCGTAAATTCAACCCAAGTTGCTGATGCTCGTATTGAATATATCGGAGACGGTTATATCAATGAAGCACAGTCTATGGGATGGCTACAACGCTTCTTCTTAAATGTATCACCTTTTTAATGAGTAGGGTCCAGATGAAAAAAATAGCGATGAGCCTTTTCTTTATCGTGATGACATGTGTCGGTTTTTCCGCTCATGCCGAACGGATCAGAGATCTCACCTCTGTTGAAGGGGTAAGAGAAAATGCGCTGATTGGTTATGGTTTGGTCGTGGGATTAGATGGAACGGGTGACCAAACAATGCAAACCCCGTTTACCACGCAAAGTCTGAATAACATGCTCTCACAATTGGGGATCACAGTACCACCCGGCACCAATATGCAGTTGAAAAACGTTGCTGCGGTAATGGTAACTGCCAAATTACCGCCTTTTGGTCGTACAGGGCAATCAATCGATATCGTTGTTTCATCCTTAGGTAATGCAAAAAGCTTACGTGGTGGTACGTTGCTGATGACACCATTAAAAGGTGTTGATAATCAGGTTTATGCTTTAGCACAAGGCAATATTATTGTCGGGGGAGCAGGTGCATCTGCGGGTGGTAATAGCGTTAAAGTTAACCAGCTAGCAGGTGGACGCATTAGTAATGGTGCTATTATTGAACGTGAGTTACCTTCGCAATTTGGCCAAACAGGTCTGCTAAACCTACAACTGAATGAAGAAAACTTCACGTTGGCACAACACATCTCTGACACTGTTAATAAATTACGAGGTGTGGGTACCGCTATTCCTTTAGATGCGCGTACAGTTCAATTACGTGTTCCTATTGGTAAAAGTGAACAAGTACGTTTCTTGGCTGAAGTACAGAATCTTGAAATTAAACGTGTTGTTGCAGATGCGAAAGTGATCATCAATGCAAGAACGGGTTCTGTTGTTATGAATCGTGATGTGACATTAGGAAGCTGTGCGATTGCTCAAGGTAACCTTTCCGTTACGGTTGATAGCCAAGTGAATGTAAGCCAACCTAATACTCCGTTTGCGGGTGGTAGTACTGTTGTAACGCGTAATACTAGCGTAAATATGAGTGAACAAGGTGGCTCATTACAGCAAGTGAATGCAAGCGCAAGCTTAAACGAAGTGATCCGCACATTAAATGCACTGGGTGCAACACCAACAGATTTAATGTCAATTTTGCAAGCAATGGAAAGCGCGGGTTGCTTACGTGCGAGATTGGAGATTATCTGATGAAAGATTTATCTCTGCTTTCTTCGATGCCGACGATGTCAGCGCCGGCATATGACAGTAATGCATTGAATAAACTCAAATATCAGGTTGGACAAAATGCTGATCAGCAAGGGCTGCGCCAAGTGGCGCAGCAACTTGAAGGCGTTTTCGTTCAAATGATGTTAAAAAGCATGCGTGATGCTATTCCTCAAGAAAGCATGTTCAACTCAGAAAGTACCAAGATGTACACCTCTCTTTATGATCAACAAATCGCTCAAGACTTATCACAAAAAGGCTTGGGCTTTGCTGACATGATAGAAAAACAACTTTCTGCCAAAGTCACGATGGACCCTAGCGAAATGGCGGGTAAAACACCAATGCCATTAGATGGTAGTGATATTTTTCAATCCATGCCAACACAAGCCTTGGGGCAAATTTATCGTGCTATGCAGCCTTATCAAAATGCAGTTGAAAGCACGATTGGTAAGCTTAAAGGCTTATCTGAAAGTAGTGCTTCTTTTGCATCAAAACTGTTAGGACCTGCGAAACAAGCCACAGAAGGTACTGGTGTACACCATCTTTTAGTTGTTGCTCAAGCCGCACTCGAATCAGGTTGGGGTAAGCGTGAAATTCTAACCGGTGACGGTAAACCAAGTTATAACCTGTTTGGTATCAAAGCAGGAAGTAGCTGGAAAGGGCCTGTCACGAATATCATGACAACCGAAGTGATTGATGGTAATTCGATTAAAATGCGTGATAATTTCCGCGTTTACGGCTCTTATGTTGAAGCTATTCAAGATTACCTCAGACTTATCACTGAAAGCCCTCGTTACGCCAAAGTACCTCAAGCTCAAACCCCGGAGCAAGCGGCTTACCGTATTCAAGAAGCGGGTTATGCCACCGATCCAGGTTATGCGAAAAAACTGGTTTCAATTATTGGTCAATTAAAAGGAAGTGGTGAGCAAGTTGCTAAAACTTATACTCACGATTTAAGCGACCTATTTTAATTATTTTCCCCTCAAGTTTAGAGGGGAAGTACCGATAATAAAGACCAGAGCATCCATTCAACTTGCCAGCTATGCTCCGTGCATACGGGTGATGACTAAACGTAAAAGGATAGACAAATGTCCAACAGTTTAATTAATACAGCGATGAGCGGACTTAATGCGGCACAAGCTGCGATGAGCACTGTGAGTAATAATATCGCTAACCAAAATGTAAAATGGTACAACCGCCAAATGACTGTTTTTAATGAAAACAGCGGCACAATGACCGGTAATGGTTATATCGGTAATGGTGTTAATGTTAGTCGTATTCATCGTGAGTATAACGAATTCCTTGCAGGTCAAATGAACCGTGCAATGTCAAAACAAAGCGCACTTAATAGCTATACCCAAAATATCTCACAAATTAATGATTTGTTAGCAGATAAAGGGAATGACGTTTCAAGTGCTATTGACGAATTTTTTACCAGCTTACCCAACGTGACCAATAATGCAGAAGATAATCCTGCACGTACAACGGTTATTGGTAAAGCGGAAGCAATGGTTAATATGTTTGCTAAAGCAGACCAATCATTGCGTGATCTAGAAAAAGATATTAATAGTCAGGTGACTAACACCTCTAAAAATATCAATGAATATACAAAACAGATCGCAAAACTAAATAACGAAATTAGTCGTTCTAAAGGCTTTAATGGTGCTGATCCTAACGACTTATTAGACCAACGTGATCGTTTAATTCAAGAACTAAACACACTGGTTGATGTTCAAGTAACTCAACAAGACGGCGGTTTTGTTAACGTCACATTTGCTAATGGTTTGCCATTAGTATCTGGTACTCGCTCTTATGAAGTTTCTGCTGTTCCATCAAGCAAAAATAGCGAACGCCTTGTTATTGGTTATAGCAACGGCATTGATGAAGTTCGTGAAGTGGATGCAAAACGTATTAAAGGTGGCGAACTTGGCGGTGCATATCGTAGCCGTGAAGAAGTGTTAGATCCAAGTCGTAACCAATTAAATCAATTAGCGTTAGTGTTGGGTGATCAATTTAATAAGCAACACGAGCAAGGTTTTGATTTAAATGGCGACAAAGGTGAAAAATTCTTCGACCTTGGTGGCGCTCATGTTATGCCTAACGGTAAAAATAAAGGTGATGCTAATTTTGCTGTTGAATATGCAGATACGAAACAAGTTAAAGCAGCCGAATATACAGTTAGGTATGAAAGTGGCAAATGGAACGTCACTGTAGAACCAGGTAATCGTAAATTTGAAGCGATTCCTGATGCTACAACAGGTGAATTGAAATTCGAAGGCATGAATATCAAGGTCAATGGTACAGCACAAGAAGGTGATTCTATTGTTGTTCAATCTGTAGGTAATGTGATTGCAGATATGAAAGTTGCGGTAACTGATCCTAGTAAAATTGCGGCTGCTGGCTCGAAAGATACGGGCCCAAGTGACAACGAAAACATGAAAAAATTGTTTGAGTTACCTGATGAAAAAATTATTGATGGTAAAACAACCATTGCAGGTGGTTATGGTTCACTGATCAGTATGGTTGGTAATAAAGTGAATACCGCACAAGTTGACTTCGATGCTCAGGTTTCTATCACTAAAAGTATTATAGAACAACAACAGTCTGTTTCTGGTGTGAACTTGGATGAAGAATACGGTGAGATGTATCGCATTCAAGAATACTACATGGCAAATGCAAAAGTGATTCAAACGGCAAACAGTATGTTTGATGCGATTATGCAAGTTTTCTAAGTAACCCTTCATCAGAATAAGGAATATCACTGTGCGTTTAAGTTCAAATCAAATTTTTAGCCAGCGTGTGGACAATATCACCAGTTCACAAAGCAAATGGATGACTGAAGGAAATAAAATCTCCAGTGGTCGTCGTGTTGAAAAACCATCAGATGATCCAATGGCGGCTTCTCAAGCGGTAATGGTTAAACAATCTGAATCTCGTAACCAGCAGTATGCGACAGCGCGTGGATTTGCAAAAAACAGTATGTCTTTGCAAATGAGCTTAGCAAGCCAAATGGTCAATATCACGACTAAAATCCAAGAAACACTGGTTGCAGCGGGTAACGATGCGACATTAAGTGATGAAGACCGTTCTTCTCTTGCTGATCAATTAGAAGGTTTAAAAGATCAGTTAGTGGGTATTGGTAACACAAAAGATGGTGTTGGCCGTTATATTTTTGCTGGCTTCCAATCAGATAAACCACCTTTTGTGGCTGATGCAACAGGCAAAATCACCTATCAAGGTGGTGATAAGCAAATTACCCAAAAAGTAGATAGTAATATTGAAATGGTCACTAACTTTACAGGGATCGAAACATTACAATCTTCAGGTAGTAAAGGGACTGCTCCAGATATTTTTGAAGCATTAGATGGTGCTATCACTGCGTTACGTGAACCTTTAACAGGTAAACCACAAGCAGATCGTGATGCAGCATTAGAAAAAATTGATGAAGCAAACCGTGTTAACCGTGCAACGTTAAATAACATTTCAAGTGTAGAAGCTAAATTAGGTTTACAACTTCAAGAGCTTGATAACTTAGATGATTTAGGTGCGGATACTTCTTTAAGAAATGCAAAGCGTTTAAGTGAACTGCGTGACTTAGATTGGACACAAGCGATTTCAGATTATTACCAAGAAGAGTCTGTATTACAGGCTTCTTATAAAGTCTTTAACGACATGAAAGATATGTCGATGTTCAAAATGTATCGCTAATTATTTAGTATCGTCTTAAGATATTTTGATATCACCCCTGGTATTTATTTATCAGGGGATTTTTTTATTTAATGTAAGCACCAGCCATAACATTATGTTTTTTTTCTAGCTGAGTATCTGCATTCCAGTTGGGGCGATTAGAATTTTGTTTAACTGATTCAGTTATTTTTTGCTTAATTTTACTAGGTGTAATATTGCGTAATTGAGCCACTAAAATATATTTTCTTGCTGCACTTTCAATCGTTTTTTTTGCCGACTCTGTTAAGGCAATACCATTATCTTCGCTCTTTTGTAAGTTAGCTTTGATCATGAAATCAAGTATTTCTTCATATTCGCTTTGGATTGATGCTTGATGCATAACGGTTAATAGTTGTTCGTGTGGAGATGTGTCTGAGCTTTTATTTTTATAGTGCTTAGTTTTGGATGATTTATTTATATTCATATCGCCTCCTAACTTACATTCTTACTATTCCTGTATATCTTAATTGATTAATAATCGTTCAGCCAGTCCGAGTGTTTAATATTTTGCTCATAAGTTTTGCTCGTGGCTTATTGTTTCTTTTTTGTCGTGCTTTATCCGTTGAAGTTAGTTCATATCCTTGAGCCATATATTGAGCTATAAGCCCTTTGGCTGGGCGGCTGATACAGACTTGTTGAATGTTGTATTCGGAAGCAAAACTTTCAGCAATAATTAATGCAATAGGCAATATATAGCCTGAGAGAGGGTGTTCATTAGGATTACCTTCCAAATAACGTAATGTTACATTTAATCGTTTTTTAGAACGCTTCGCTAGCATTAATCCACATAAAATATCACAACATCGAATGGTAATATCAATTCTTTTAGTTTGGCGAGAACGAGTATGAGACCAATCAAACTCTATCCAATCACGTTTATTAGATTTTCGCCAATTATTAATAACTTCCTGTGAATCTTCATAATAAATACGATCTAATTTTATTTCACTTACAGGAAGAATATGACCAAAATTAGTTGTAATGGTAATTATTGCATTATTAATAGCTAAGGCTCGTATTAATTCATGTTCTAATTTCTTATTATCTAGGTCTATATTGTTATGGTATGTATTATTCAAAGCTATATTTCCCTATTAAGAAAACTCAACTAGACTAATCTTAAAGAAAAATGCCTTTCAATGCATTAGTTTTATTTATGCATTGTACGGGAATAGGTAAGTCGATTTAAATCTCAAGAAACCAGCTGTTGTAATATTAAAGTGATGCGATTAAACGTATCGCTAAAGACGCGCTCTGTAAATACAGGTAATGCAGGCATAATCATGGATAATGCTAACATACCGATAGTCAGCGTAAGAGGGAAACCAACCACAAAGACAGAAAGCTGTGGTGTCATACGGTTTAAAATACCTAATGAAAGGTTAAGTACCAAAAGTAGGGTGATTAATGGCATGGCTAGCATCATACCGTTAATAAAGATTGTGCCGCCACTTTGAACTAAAGTAAGAATACCTAAAGAGTTAAAGGTCTGATTTCCAATAGGAACAACATAGAACGTATCAACTAATATAGACAATAGCCATAAATGACCATCAAAGACCATAAATAACAGCATTGTTAGCATGTTAAAGATACGTGCCAAAATAGGCATGTTAGGGCCACCTGATGGATCGACGAAGGTGGCGAATGAAAGCCCCATCTGTAAACCAATCACTTCACCGGCATGGCGAACAGAAGCGAACGCCAACTGCATCGATAACCCTAGAATTGTGCCAATCAAAATTTGTTGCAATAGCACCCAAAAGGCAATAAGCGAGAATAAAGGTACATTACTTTGGGGTAAGCCCGGTGCAACTAATGCGGTAATCAAAAAGGCGAGTGCAATGCGAAATTTTTTAGGTGTTTGTCTTTCACTAAATAGCGGTGCAGTGCTAAAAAGGGCGAGTATACGCACAAATGGCCAGAAAAAATCACTAATGTAGCCGTTAAGCATTTCACTGGTCAGGGTTATCATTGCTATTAACCAATCATCCCTGGAATGCCAGTAAATAAGTTATGCATATAATCGACCAGTAAACTTAACATCCAAGGGCCAGCAACTAAAATCGCCGCTAATACAGCAAGAATTTTTGGGATAAATGATAATGTCATTTCGTTTATCTGTGTTGCAGCTTGGAGCATACTGATCACAAGACCCGTCACCAGAGCGGATAATAAAAGAGGGCCTGCTAGTGATAAAGCGATTTTCATCGCTTCAGTACCTAGTGCTAAGACGGATTCTGGTGTCATGGGGTTACCTCTGCGCTAATTGAAAAAGCTTTGTGCAAGCGAGCCTAATATTAATTGCCAACCATCGACTAAAACAAACAGCATAAGTTTAAATGGCAACGAAACTGTGGCAGGTGGCACCATCATCATACCTAGCGCCATCAACACACTGGCAACAACTAAGTCGATAATAAGAAAAGGAATAAAAATCATAAAACCGATCTGGAAGGCGGTTTTTAGCTCACTCGTAATATAAGCGGGCACCAAAATACGCATTGGTACACTTTCGCGAGTTTCAAACGCAGGTGCATCGGCAAGGCGAGCAAATAGAGCTAAGTCAGTTTCACGAGTTTGTTGCATCATAAACTGGCGTAAAGGCTTAGAGCCATTTTCTAAGGCTTGCTCAAAGGTAATTTGATCTTCAGTAAATGGCATATAGGCATCTTGATAAATTTTATCAAAAACCGGTGCCATAATGAAAAAGGTCATAAATAACGCCAAACCAAGAACGACTTGGTTTGGTGGTGCAGAAGGTGTACCTAAAGCATTACGTAATAATCCAAGGACAATAATAATGCGGGTAAAACTCGTCATCATCAGCAAAACAGCAGGAATAAACCCTAAAGCTGTAATGAAGATTAATGTTTGAACTGGCAATGACCAACTTTGGCCACCACCCGGTAAAGGCTGTGTAATAACGCCCGGAAATTGGGCAAACGCACTGCTAGGTAACAAGATTAAAACCAGCACACTAGCGAAGAGACGCCAACGCTTTAATGCGTTAAAAAAAGTGACACACTGATGCATTATGAGTTGCCTTTATCTCGCTTTAGCGTTTTTTGTAATATTTGAGTAAACAATGGCGATGTTGGTGATGAGGTCGCTTCCTGCGAGGCTTTATCAGGGACGGGTAATTTATGCAACAGATTTACCTGTGATGCAGTTACCCCTAATACGAGCCATTCCTGTTCAATTTCAACAACCACCACACGTTCTTTCGCACCTAATGAACAACTTGCTTTGACGCTAAGTTGTGCTGTTGTTCCTTTAAATGAGCCACGGGTAAAGCCAAAACGGCGAAATAACCACATAGCAACAATAATAAGAACGATGATGCCTGCAAGTGCTGTGCTAACTTGAGCAAGGCTTTGACCCACAGGCAACGGTTGTGTAGGTGTTTGAACAGTTTGTGTTGTAGCGGGTGCGGTAGTATTTACCGCACCTTGGCTGGAAAAGGAAGGAAGCTGTTCCATAGATTAACGGCTCAGACGGCGCATACGTTCTGATGGTGTAATGATATCGGTAATGCGAATACCGTATTTATCAGAAACAACCACAACTTCACCTTGAGCGATTAAATAGCCATTGATAAGAATATCAAGAGGCTCACCAGCTAAACCATCCAGTGAAACGACAGAACCTTGTGACAGGCTAAGTAATTTTTTAATGGTCATTTTGGTGCGACCTAACTCTACTGTTAATTTGACTGGAATATCCATAATCAAATTGATGTCAGAGAGATGATTCAGTGCATCGTCTTCAGGTAAAAGATGTTCAAATAGATCGGAACTATTATCCTGGCTTTTCCCAGTTTGCTGTTCCATTGCATCAGCCCACATATCCTCAGCCGATTGTGAATTATCAGTTGGGCGATTTGCATCACTCATTGGTTTGTTCCTCATCCAGAGCGTTTAAAACAGGGTTAATTAGGTGTTCAACACGAAGGGCATATTGCCCATTTACTGTACCGTATTGGCTTGTTAATACGGGCACACCATCAACATGTGCAATCAATCTTTCTGGTTTATCAATCGGGATAACATCCCCTTCTTTAAGTGTTAACACTTTTGATAAACGCAGTGGGATGTCAGTAAAGTTTGCGACCAGTTCAAGCTCTGAATGCTGAACTTGGTTGACTAAACTATCTAACCAAACCCCATCTTCTTGACGAACATTTTCAATTGGTGGATTGATCAGTCGTTCACGTAATGGTTCAATCATGGCAAATGGGATACAAATACTAAATTCCCCAACCATTGAGCCAATTTCTACTTGAAAAGGTGTCGTAACAACAATGTCATTCGGTGATGAGGTGATATTGGTAAATTTCACCTGCATTTCAGAACGAACATATTCCACCTGAATTTTGAATATGGAATCCCAAGCATCACGGTAGGCATCAAGTGCCAGTTTCAACATTTTGTTGATGATCCGCTGCTCTGTGTTGGTAAATTCACGTCCTTCCACAGGGATTGGAAAACGGCCATCACCACCAAACAGGTTATCTACCGCGATATAAACCAGATTTGGTTCAAAGGTAAATAATGCTGTCCCTCGTAACGGTTTTAAATGCACCAAGTTAAGGTTCGTTGGCACAGGTAAGTTACGAGCAAAGTCGTGATAAGGGTGAATTTTAACGCCACCAACAGTAATATCAGGACTCCGACGGAGCATATTAAACAGCCCCATACGGAATTGACGTGCAAAGCGTTCGTTAATAATTTCTAACGACTGTAAACGTTCTCGAACCACACGACGTTGCGTGTTGGGGTCATAAGGCTGAATATCCGGTTCATTCGGATCCTTCGCTATCGCAGGTTCCCTGTTCGCGCTTTTGGCGTCGTCACCTGATGTATCATCATTCAGCAGAGCATCAATCTCTGCCTGTGAAAGGATATTATCGCTCATAATGATTATCGCAGAATAAACGTGGTAAACAGTACATCGGAGAGGATCTGTTCAGATTCTCCCGGTACGAGAGTCGGTCTCAGCGTTTCTTTTACATCCGTCATTAGCTGGAGTTTTCCATTGTCTGTCGCGAGCTTATTAGCCTGTTGACGAGAAAGCAGTAATAACAAGCGGCTACGAACCTCAGGTAAATAATCATGTAGACGCTTACGAGTGTCTTCATTATGCAATCTTAATGTGATCCCTATGTAGAGCACTCTGTCTAAGTGTTCTTCGTCATCAATTAGATTTACCGTAAAGGGTTCTAATGACATAAAAACGGGTGCTGGTATAACTTTTTGCTGACTAGTGCCCGCTGAACCTGATTTAGCATGCTTCAATGCCCACCAACTATATCCACCGAATGCCGCTGCAATAATGGCGATCACCAATAATACGATGATCAGAATTAAGCTATAGCTTTTACGTTCATTGCTGTAATTAGACATGGACAGTTAAATTCCTGTTTTGTAGTGGATACGTGTTCACTGTTGTGGACTTCCATATCCATCTAAATCAACCTTAATTATCCCGCTATTTCTGTTTTTTAATTGCAGAAACAGATAGGGAAAAAACCATTAACTCTTACGTTTATTGACATAGTGTGTCCTCCCAATACATTTGTATTAGGCGAAAATATCAACACCACCACGAGCAGATGCTAATTCTTGAGGCGTAAGGGTTATCTTTTGTAGTGCCGTTTCAGAGGCTAATTGCAGAGAATTACCCTCGCTTCCTTGATGATTATCGGCACCATCTCCACTAAATTGAGAGGAATCTGACATATTTTGTTGTTGCCAACTGTCATTAGTGTCGCTAGACACTTGACTCTGCGTGAGCTGGATCCCATTTTCAGAGAGAGCTTGACGCAATTGATGCATGGCATTTTCTAATACAGAACGAACTTGTCCGTTTTGTGACGCAAGGTGTAACTGCGCTTGCCCATCTTCTATTTTCATGCGGATATGCAATGAACCTAGCTCTTCAGGGTGTAAACGTAGCTCTGCCTTTTGTAAGCCATTACGGCTAAACATCACAATTTGTTGATTAAGTTGTTGTTGCCACTCTTGTGTTCCCACTTGTGCATTTAATACCTGTGTTGCCATTGGTGAAAATTGCATTTGTGGTTGTGCTGAAGAGTGAGCATGACCTGTAATACTTTGTGAAGCCAAAGAAGAGGTAGAAAGGGTGTTGTGAAGATCGGTTTCTACAACACGATTACCGGTCACCATTTGCTGAGCAACATTGTCTGCTAATTTTGCATTTGCAACTTGCTTATCGCCGTTTAGCAATGCATTCACTTTTTCTGCTGTTGGCGTTAAAAGTGTTGCGATGCTATCGACTTTTTTGGCAGAAGGCTTTTCTGTTTGATTAGCACCAACAAGTGTACTTTCTGTTGCTAATGTCGCTGTCTCTGGACGTAGCTGGGTTAACAAGGACTTTTCATCTGATTTTGATAGATTAAGCTTGTCGGTAAGGTTGAAGTCCGACATATCATTATCTTTTGAAATAGTACGTGCTAACGAGGCTAAACCTTCATCACGTTTAACTGATTGAGGCTGTTGTAATGCTTGAGCCAGTTGTTCTGAGGGAAGGGTAAGACGTTTTAATCCAGGTAGTCCTGCTAACTGAACGGGAAGTTCAGCGGCAAGCTCTTCTGCTGACATTAATAAAGAAGAGGTTTTATTTTCAACAATAGCCGCAAATTGTTCATTATCCGGCAAAGTAAGAGTCAATTGAGGTTTCTCAAGAGATGACTCTTCTATCACATTGGGTTCTGTGGTGACAGACGCAAGATGACTACCGTCTTCTTTTGTTTTGTCTTCATCAGAGTGTGAATGTGCTTTGTTTTCTTTCGTTGAAGGGTTTGTGATATTAGCTGTCTTTTTATCACTCTGTGCATTTTGAGGTTGAGAGCCCAAAAGCTGAGCAAATGTCGGGGCATTATCACCGGGCTGACTATTTGAAGCGGATGTCGTTCCCGGAGAGGCTGCAGCGACATCCATGGTCAGAAGCGTTATCTCCATCAAGTTGTTCTCCGTAAAGTACTACGCTGTGCGTACTCGTCCATTTGTTTCTGTTCAATACGATCAAGATGTCGCTTACGGCTATCTTCAGCGCGTTGCTCCAAAGTCTCAAATGCATTGAGTCGTTGCTGTTTTTCTCTCCATTGTTCAGTTGCAAGATCAAGCTGCGCCTGCCAATGTTGAAGTTGTTGTTTATGTTGTTCGATAGTCAATTCGAGCGTTTTGAGAAATTGTTGGTAGTTTTGCCACGATGCTGACGACATCCCCCCTAAATTCAACGTTTCATTTAGACGTACACGGTATTCATCCTGATACCCAATCAACATATTGAGTTGCTGTTCCATTTGTTGATGACTCTGCCGGACCTGAGCCAGTTGAATAGCGGCTTGTTCAGCCGCTGTCTGTGCCAGTTCTCTCAGTGTCACTAAAGGTGACTGCTCCCGCATTGGAACCCTCTTTACTTTCTCTGATTATGTTCAGAATTAGTTTACTGTGATCAGTTGATTAAGTTGCTCACATGCACTTTGATAACTGCATTGCTCTTGGATATCTTGTTGTAAGAACTTCGCGAGGGACGGATAAAGAGCAATCGCTTTATCAAGCATAGGATCACTGCCCGCAGCATAAGCACCTACGTTAATTAAATCGCGGTTACGTTGATAACTCGATAAAAGCTGTTTAAACACTTGCACACGACGA
Organism: Proteus sp. fly-1013; assembly: GCF_040140245.1. Classification (NCBI taxonomy): domain Bacteria; kingdom Pseudomonadati; phylum Pseudomonadota; class Gammaproteobacteria; order Enterobacterales; family Morganellaceae; genus Proteus; species Proteus sp. fly-1013. The sequence goes on along the minus strand of NZ_JBEEWD010000004.1, from coordinate 204,152 downwards.
TAATGTGTTTTATCAATCAGTGACGTCATTGCACGGCTAATAGATGCTTCGATATCGATAGCAGGGTAGTGCCCAGATTCTGCAAGAGAACGCGAAAGCACGATATGGCCATCTAAAATCGCACGCGCGGAGTCTGCAATTGGATCTTGCTGATCATCACCTTCCGTTAAAACAGTATAGAAAGCCGTGATAGAGCCACCGCCATCAACACCATTTCCCGCACGTTCGACCAGCGCTGGCAATTTAGCGAAGACAGAAGGCGGATAGCCTTTGGTTGCAGGCGGTTCGCCTACGGCAAGGGCAATTTCACGTTGTGCCATACTGTAACGTGTAAGTGAATCCATAATCAGTAAGACGTGTTTTCCACGATCACGAAAATCTTCGGCAATACGTGTTGCATAAGAAGCACCTTGCATACGAAGAAGTGGTGATACGTCAGCAGGTGCTGCTACAACCACAGAGCGCGCTAAGCCTTCAGTACCGAGAATATTTTCGATAAAGTCTTTAACTTCACGTCCACGTTCACCAATTAATCCAACAACAATCACATCAGCTTGAGTAAAACGCGCCATCATGCCTAATAGCACACTCTTACCCACACCAGAGCCTGCAAAAAGTCCCATACGCTGACCACGACCCACCGTTAACAGTGAGTTGATTGCACGCACGCCCACATCCAGTACATCGGTAATAGGAGTACGTTGTAATGGGTTGATAGGCGGAGTGATCAGTGGTGCACGATAGCCTGTATCTGGTGGTGGTAAACCATCTAAAGGATAACCAGAGCCATCTAAAACACGCCCTAACAGCGCATCCCCAAGAGGCAATTGGCGACCTTCATTTTCACCACCCGGAGTTGCCTGTGCATAAACACGGGCACCCGGAGTTAATCCCTCGACTTCCTGTAAAGGCATTAACAACATTTGGCTACCGTTGAACCCAACGACTTCACTTTCAACTTCTTCAACAGTTTTACCAATGGTACGTTCTATTAAACACGTAGAGCCAAGGGGCATAACAAGCCCCTTAGCTTCCATGACTAAACCTGTTGCTCTGGTTAAACGACCATATTGACGTACACGCGGAATTTTATTTAAACGCGCTTCTGCATCACTGAGTTTTTCTAACCAACGCCCCAATCTTGCTGTCATTACAACGCCTCCGGAGCAGCAAGACGACAAAGCTCATGCCAACGAGTTGCAATCGTGGCATCGAGATCGCCATCATTTGTCACAACACGGCATCCACCAACATGAATACTGTTATCGGCAACCACTTTCCAACCATGAGCAGAAAGTGAATCACCCAGCTCTTTTTCAATCTGTGGAATATGTTTTGGATTAACTCTTAACTGTGGGTTGTTTGAGAACATCTGTTCTTGTTGCAACATTAAGGTTATTTGCGCCAGTAATGCAGAACCATCACAAACAGCAGGCTGACCTAAAACTTCTTTTGCTGCTGTGAGGGCGATTTGCATTAAACGTGAAGCAATAACACTGTCTAACCCATTTAAAGAGTGCCTAAACTCAGCCAATAATCCTTGCCATTCATTAATTAATGGTGATTGTTGAGCAATGCCTTGGTGAATACCTTCTTCAATACCTGATTGTAATCCAGCCTGATAGCCTTCCTGATAACCCTGGTTTTTCCCTGCCTCAAAGCCCTCAGCGTGGCCCAATTTCTGGGCCTTGTCTTTCATGTCATCAAGCATATTAATTTGCTCAAGAACTTTCTGTTGCTGAACGACTTCTTTTTCCTGTTTTTCGACTTCCTTTTCGTCTTCTGTCGTTTCCTCGACAGTTAATGCCCAATCAGTGAGTTCTTTTGGAACCCAAGGCTTCCAGTTAGTATCAGTATGTTTATCAGACATAGGTATCGTCTCCTCCATGAAGAACAACCTCTCCAGTCTCTGCTAATTTGCGTACCACAAGCAGAATTGCTTTCTGCTCTGCTTCCACTTGAGACATGCGAACAGGGCCGCGAGAACTCAAGTCATCACGCATGATCTCAGCAGCACGTTGCGACATATTGTTGAGGAAGTGATCGCGCAGCTCTTGATCGCATCCTTTCAATGCCACAACCAAGGAGTCGGATTCCACTTCCTGTAGAATGCGCTGGATAGAACGGTTGTCGATATCGATAAGGTTTTCGAACAGGAACATTTCGTCGATAATTTTTTGTGCCAATTCGCCGTCGTAATCGCGAACCGCAGTGATGACATTCTCTTCTTGCTGGCTCTTCATCAAGTTGATGATTTCAGCAGCAGTACGAACACCACCCATTTTACTGCGTTTGAGGTTTTGACCATCAAGCAGGTTATTCAGTACTTCAGTTAACTCTGCTAATGCGGACGGTTGAACACCACCAAATGTTGCGATACGTAACATCACGTCATTACGTAATTTCTCATCAAACAGGGCAAGAATATCTGCCGCTTGACCCCGTTTGAGGTGAACCAAGATAGTTGCGATAATCTGCGGATGTTCGTCGCGGATAATATCGGCAGCCATTTGTGGTTCCATAAAGTTAAGTGTCTCGATACCCGTTGTTGTTTCACGAGTTTCAGAGATCTCATCTAATAGATTATTCGCACGTTCTTCACCCAAGGCTTTAACCAGAACAGAGCGTAAATAATCGTTCGCATTGACGTTCAATGCTGCGTATTGAACTGCGTCTTCTTCAAAGCTAGCCATAACATCAATCAATTGCTGATTTGAGATATGACGCATTGATGACATTGCAATACTCAGCTGTTGAACTTCGCGTGTACTTAGATGTTTAAATACTTCCGCCGCTCGGTCTTCACCGAGTGTTAGTAACATAACGGCGCTTTTTTCGGTTCCAGTTAAGTTATTACTCATTGCTCTTTACTCATCCATTGACGAATTACCATTGCGACGACACGAGGATCTTTCTCTGCCATTTCACGGATACGTTGGCTCTGCAATTCGGCACTCACACGCTTACGTGCTTGTTTACGTCTTGCTTCGTCATCTAATTCTGCTTCATCAACATCATCTTTAACTTGTAGCTTGGTTTTCAGTACAGCTTTCTGTGCCGCAACTTCAGCTTCACGGCGTTTTTCAAGCTGTGGTTTCACCAGTTTGCGCCATAAGATCCATGCGATGATGACAAGTAATAACCAGCGACCTAAATCTAATGCTTTCGCCAAAATTTCTGGATTTTCCCATACCGGAACGGTGATCACTTTCTCTTCAACATCGTTGAACTGCGAGTTTACGACACTTAAAGAGTCACCACGTTCTTGGGAATAGCCCATCGCTTCACGAACAAGCCCTTCAATTTGCTGAATTTGTTCATCAGTTAGCGGAACAAGTTTAGTTTCAACAATAGGCTCTTCGCCTTCAGCCGCTTCTTTCTTATCTTCAACTGTTTTGTAGTTCACAATAACAGCGACAGAAAGACGCTCAACATTGCCTACTGGACGTTTGATATGGCGAATTCGGCGATCAACTTCATAGTTGGTTGTTTCATCTAAACGGCTATTGCTGTTTGGATTACGCGTTAATGTGCGATTCGTACCTGTACCTGTTGCATTGGCATCATCTGCTTTTTCACCTTCTTGCGCTTTTGGTGCTTCAATAGGCGCTTGAGGTGGAGCAACAGGCTGATTGGATAATGCACCAGGAACACCGCCAGCTAACATGCCACCATTTTGCTCACTTTGGCTCAACTGTTTTGAACGTACCGCGGCTTGGTTTGGTGGTTGGTTTGGTTTGTACTCTTCCGCTGTTTCTTCGGTATGAGAGAAATCAACTTGAGCCGTCACCTGTGCATGAACATTTCCACGACCTACAATTGGGCCTAATAACGTTTCAATGCGTTGCTGGTAACGATTTTCTAGCTCTTGAACATATTTCAGTTGGGTAGAGTTAAGGTCACGACCCATTGCATCAGGTTGTGTCAATAATTTACCGCTTTGATCAACGATGGTCACACTGCTGTCAGGCATACCTGCAACACTGCTCGCAACGATATGCACAATGGCATTAATTTGACCTTCATCCAGTGCTCTACCCTGTAAAAGACCCACCGTAACGGATGCAGAAGGGGATTTCTGTTCACGAACAAAAAGAGATGGCTTTGGTAGTGCTAAATGAACACGAGCATTTTGTACAGGACCTAATGTCTCGATAGTGCGAGCAAGCTCACCTTCAAGTGCACGTTGATAGTTAATCTGTTCACTAAATTGGCTGATCCCGAACTTTTCTTTATCTAACAGTTCAAAACCGGCAGCACCGCCTTTTGGAAGTCCCGCTTGCGCGAGTTTCAGGCGTAATTCATGAACCTGATTGTCAGGCACCATAATCGCCGCGCCATTTTGTGACAAGCGATAAGGTACATTCATCTGTGTTAACTGTGTGACAATTTCGCCACCGTCTTTATCGCTAAGATTACTATAAAGCACTTTATAATCAGGGCTTTGTAACCATAAAAATGCAGCAACAAAAATGGCAATAGCCGCCGAACCCGCAATAATGAGCGGAATTTTCGGATCGGCTTTTATCCGGTTAATAATGGCGTTAAAACCCTTATTCTGGTTCACAACGTCGGTTTTTTCGGCATTCATAGACAATCCTTGCCTTGTAGTTCGGGATGAATACTAAAAGCGTGGCGTAACAAAACAGACTCCCCTTACGCAAATAAATAAACCTACTCTCAGGTGTCTCATTATTGGCCTTTTGCGTTTCATTTAATGGCGTAATTAGCCCTTAACTTTTGCGTTAATTACTCGCTTTGGAATGAAGCCCCTGTGTTAGGGTATAACTCGGTAAGCGTGTTGGTTCACTTCCTTACTATGACATTGATTCAGTAATTGAATTAGATGATTAACGCAGAGGTTTATATGTCAATTCCAGCTATTGAAAGTGTTCTGGATAAAATGCAAATCCAGACTTTGCAAGCATCCAATATTGCAAAACCCCAGCCAGTACAAGCAGGATTTGCAACTCAGCTTGTTCAAGCCGTGGGTAAAATTAATGAAACCCGAATGAATGCAACCAACAAAGTTCAAGCGTTTACCTTAGGTACACCGGGTGTTGAATTAAACGATGTGATGGTAGATATGCAAAAATCCAGTATCTCATTACAAATGGGCGTACAAGTGCGCAATAAGCTGGTAGCCGCTTATCAAGAAATCATGAGTATGCAGGTGTAGTACCTTATCATTTGATAAAGGTGACTTTTCTTTTATATAGCTATTCTTTTATATAGCTATAAAGAAACACCTAATCAAAACAGAATGGGGCATCTTGCTCAATATCATTGAATGGATGATATAAGCTTTCGAATGTGATTAAACATTCGAATACTTATACTATTGTCTGTTATTTATGGTGATGAGTGCCCCGATTTGTGCACAAAGGATAAACACATCATTTTATTGATGTGCGCTTTTGCATATCTAGATTAAAGTATATTAAAGCCACTCACTCTTTCATTATTTAATTTTTCAAGTTTTAGCTTCAGTCAGTTTCTAATGATGCATTACATTGTTTTCTGATCTCTTTGATATTTCTTGATAAATCGTCACTGTATATTTCAGGATAAAAGAAGTAACTCACGGAAATATCATAATTTCCTTCTTCATTTTTCTTGTATTGAACTTTCTGATCCTGGTTTATGGTATCTCTAGAACTAAAATAAGCACGTTGAATATTATTTGTATCATAAGTAAGAAATCCACCATCGCTGGTAGTAATTACTTTTTTATATTGGCTATATTGAGAATCAAGATTTTTGATAATATCATTATCTTTAACTTTAAATTTATTTAAATCATTTGTTTCATAGCTATAGACGACGCCATACAATCCTGTAAACTTTAATTCTTTGAATTTATTATAAAAATAAACTTTATAATTTCCTTCTTTTTTTCCATCAATAATTTCATCAAAGGTTATTGCCGTCATTGGGCAGGTTGAGGGGTATTTATCGATAGGTTTTATTGCGAAATCTGTTTTCTTCTGAAAATCATTAAAAGACATTCCCCATGTTAATCCCAATGGAGCGGGTTCGTTATAAATAACTGTTTCTGCACAGGTGCCAAAACTAATTAACATCATACAACCTATAATCATTTTCTTTTTCATAGCTATCTCATATTTATTACTATCTATGTGTAAAACCTAGATATAGGAAATCACATTGATTAATTATCTGTTATTACAGATTTTGACTACCCAATACATCTTAGATTCTTTATCTGCTTTATAAGCTTTCAACACACCAATGGACAATTTTTTAACTGGTCAATAGCTGACATCTTAAGTAAAGATACTTATAAATAAACCTAACGATAATAGCCTGAAGTTCAGGGGGCACTAAGCAGAATAATATAAAGTGGTGCTACTAAAATAAGACTTATCGCTTGTAGTGGCATTACTGCGATTGTTTTTAATGTATCTGATGGCTTTAAATGTTTGGAATAATAATTAACGTTGGCAAAAACGGGTTTAGGTAAGGAATATTTTTCTAATAATTCATCTTTATTGGATAAATTAACCATCTCTCCATTAGCATAAAATTTTCCAATAATAAAAAATCTATTTTCATAATTAGGTATCTGATTTTTAATCATTTCCTCATCATTATTAGACTGATAGTTGCTTCTATAAAAATGATAAGTACTAGCAAGATCATCGAGTTCATCTATAGTGAAATCTTTAGGATCTAAATAAATCATATAGCTACCGTTAACAACATTCCCCATTATTCCTAGGCTAGCACTAAAATAAATCACTTTTTCATTATATTTAGATGTGGCGAATTTTTTTAACGCAGTGATAGCCTCACCTTTAAAATGATAATTAGTAGAATCACTAACAATATATAAATTATCATTTTCGATAAGTGCTGATTTAACCTTAATGACATCTCCACTTTTGTTGCTATCAATTTGTGTATATGAAGAACAGGCATTAAGAAATAAGATCATCAATAATATTTTAAAAAATATTTTCATTGAAACCTTCATGTTAAATAAGTTTTTAAATCTTATTAGAGAGTTATAGTGAACAATACTTAAATATAATTAAAGTATAGCAAAGGGTGGATAAAGTTAAATTTTGCAAAGAGAATTATTGTGAAGAAGCTCAAATTAAGGTGCGGAAAGACAATTGACAAAAATACGGATTAAATAACAAATCCATACTAGACCTTCCTCTTAGTGTAAGCCCTATCATCTTTTTAAACGTGATTTAAGGAGATGATTATGTGGGAACTTCTAAGAGATAATTGGTTTATTTTGATGTTATTACTTTGTCCGTTAATGCACCTCTTTATGCATAAACATCATCATGGCGAAAACAGTTCACATGATTGTTGTAAGAATAAAGAAGAAACAACGGCAACAGAAAAAAAGAAAACACATTTAGATGCTTAAGAATGCGACTTTATATTGCTTTTGAGCTAAATAATGAGATTTAGCTCAATTCTATTTCTTGAGATGTACATTATCCCTCTGATTTAGCTGTACCTTGATGAAACCGTAGTTGCTAATCACTTTGAACATTTTTTATAAAGTTCTTCCATCAGATTTTTTTCGCTTTTTTCTGTTTTATTTTTTCTTTATTTGACTAATCGTGAATATGTTATGTGTTATTTACTTTTATCTGTTTGATTATATTGTCGTTATTTTATTTTCTGAAATTTAGTATAGAGGTTGTTATTTAGCAATTATACTGTATATTTAAACAGTATTTTTAGTGTGTTAAATAATGGAAATGTAAATAAGGATATTACTATGACAACTGTAACTACAAATAAAGCGCTTGTTTTAAGCGGTGAAAGTAAAAATGCCATTTTAACGTTAGATGAGCAAATCGTTAATTGTATTGGTGAAGATGCCCAAATTATTCATATCGGCAAAAAAGCTAAGATTTATGATAATGAAGGCACTGAATATGACGAAGATAAAGGTACTATCAAGCACGGCAAAAACTCACTTTTTATTACTACAGGTGAAGAAAGTTTTGTCGAAGCTTCAAGTCAATCAGTAACTTTCTCGTCAGGGCAAAAAGCGGAGATTTCTCATGGCTATGATTCAGATGAAAATGGAACTCCGTTAGTAAAAAATACCATTGCTATTACAACAGGTAATGAAGCTATTATTTATAGTAATGCAGAAAATTCAGTTGGTATCTCAACGGGTGATCATACTTGGGTGCAAGATCTTGCGCAAGGAAGTATCGGTATAGCAACTGGAAATAACGCTAATGTTGTCTCTGAAGGAAATTTTAAAGCAGCTGCAATTTTTGGTGATCATTCCGGAATTAGTGGATTTGATGCAAGTTGTTCCGCTTTTGTAGGTGGGCAAAATTGTTCTGTTAATATTGGTCGTAATGGATTGTTGCTGTCTGAATTTCCTTTAGAAGCATTAAATGCGGGTGTCAATTCAGTCGTTGTGGTGGGTTGGCATGATGGTGAGCGTAAACGTTTCTCGACTTATTACCAAGGAACGGATTTTGAAGGTGATATTGAATGGGTTACAAAAGATCCTGAAACAGGGAAGAAAACAAAACACTTTAGAAGTAACACCTATAAAACAACAGAGTTAGGTGAATTAGTGCTAACTGGAACTTATGAAAGTGAAAAAGATATTTCTTGGCAAAAAGACTAATGTTTGCTTAAAGAAAATTTAAAACGCTTTAAAGCTCAATAATTTTATTGGGCTTTTTCTAATGGTTATTATTTAGTCATACTTTAAACCATAAAAAATAAAATCAGCTCACATACAAATATGAATAGGTATGATAGTACTAAGGTTTTTATAACTTGATGAAAAAATAATGGGATTACTGGTTAAAGCACTGATAGGTGCGTTTGTCGTAGTATTAATCGCCGTTTTATCGAAATCTCGCCATTACTATATTGCGGGATTGGTTCCTTTATTTCCCACTTTTGCGCTTATTGCACACTATATTGTGGGCTCTGAACGCTCTATTGAAGCGTTACGCACCACCATTATTTTTAGCCTGTGGGCTGTTATTCCTTATATGGTTTATCTAATTTCACTCTATGTGATGATCAACTATGTAAAATTATTTACGGCACTGGCTACGGCAGTGATTTGCTGGGTTATTGCTGCTTGGTTACTTATTCAATTATGGAACAAATTTCATGGATAGGGCCTTTGCTCTATCCTATTTATTGGCATGTTGAAAAATAAAAATAGAGAGAATATGAGAAAATCACTGCAACAAAAAATAATTCAAATATGTAATGATAAAATATCAGTCAAAGGAGAGGGCGTGGGATTATCTTTTTATGCTTTTTTTGCAAATAAAAATGACAACCCTGAATTATTAATGGAAGCTGCAACATGGTGGATTATGATACATAAATTGGATCACTTTGAAAAAGCAGTAAAAATAAAGAAAATGATCCAATCAGAAATGGATTGTGATGCTTAAAATGTCCTCTGCTGCTTTAATCTTTTTATAAAACAATTTTATTAAACTAAAAATTATTGATTATTATCACATTAAAGCGGGTCATAAACGGCTATGGTAATTACATGATTAATAACGTAAACGGTGATGATATGGAATATTGGTTTATTGCGTATAAAGTGCGTTCCAGAAATGGTGATACCTACGCCGGACATAAAATTGTAGAAACAGAAAGTGGGATCACACCCCATATTGCGTTAGATAAAGCATGTCAGGAAGTTGCCGAAGGGGCACAAGCTGATATTCCTGCGGTGAGAGTAGTTGCTTTTAATCGTTTATAAGACATTCTACCTAATAGAAAATCCTGCATTTTATTAATGTGGGATTTTTTTTATTTTAAATTTAAAAATGGTTATTTAATGCACTATATTTATAAGCTGATTTACTAATGGAAATAATAAAAAATAAAGAGTTTATTTATATTATTTAATTACATTGATCTGATAGAGTTTTTTCATTTCTTTTACTCAAATAAAATTCAATTATGTGATCTCAACTCTACTAATTTACTTTTAATAATTGAATAAAAAAAGGCTTATGGTTAATGTGCTGGTGGGCTAAGGAATAGCTCAATACAAGGAAATAAAAATCATTATTGTGATTTTTAAGTTATTAATAAAAGGAAATTTAAACTATGACAGTATTAACCGTTTATTTATGTGGTACCGGCTCTAACTCATTTGATAATAATAATCCGACCTTTTGGCAAGGCGAATTAGTTTCCACTTTAGCGCAAAACAACCAAGGACGAGAGTTTGCACAGTGGTTTATTGTTGATGGCCCGGGTAGTGGCAATCTACAAGAAGATGATTTATGGGTTGAAAGCCCTAATTACTCTGATATCAAAGGTTCGCTATTTGGTAGTGGTTGGGAAGAAAATGTTAATCACGCACTTTGCTTAATGAAAGGTAACTTTGATTGGCAACGTGAAAAATTGACAGAAGAGCAGTATAACCAACTGAAAAAAGCCGGCATTCCTATTGAAGATGTCAAAGTAACAGGCTCTTTTTTATGGCGTAAATATGACTATGGCGATCGTCAAGTCACTCAACAACAACTTCAGCAGCAAATTATTCGTATCTTCCGTAAAGATGGCATTATTCCAACACAAGTTAACTTAGTGGGTTGGAGTCGTGGTGGTATTACTTGCCATATGTTAGCGAATGCAATGTTGGCAGACTCTGAATTAAAAGATATCCCTGTGAATATTTTTGCTATCGATCCTGTTCCGGGTCCACTGAATTTCCAACCTGAAAAAGTGGCACTTGGTAAAAACGTCAAAGAATATGTCGGATTTTATGCAAAAGATGAGCGCTCTAAAGGATTTACTTGTGTTATCCCAACTGTTGCTGCTGATACTAAAATGCATATTTTCCCTATTTCAGGACGTCATGCCACATTAGTGGGTAATGCTTCTATTGATGGTAGTGAAGGTGAAAATGCATTATATGCACCAGGTTTAGTGGTTCGCCATTTTGCAGAAGTTTGTTTAACTCGTTGGGGTTGTGATTTAGCCAATAAATTAGCTTTAACGGATGCACAAATTACAGGCTACCACACCGATATTGCTAATGATGCTGATAAATATACAGCAATGCGTCGTAAAACTTATTCTATTCATGAAAGTACGGGTAAAGACGAACGTAAAGTTTCATTAGGTAAAGAGGGTAAAGCATTCTCTGAGATCGTTGGTGTACAATATGATCCGTCAGTAGGCTTAACAGCGGATTATTTATCAAATCAGCAACTCTATGATGTGATTAAATAAATTATTATTTATCAGATTATTATGAGCTAATAAGTCGCCCACAGTGAAGTGGGCGATTTCTATTTCAATCACTATCACATTATTTATCACAGTTTCTTACTAGGAAAATGATTGTTGATTTAATATACTTCCTTTCGAGAGCTAACAGAATTTTATTAGACATAGACAGACTGTAGGAGGTTTCTATGCCTGAGTTTACTGTTAGAGTTGAATTATCCGATCCTGAAAATGCAGATTATGTGTTATTAACACAAAAGATGGTAAAAGAAGGATTTAAAAAAGAGATCGATGGTTTGAAAGGTAAATATGTCCTGCCTCTTGCAGAATTTAATTACCATACTGAAACGAAAGATCACAAAGAAGTTATCGAGTTGGCTTTTTCGATTGCAGAAAAAATAACCTTAAATCCAGCCATTTTAGTGACTGAAGTAAAAAATAGAGCGTGGAAAGGGTTAGAGCGACTTTAAGATTATCTTTCTTGAAGTCTATAAGAGAAGCCATCAAGGCTCGTGGGGAGTCTGAACGTATTTAGATTAACGGCTTTATTGCCTATTTTTTTGTATTGAGTCTCTATTCTTCTTCGTTTTTACTATAAAAACGCACTATCAACATTACTATTTCACACTTTATATTCAACCAAGCGATGAAACAAAGTTCTTGTCGATGATATTGCATTATCATTGATTGTTTTTTATTACTTTAAACTGCGGGATAAAGCGCATGAATTGGATTTTAAAATCATTCTCACAACTCACGACAGATGAGCTTTACGCTATTTTGGCATTAAGAAATCAGGTTTTTATTTGTGAACAGCAATGTGCTTATCAAGATCTGGATGGGGTAGATCAAAATACATTACACCTATTTGCCAAAGAGGAAGAGAGTCAGCAACTTATTGCTTATGCACGTCTGTTGCCTCAAGGCATCGCATTTAAAGAAGCCTCAATAGGGCGGGTGATTGTTGCTCAAAATCAGCGGGGAAGTGGTATTGCGCATCAGTTAATAAAAGAGGCGATTGCAACTACGTGTCGTCAATTTAACACCCATACAATAAAAATAATGGCACAGGCATATTTAGTCTCATTTTATCAATCACATGGTTTTGTTATCGATTCAGAAACGTATCTTGAAGATAACATTCCACATATTGATATGGTGTTAGTGCAATCTGTACAATCTATGTAATCAAAAAACAAAAAACAAAAAACAAAAAACAAAAAAGCAAAAAAACAAAAATATAAAAAGGTAAACGTTAATTTTTACGTTACCGATAACAAGTTAAGCTGAATAATAAGAGTGACTTTTTCTAAGTAAAGACGCCATTAGCTAATAAAACCGCTTTTGGCGCAGAGGAGAGTTATTTAAGATTGAGATCAGGATAATAACTATGTTCTGTAAACTGACCATAGCTATTTTGTACCCTCTGCTCTTGTTCAGTCTGTCTTATTAATATGCCAAGCTCATCTAGACGAGCCCGTAATAAATTTCGCGTCTCATTTTCGTTTTCTAAGATTTTCTTTAGCATATCCGTGAGGCGTTGTTGTAGTCTCAGCTCACCGTCAGCTGGTTTTATCATCTTAGTGATACTTTCAACGCTTTTTAAATAATCCATTTCCATTTCTATCAGCTTGTCCCATTGCTGATCTTTGGCAAGCGTTAACATTTGCTCACTTGATTTTAAAACCTGCTCGTAAGCCGCCATAATATCCATATTGTTGTCCACTCTAATTTAATAAGAATTAATCTGTGTGCCGATTTGTTGCCAAGCATCAGAAATTTCAGTTAAGAGCTTGATGACTTCATGAATTTTTTCTGGGTTATTTTTTAAGTTAGCATCGAGTAGCTGATTAACCATATAGTCATAAAGGAGCTCCAGATTCTCTGCAAGCTCGCCTCCTTTCTCTTTATCCAAACCTTGTTTTAATCCGTTACCAATAATATTAATGGCTTTAGAAATATTTTCGCCTTTACCCGCGATATTTCCTTGTTCCATTAATATTAATGCACGGCGAAGGGCGCTAAGCGCCCCATTAAATAGGATCTGGATCAGCTGGTAAGGCGTGGCATTTAAAATCTCGCTTTCAACGTCGATTTGAGCATACATTTTACTGGCTGATTGTTGATACATAGTGTCCTACTTTTAAAAAATTACATTAATAGACGGCCAATTGAGGCACTGGAGTTAGTCATGGAGTTGACCATTTTATCTAACTGTTGGAACTGGTTTTTATAACGTTCCATCGTAGCCGCAATATTGCGTTCCGTATTTTTAATTTGCTTATCTAATGTTTTTTTGCGTTTTTTTACGCCATCAGTGGCAATATCTAAAGTACCATCATTAGATTGCAGGGTTTTCTTTAGGTAATTATAGGTTTGTGTACCAAAACCGGTCTCTTTACCATCACCCATAAAAAACTCTTTCACGTTAGCCGGTTTTTCTTTTAACGCTTCATCCAGTTTTTTATTGTCGATTTCTAATGTGCCATCGACTTTAAATTTAATCCCCATTTTATTTAGGGTATCTATATCTGAGGTATTTTGTGAACTAGTCACAAAGCTTTTTAGCTCAGACATAATCATACGGCTAGTACTATCACCTAATAACACACCGTTGTCTTTTGCCGACTCTTCACCTTTTTCAACTTGGGTATATTTGGTGAGATCTTTATACGTTTTACTTAACTCATTGTAAGCGTCAGTCCAAGCCTTAATGGCTTTTTTCATTGGCTCAATATCACGAGCAACAGTCACTATTTCAGGTTTATCAACACCTTCTTTATTGTTATCCGTCGTCTTCTTTAGATTTAAAACAATACCTTCAGGGGCATCTTTTATCTCATTGGTCTGACGCTCAATATCAATACCATTGATCGTTAACTGTGCATTATTTGCAGCAACGATTTGTTTCATACCTGATGTATGTGGTGCACTATCCGTGTCGGGTGAATTAGATAAGAACTTATTTAGTTCTTCATCACCTTCAACTTTAATCGTCATCATTGAATCCGTACCCTCTTTACGAGAAGTCAGGATCAAATGGTTAACACCATCTTCAGCTTTAACGATTGAAGCAGAAACATTACCTTCTTTTTTATTGATTGCATCACGCAATTCAATCATTGAAGTTTGTTCATCGGTTAGTTCAATGCGTAAAGGTTCTTTCTCACCAGGTTGGGTTATTACTAATGTGCGTGTTTTACCTGCACCTAACGTTTCTCCAATCTGGCTTTTTACGTTATTAACTGGAATTGATTTTAATGTTTGTGCATGAGCAAGTTTTTTTACTGAAACAGTATAGTTACCTACACTAGCTTTACCGTCAGTAGTCACTTTAAAAGCATCAAACTCATCATCAACTTTCGTGGCAACAATTTTATCGAATTTTTTTAAATCTTCAGAAGCTTTCTGTAATTTATCAAGTTGGCTACGGATCTTACCGTAAGCGGTAATTTGCGCTTCGTAGCTTTTCATCTGTTTATCAAGGGGTTCAAGGCGTTTATTTTCCGCCGCCTCTAATTGTGCCAATGTTTGGCTAAGAGGCATCCCTGAGCCCACGCCTAGTGAAGCAATACCAGCCATACCGGTCTCCTTTCTGTGTTCGTAAAATAATCCTCAAAAAGCGTTATCGGTAGAATCGGCGAAAAGTTTACGTCTATTTGGTATTTTTGATGACTGAAACAGGCTGCCATATAGAAGCCTTTTATTGCTATTGATGACCAAAGTCGAATTTTGATCACTGAAAAATGGCTTGAGATAAAAATTGATAAAAATTTAATAAAAAAATAATAAATTAATTTTCTTATTTATCATCGACTTGATATTAATTCTATAAAAAATCGCAGAAATATTTGTAGGAAAAGTTAAAGGTTGTATGTGGGGTGCCGATAAACTTGTTGCCGGTGATTGACACCGTAAATGAATAGGCAAACTTTTATTTTATCGACTTGATTTTAAAGGAATCTAGCTATGGCACAAGTCATTAATACCAACTATCTATCTCTGGTAACTCAAAACAACCTGAACAAATCTCAGGGAGCTTTAGGAAGTGCAATCGAGCGTCTGTCTTCTGGTCTGCGTATCAACAGCGCTAAAGACGATGCAGCGGGTCAAGCGATCGCTAACCGTTTCACTTCAAACGTAAATGGTCTAACTCAAGCAGCACGTAATGCGAACGATGGTATCTCTATCGCTCAAACGACTGAAGGTGCACTGAACGAAATCAACAACAACTTACAACGTATCCGTGAGTTAACAGTTCAAGCGAAAAACGGTTCTAACTCAGAATCAGATATCAAATCAATCCAAGAAGAAGTTGGCGAGCGTTTAAAAGAAATCGACCGTATTTCTGAACAAACTCAATTCAACGGCGTTAAAGTACTGAGCGGCGAAAAAGAAAAAATGACCGTTCACGTTGGTACTAACGACAAAGAAAAAATTGAATTTGAACTGAAAAAAGTTGACAGCAAAACGCTGAAAGTTGACGAATTAGAAGTTGGTGCAGAAGCATTTGGTGGTGTTAAAGCTTCTGATTTAACTGCTAAAACTGCTGCTGAATTAGCTCCAGCTGATGCTGATGGTAAAGTTGCTGCTGACTTAGGTAAAATCACTGTAGATTACAAAGGTCACACTAATACTGACGCAACTATCAAATCTGCAAGTGTTGATAAAAATGGTCAACATTACATCACTGCAGAACTTGAAGATGCTGATGGTAACAAGAAAGATGTTACGTTTAAAGCTGACATGAAAGTGACTAACCCAGCTGCAGCTACAGATGCTAAAACTATTGAGTTCTCTTCTCTGAAAGAAGTTGAAGTTGCAACTGCTGATGACGTAACTAAAGCAGAAGCTAAAGCAGAAGCTCAACTGAAAACTTTAGATGATGCAATCAACACTGTTGACGGTATGCGTTCTTCTTTAGGTGCGATTCAAAACCGTTTTGAATCAACTATCAATAACCTGAACAACACTGTTAACAACTTATCTGCTGCACGTAGCCGTATCTTAGATGCTGACTATGCAACAGAAGTTTCTAACATGAGCCGTGGTCAAATCCTGCAACAAGCTGGTACTTCAGTACTTGCTCAAGCAAACCAAGTACCACAAACTGTTCTGTCTCTGTTACGTTAATTCGTACTCTGACACAAAAGATACCTTTCTATATCCAAAAGGTCCTCGCAAGAGGGCCTTTTTTTTGCGATAAAGCATATCTATATTTTTCCTTTATCTATTTTAAAAAATTATTTCAACGTAGCTTTTTTCCTAAAGAAAACGATAAAAATCATTTTATGTTGCAGTGATTGTAACAACCCACTAGTGTGTTACATATCGTGTAATATTAGGTTAACGTTATGAAACAATTTAAAATTTCACATCCCGGCGAAATTATTGCGCGAGATTTAGCTGATATGGGAATTAGTGGGCGCCGTTTTGCTTTAAATATTGGTGTAATTCCTGCAACTGTATCTCGTCTGTTAGCAGGTAAAACCGCATTAACACCTTCATTAGCGATCCGTATTGCAGCCGCATTAGGAAGCACACCTGAATTTTGGTTACGCCTTCAAAGTATTTATGACTTGAGACAATTAGAAGATCAAATAGATACTTCTAAAATTGAAGTCTATGGTGAAGTTGCTGATTTTGAAGTATAGACTCTTGTTATTTTATCTTTAACCCCACTCTTTTTTAGTTTTTATTTTTTTCTCAATTTAATTCTCTTTTCTTTTAAATCAATAAGTTCTTAAAAATTAACTGACTGGCTTTTATTGCTATTTTCGCGACGCCAAAAACCGTAAAACCCTCGAAATTGATGACGATAGTGTTTAGGCAACGTTATTACAGTGGCGTAATAACAAACCTATTCATGAAAAAAATTTTTAAAATCAAGTCGAAGGAATATCGTATGGCACAAGTTATTAATACCAATTACCTGTCTTTAGTGACTCAAAATAATTTAAATAAATCACAAGGCGTTTTAGGCTCAGCGATTGAGCGTTTATCTTCTGGTCTGCGTATCAATAGCGCAAAAGATGATGCCGCAGGTCAAGCGATAGCTAACCGCTTTACTTCAAATATTAACGGCTTAACTCAAGCCTCTCGTAATTCAAATGATGGTATTTCAGTTGCTCAAACCACTGAAGGAGCATTGAATGAAATTAATAACAACTTACAACGTATTCGTGAACTGACCGTTCAAGCTAAAAATGGTACTAATTCAAATTCTGATATTAGTTCTATTCAAAATGAAGTTACTGAGCGTTTCGCTGAAATCGATCGTATTTCTGAGCAAACCCAGTTCAATGGTGTGAAAGTATTGAATGGTGATACCGAAATGACCATCCAAGTCGGTACCAATGATAAAGAAACGATTAAATTTAAATTGGATAAAATTGATAATGATACTTTAGGGGTTGGGAACGATAAATTATATACCGAAACAACGACTAAAAAAGGTGTGACTGAAAAAGGCACGGCTATTACAACTCAAGCCGATCTTGATAAAGTTTTAACAGGCGCAACTAAAATGTCAGGTAGTGACACTTTATCTACCTATAAAGAAGATGGTAAAGAAGTCAAAGGAAAATATATCTATCATGATAATACTAATTCTAAAGACTATTTAGTTTCAGCATCTGATCTTGAATTAAAAGGTACTTCAAATGATGAAGTGAGCATAAAAGCAACATCCAAAACAACAGCTAACGAATTTACTGCCAGTGCGGGTGTTGATGTAAAAACACTCACTGTAAATGATGATGCACTTGCAACATTAGATAGTGCAATTAATAAAGTTGATGAAGCGCGTTCTAAATTAGGTGCGGTACAAAACCGTTTTGAATCTACTATTAATAATTTAAATAACACTGTGAATAATTTATCGGCTTCCCGTAGCCGTATTTTAGATGCGGATTATGCAACAGAAGTATCAAATATGAGCCGTGGACAAATTCTGCAACAAGCAGGTACTTCAGTATTGGCTCAAGCAAACCAAGTTCCACAGTCTGTTCTTTCTTTATTACGTTAATCTTCTCTTTAAATAATCCTCAATTGACACCCACTGCAATTTTTGTAGTGGGTGTTTTTTTCATCAAAACAATCGTTTTTTTAATTAATCATTTATGAGTATTTTAACTCGCCAATTAGACGCTAAAATCTCACAAAATAAAATACTATGATTTATATGTTATTTTTTTATGAACAGAATGCATATTCAATGCGTTGATTTCTTTTAATGAGATAAAATATCAATTTAATTAACGGTTTTTCTAAGGATTAAGACCGAGTGTTTTAAGGTAAAGTAGTTCTCGTAATGCAATGACAAATTAATTTATCAATGAAAACCCAACTTTTGCTGAAAATTTGGCATAGGTGAAAAAGAGGCGCTTTTGCTTCACTGTTCAGCCGATTGCTAAATCTATTTCGCCAGATAATGGTTTCCGGTCTTTTATCCAAAGGTGTCTTTTGTTGTGAGTGATTTGTATACCGCCGAAGGCGTGATGGACAAAAATAGCCTCTGGGAGCGATATGTCCCGTTGGTTCGCCATGAAGCATTACGATTACAGGTCAAGTTACCTGCGAGTGTTGAATTGGATGATCTTTTGCAAGCAGGTGGAATTGGGCTGCTAAATGCCGTTGAGCGTTATGACTCAATGCAAGGTGCTGCCTTTACCACTTATGCTGTTCAACGTATCCGTGGCTCTATGTTAGATGAGCTGCGCAGTCGAGATTGGGCGCCACGTAGTGTGCGTCGCAATGCAAGAGAAGTAACGCATTCTATTCATCAATTAGAGCAGGATCTAGGACGACCACCATTAGAACAGGAAGTTGCTGATCATTTGCAGATTGAGTTAGCAGAATACCGGCAGATCCTATTGGATACGAATAACAGCCAATTGTTCTCTTATGACGAATGGCATGAAATTTACGGTGAAAGCTGTGAACCGTCTCAAGACGAAGATCATGATGACAATCCATTACAGATGTTATTAGAAAGTGATATTCGCCAAAGAGTCATAGACGCGATAGAATTGCTTCCCGAAAGGGAAAAAATGGTTCTTACTCTGTATTATCAGGAAGAACTTAATTTGAAAGAAATAGGCGCAGTGCTTAATGTCGGGGAATCCCGCGTGAGCCAGCTACACAGCCAAGCCATAAAAAGGCTGCGAGCACGCTTAAACCCAGAGAAATAGAAGTTTTGCTTATTTTTGTTTTTGTTTATTAAGACTACAACACAGGGCTTTATCTCTTATGTCTGTTTCAACACAAAAGAAACGGCCGCTAAGCCGTTACATTAAAGACTATAAACACAGCCAGACTCATTGTCTACATTGCCACAAGGCGCTTGATCGGATCTCTCTCGTATTCAATCGCCAAGTTATCAATAAAGAAGCCATTTCTGAAATGACGGATTTAGTTGATGATGAAACGTGGGAAACGTTACAAGAGAAGTTCTCTGCGCTATGCCGTTTTTGTAGTGAGATTTACTGTAATAGTGAAACTGACTACTTTGACATTATGTCTTTTAAGCAGTATTTGTTTGAACAAACGGAGATGAGCCACAGTACTGTTCGTGAGTATGTGGTTCGTTTACGTCGGCTCGATGAATTACTGACTTCAACTAATTTTCCTCGTCAAGAGTTTACGACAGAGAAAATTCAGTCAGACTTGAGTAAAAAGCTCACTCCCTCTGCATTTAGTAACTACAATATTGCACTACGTAAGTACGAGCAATATCTTGATTGGTGCCAAGAGCCCCCATCAATGAGTAGCAGTCACTAATTGCGCTCAAGAGAGACCTTAAAAGGAGTAGCCTAGCCTGCTCCTTTTTCTTTTCTATTAATTCTAAATCCTTCCTATTTTTTCTTACTCAATTTCTTTTTTATTTCTAAATTTATCTATCAACGATGAAAAGCAATGTTGTACTGAGTAAATTGCATCAATAGATAAAAAAAGCGCCCACAGTGGGGCGCAAGTTTCAGGTATTCATAAAGATATAATTAAATCAACTTCTAGGTTGACTTGGACGTAAGTATATTTACTAAACTAATTCGTCGCGAATAATAAATATAAAAAGAGTGAGAACAGTCACAGCATTAAAAAAATAACACTTTTAACTATCTCTTTAGAAATAATAGGGTAGCAAAATAAAAAACCACCTTTAAGAAAACAGACTTTAAAGGTGGTCTCAAAGACAAGGAGAGAAAGAGAAGGGGAAATTAACTAATCGTCATTAAGCTTGCATTACCTCCAGCTGCCGCTGTATTAATGCTTAATGCTCTTTCATGTAGTAAACGTTCTAACAATATACCTGTTTCACCACGAGAGAATCCTTGAACAGAAATTATAGCTCCTTTGCGTTGAGCAATTTTTTGGCAAGTTTCACGTAATTGGTCACCATCACCATGGTAAATCACCGCATTTATTTTCAGTGACTCATCATTCCAGTTTTCAGTCAATGTAATGGCTTTTCTGACAATATCAGGTAATTCACGATATGTTTTTTGTGAGAAAGGGCTATTAACCACAACAGCATGACAACCAGAAGCGAGAACAGCGGCAATTTGAGTCAATGCATCTTGCTCGTTATCTGAAATACACAACACATTACCACAAGGGACTAATTGATAAGTATTGCGTTCGCCAGTAGGACCCGGTAATACACGCAGTGTTCCTGCTTGTGATGCAAGGGCATATTTCTCTAAAGCTTCATAGTGTGGTTTATCCGCTTTGTTTGATAGCCATTCCATATACTTATGATAAGTTTGTAATAACGTATTACGCATAGAAGTATCAAGAGGAAGTGTTTCATCTTGGCGTGCTAATGTTTGCGTTGCGGCATTTTCAGGGCGTTTAGATAATAAGCGATATAGATAAACAGGGCCGCCTGCTTTCGGACCCGTACCCGATAATCCTTCACCACCAAAAGGCTGAACACCCACAACTGCGCCAACCATATTACGGTTAACGTATAAATTTCCGACTTTGGCATTTGAGGCAACATAAGCAATGGTTTCATCAATACGTGTATGAACGCCCATTGTTAACCCGTATCCGGTTGCATTAATCTCTTCTAGTAATGCTGGCAAATCTTGGCTTGCATAACGTACAACATGCAACACAGGGCCAAAGATTTCTTTCTTCAATGAACTGACTTTATCTAATTCAATTAAAGTCGGCGGAACAAAGGTACTGTTACTTTCAGCGTGTTTTGACAAACTATTGTGTGATGCTTGATAAATCTCGAAGCCAGTTGTACGCATAGATTGAATATGTTTTTCTATGCCTGATTTTGCTTCTTTATCGATAACAGGACCAATGTCTGTAGATAGTAAACTTGGATCACCCATTGTTGCTTGAGCCATCGCACCTTTAAGCATCTCGATAGTACTCTCAGCCACTTCTTCTTGAATACATAACAGACGTAAAGCAGAACAACGTTGACCAGCACTATCGTAAGCGGATGCCATTACATCAGTTACCACTTGCTCTGTTAATGCAGATGAATCAACAATCATGGCATTTAAGCCCCCCGTTTCTGCCACTAAAGGCACTGGGCGACCTTCGCTGTCTAATCGACCCGCTAAGGTCTTTTGTAAAATATGAGCAACTTCCGTAGAACCTGTAAACATCACACCTCGAACACGCTCATCAGCCACTAAGCGTGCACCAATGGTTTCACCTTGCCCCGGTAGCAGTTGTAGTGCAAAAGAAGGAACACCTGCTTGATGGAAAAGCGCAACGGCTTTCGATGCAATTAAAGGTGTCTGCTCTGCGGGTTTTGCTAGAACGGTATTACCTGCTGCTAAAGCTGCCGCAATTTGTCCGCTGAAGATAGCTAATGGGAAGTTCCAAGGGCTGATACAAACCACAGGCCCTAAAGGTCGATGTGTATTATTATCAAAGTCTTGAGCGACTTGAGCCGCATAATAGTAGAGAAAATCAATGGCTTCGCGGACTTCAGCAATCGCATTACTGTAAGTTTTACCTGCTTCGCGCACGAGTATTCCCATAAGAGGGCCCATTTGTTGTTCCATTAACTCCGCAGCACGGATCAAAAATGAAGCTCTTTGCGCTGGTGGTGTAGCAAACCAGATTTCACCTTTTTCTTGAGCAATGGTTAAGGCAAAATCTGCCTCGGCTTCTGTTGCTTCTCTTACTGTACCGACAATATCAGCATGATTGGCTGGATTTAACACAGATTGAGGTTCTTGTGTTTTCTCTGAAGAATTAAACGTATCACCTAATAAAGGTTCGCAATGTATATTTTCAGTTGCTGATGTTAATAAGGCACTAGAAAGTGATGCCAAGCGATGTTCGTTTGACATATCAATGCCCGGTGAGTTTTTACGTTCATCACCATACAGTTTATGAGGAAGCGGAATTTTAGGATGAGAAAGTCCAACTTGGCCTTCGGCTTGAGCCATTCTATTCACTTCTTTGACCGGATCTGCCACTAATTCATCAAGAGAAATTGTGGTATCAGCAATTCGGTTTACAAATGACGTATTAGCCCCATTTTCAAGTAAGCGACGCACTAAATAGGCAAGTAATGTTTCATGAGTTCCTACGGGCGCATAAATACGACAAGGGCGACCTAGTTTCCCGTCTGCAATTTTACCAACAACTTGAGCATAAAGTGGTTCACCCATACCGTGTAAACACTGGAACTCGTATTGTCCGGGGTAATAGTTTTGACCCGCTAAATGATAAATTGCTGACAGTGTGTGCGCATTATGTGTAGCAAATTGCGGATAAATAAAATTAGGTGATGCGAGTAGTTTTTTCGCACAGGCAAGGTAAGAGACATCGGTATACACTTTGCGAGTATAGACAGGATAATCTTCAAGACCATCAATTTGAGCACGTTTTACTTCGCTATCCCAATAGGCACCTTTTACTAAACGGATCATTAAGCGACGACGGCTACGACGTGCCAAATCAATCACATAATCAATAACTAATGGACAACGCTTTTGGTAAGCCTGAATAACAAAGCCAATACCATTCCAACCTGCTAATTCAGGTTCAAAACAGAGTTTCTCAAGTAGATCGAGTGAAATCTCAAGTCTATCTGCTTCTTCTGCATCGATATTAATACCAATATCGTATTGCTTTGCTTGTAATGTTAATGAGAGTAGGCGAGGGTAAAGCTCAGACATAACACGCTCATATTGAGCACGGCTATAACGAGGATGTAATGCTGAAAGCTTGATAGATATTCCAGGGCCTTCATAAATACCTCTGCCGTTAGAGGCTTTACCAATTGCGTGGATGGCTTGTTGATAGGAGACTAAATAATCTTGAGCATCTTTCTCTGTTAATGCGGCTTCTCCTAACATGTCATAAGAGTAGCTAAAGCCTTTTTCTTCAAGTTTGCGTGCATTTGCGAGTGCTTGAGAAATAGTCTCACCAGTAACAAATTGCTCGCCCATTAAACGCATCGCCATATCAACGCCTTTACGAACTAATGGCTCGCCACTTTTGGTGAGAATGCGATTTAAAGAGTTAGATAGCTTTTCTTCATTATGGGTCGAAACTAATTTGCCTGTGAATAATAAGCCCCATGTTGCCGCGTTCACAAACATAGATTGGCTTTGTCCCAAGTGTGAGCGCCAGTTTCCATGACTGATTTTATCGCGGATAAGCGCATCACGAGTGGCTTTATCAGGAATACGCAATAAAGCTTCTGCTAAACACATTAAGGCGACACCTTCTTGTGAAGAAAGTGAGAATTCCTGTAATAGACCTTGAACTAGCCCTGAGCGTCCAACACCATTTTTCTGTTTACGTAATTTTTCGGCGATGGAATAGGCTAATTTATGCGTTGCTTGGGCTTCATTTTCAGGTAATGTCGCTTGTTGCAATAACATAGGTACAGCTTGTGTTTCAGGTGTCCGATATGCAGAAGTAATTGCTGAGCGTAGAACAGATTGCGGATGAATATGTTCAGCAAACTCTAAGAATGGCTGATAATGAGCGGTTGGTATTTCAGTGCTTTCATCAATATCTTGTTCTGCAAATGTTGAATTACCAAGATTAACCTGATCATTTTCGATTTGTTCTAGATAATCGAAAATAGCCTGCTTAATTAACCAATGCGATGTTCTATCTAATTTCTGTGCAGCTTCTTTTAATCTATTGCGGGTTTCTTCATCAAGTCTAACACCCATTGTTGTGCTACTCATGCAGTGCTCCTATATTCTATTTCTAATTCACAAGTACAGTTACCCGTTATTTTTATTAATATCATTCATGTTGCAACTTTGTGCAACATTGTTAACAATTTATTTATAAATAATGTGAAAGTAGTCAGGTTTTGTGAGTGATTAAAAATAGTGTAATTTATTTTTTCTATATATTTATATATAAATCAATAAATTATATTTATCTTGTTGATGTTTACATTTATAATGTGTCTTCTAATTAAGACAAATAGTGTGAAGTCATAAACAAAATTTAAACATTTAAACGTTAATTTCTTGTTAAATGCAGTTAACCTATTCTAGGATTGATGTGAATGCTTTATCTGTTGCTGTAAGAAATTATTTTAATTAAAAACTGAAAAGATCATTAATGCGCAACGAAGTGCAACGTTCCTGTACAAGTCAAAAGCATACCGATGATCGGAAACAGATTTATGGAGAACTGCAATTATGGCCTTAACTTCGCCAATGCTAATTACATTTACGATCTATATCTTGGGTATGCTTTTTATTGGCTACCTTGCTTATCGTTCAACAAAAAACTTTGATGATTATATTCTTGGCGGTCGGCGACTGGGCAGTGTTGTTACTGCGCTTTCAGCGGGTGCTTCAGATATGAGCGGCTGGTTATTGATGGGATTACCGGGCGTGGTTTTTTTCGCCGGTATTTCAGAAAGTTGGATAGCTATCGGGCTCTGTTTAGGTGCGTGGCTAAACTGGCGTTTAGTTGCTGGGCGTTTACGTTTGCAAACTGAGAAAAACAATAATGCATTAACGTTACCCGATTATTTGACATCGCGTTTTGATGATAAAAGCAAAATGCTACGTATCATTTCAGCACTTGTTATTCTTACTTTCTTTACTATTTATTGTGCATCAGGTGTAGTTGCTGGTGGAATGTTGTTTGAATCTACATTCCATATACCTTATCACGAGGCGATGATTTATGGTGCACTTGCAACGATTGCATATACTTTTTTAGGTGGTTTTCTTGCTGTAAGTTGGACTGATACTGTTCAGGCAACGTTAATGATTTTTGCTCTGATCTTGACACCTATTATTGTTATTTTCTCAGTAGGTGGCATTGATACTTCTATTGCTATCATTAAAGCGAAAGATCCATCTTATTTGGATATGTTTAAAGGACTTGATTTTATTGCCATTATCTCATTATTGGCATGGGGATTAGGTTATTTTGGACAACCTCATATCCTTGCACGTTTTATGGCGGCTGATTCTAACCAAACTATTCGTAAAGCTCGCCGTATTGGTATGACGTGGATGATCCTTTGTTTAGGGGGAACTGTTGCGGTTGGATTCTTTGGTATTGCTTACTTTGAAATGAATCCAGCACAAGCGGGTGCGGTAACGGCTAAAAATGAACGTATCTTTATGGAGCTGGCTTCACTGCTCTTTAATCCGTGGATTGCTGGTATTTTATTATCTGCAATTTTAGCGGCGGTAATGAGTACACTAAGCTGTCAATTATTAGTCTGTGCAAGTGCGTTAACTGAAGATTTATACAAACCATTTATTCGCAAAAGTGCGAGCCAAAAAGAGCTAGTTTGGGTAGGGCGTGGCATGGTGTTATTAGTTGCGATTATTGCCATCTTCTTAGCGCGTGATCCTAACAATAAGGTGCTTGATTTAGTCAGTAACGCGTGGGCAGGTTTTGGTGCCGCCTTTGGTCCTGTGATCCTTATTTCTGTTCTGTGGAAACGTATGACCCGTAATGGTGCTTTTGCCGGAATGTTGATTGGTGCTTTGACCGTGTTAGTGTGGATGCAATATAAATGGTTTGGTTTATATGAAATTATTCCTGGTTTTATCTTTGCCTCTATCGCTATCGTTGTTATTAGTTTAATGGGTAAAGAGCCAAGCAAAGAAAACCAACAACGCTTTGATGAAGCTGAAACTCAATATCAGAATACATAATAAAATATAGAAAAATAGATAAATAAAAGGCCACTTTATTTTTAATAAGGTGGCCTTTGTTATGTAATATCATAATAAACTAAAAATAGAGTGTGATTTTAAATTTTTAACACTGGTAACTTATTCATAATATTCATATTCATGGTAGACAGTGGCAGTACTAGTGTCGATTAATTTATCATCTTTTCTTACTTCACTTACCATATCCCAGATTAAGCAATTATTATATTTATCCCATTCTCGACAGGTGTTGTCATATTCTCTTATATCATCATATAGGCTGGTAAATATTTGCATCTGGCGCAAAATTCGACCATCTTTATCATAATTAAATTCTAATATAACGTCACTATGATCCATCGCTTTTAAAAGACGCCCTTGTTCATCATAATAATATTTAATTGAATTGCCTTGATTTTCAGCCGTGGATTTAATAATTGTTTCTGCTACAATTTTTTTATTATTGTATGTTAGTTCAGCAAAGTCAGTGCCAATTAATGAGCCATCATCATCATAAAAATGAGAGGTTTTATCTATCAACTGATTTTGATTGTTTTTTCCATAAAATTCAACTAGATAAAGAGAGTTTGTTCTATGTCTGTTTTTTAACTGATATTTATACTTAATGTTATAAGGTGTAGACATTCTTAAAAGATTTGTCTCAATATGTTCATGAATATATTCTTGTGTAGAAAAATCATATTTAGTAAGAACGCCACATTCATCAAATTGTGCCTCTCCTTTAAAGGCTTTAAGTCGGCCTTTTTCAGGTAATTTGCTGGTGGTGATAATTGTTTTTATTGGGCCATAATTGAAATCAATCATTATGAACATATTGTTAGCTGCATTCACTTGTTTTTGTGATTGCTCACAAGATGTTGATATCGCAGAAGCAGGAAATGTAATAAAAAGTGTGCATAAAGAAAAAATAAAAAATAATGGAAATTTCATATAATGAACCATCTTAAATTTTATTAAAAGAGAACATGCGATAAAGCATATTCATCATTAATTGATTTAAGTAGTTTTACACAAATTGTTTTTTAATGAAAGTATCACGAGGGGGATCTAACTATAGATACTAACTATAGATAAGAATATATGTAATAAATATAAAAACCAGTCTATTTTTGATAGTCTGATTTTTATATTATCAACTTAAATTTGATACAAAAAACATAATATAAATATTATTCGTAGTAAATAAACTCGTTATGAAGCATAGCCTTACTAAAATTCACCACCTCATCATCAAATTTAATCGTACTCTCAAGTTCTTCTTTTGAACAATTAGCAAATTTGTCCCATTCAAGGCAAGTAGTGATAAAGGCTTTATCTTCTCCATTAATGCCTTTGATATAGTTTGATTGAGTCACAACTTTTCCTTCAGGATCATATTGATACTCTACATTTATTTTGCCGTCTTCTATTACGGATTGTAGTTTTCCTTGAGGATTATAGGTGTACACTGTTGTGATAATCTTAGTTGTAGGATCAGACGATTTGCTAGTTTCTTTAATAATGCGCCCGTCTTTATAGTCGAATTGGCTGGTGACTGTATCCAGTAAAGCGCCATCATTTGAGTAATATTGAATTACTTTTTTGTTGAACCGGTTCTGCTCATCTTTATGATAGGTTTCTTGCATATAGATAGAGTGTGAGCCGTAGGCATTTTTTATCTGAAATTGATATCGGATAATAGAAGGGTTATTAGGCGATGTTCTTATTAAATTAGTTTCTACATTACCTTCAAAGTACTCCTGCATTGAAGTGCTATCTTTTAATAACTTTCCACACTCATCAAAGTGAATTTCACCTTTAAATGCTTTAAAACGGCCGTCATGGGGGATGGTGCTTGTCATCGTGACTGATTTAACCGGACCGTTATAAGAACTGAGCAATATAATATCGTTATTGGCAATATTGGTTTGTTTTTCAATATCGGTGCATTGAGTTGAAGCCGCGATTGCTGAAAATGAGGAAACCGCATAAAGGGAAAAGGTGATAAGGAGTAGTTGTGATTTCATAAGACCGTCCATGTTATGTATTCGTCATACTTCAAGTCGTAGCGTTGTTGACTAGGCTCATTCGCACTAGTCGCATACTTGTGTATGCTCCTAGCGACTCATTCACTTATCGCCTAGCGGCATCTTGAATTATTTAGAGTATATGTATTCAAGCTACATTTTGATTTATAAAATATAGGTCTAGTATAGGGAATTGGTTTGCTAAATAGTATAGATAAAATCCTATATGATTAACGGTATATAAAAAGAAAAGATATTTAGGTACGTTTAGAACTATTTTGGGAGCATTAAGATGTCAAATGTGTTTTCTTTTATGACTGATACAGCAACTCTGGCAATTTTTGATTTACAAGCAATCCAACATAGAAAATCAGATACAGCCGATTGGTGGAGCATACCAGACGATGAATTAGAGGAAATGAACAAAGGTAATATTGCATTTATTGGGTTAGGTAATGATGGTTTTTACACAATAAATCTATGCGATAACATCGAAGATCCAGATGTAAAAATAAATATCAGTTGCCCATCAGGTGAAATTTTTATTGGTGCAGGAGAGGATACAACTGGTGGTGATTTAGAGCCAGATGATCCACAGTATCGTGCCGGAGAAATTATTTTTCTCTCTGTAGGAGATTATGAAGTTTTATTAAAAAAGGCAGAAAACAGACTTTGTATTTCTATCACCCCAAGTAAATCGAAAGCAAATAAATTTGAGAATGTTTTACGTTTAGATTAAAGAAATATATAACGGTAATATAAAAATATAATAACGAGTGAAAAAATGACGTTATTTAAAAATATCATCCTTATAATTTATTAATAAGTTAATAAAAATAAATTAAACAATCTATGGTTGTATTAAATTTGATATAACGAATATGCTGATTATAAATTAGATTAATCAATTAACTAAATATTAATTGATTAATCTAATTTAAATATCGCTGAAAGAAAATAGTGATATAAGTAATTGTTCGATAATAAAATAAAGAATGGAAACGATTTTATTTTTAAATTTAAAAATAATTAATGAATGATTGATCTTATTTTATTAAAAATGACAAATATCAAATTAAAGTAAAATAATATTATTTTTGATATTAATCCTAATAAAATTAACATTTTTTTATTAAAAAATGCGTAATAGTCGTATTTAGACTATAAGAATATGCTTAAAATCGAAAGATATATACGTATTAACCGCTATATATGATGAAGATAGTTGCATTTTATGAGTAAATAAGTCGATAATAATACATACTTAAATATTAGTACGTAATAAACATGAAATAAGGTTATTAAACCTATTTTATTTCGTGTCTGCCTTTTCATTTATTAAAATCCCAAAATAACTTATTTAGATATATTACCGGAGAGAGTTTTATTATGAATAAAATACTTCTTGCTGCGATGATCGCAGGTGTTTTTTCATCAACAGTTTATGCAGCTTCTGATAATACCATTCGCTTTCAAGGTGAAGTTTCTGATGAAACTTGTACTGTAACTGTTAATGGTAATTCAGCGCTTCCAGTTGTTTTATTACCTACAGTGCCTGTAACTGCATTAGATACTGCGGGTAAAACAGCAGGTCAAACACCATTTACTATCGCAGTGAGTGGTTGTACAGGTTCTAAACCAACAGATACAAATATTAAAACTATTTTTATTGCTAATAATCTGACAACAGAAGGTCGTATTGGCAATACAGCAGCAAATAACAACGTAAGCTTAGAAATTATTGATCCTGCGAAAACAGGCACTAAAATTGATTTAACTGGTGTAGGTAACGAAGGTTTAGTATTAAAAGCAAACGAAAAATCAGCATCTTATGATTACGCTGTGCGTTATTATGCTGATGATGTTGCAACAGCAGGCAAAGTAGAAGGTAGCGTGCAGTACTCTATTTCTTATCAATAATGCTTATATGTCTCCTTTATATAAAGGAGACATTTTTCTATTTATATAAGAGGAAGAGAAGTAATGAAAAAAATAATAATGTTAATTGCCGTATTTTTCTTAAGTTATAGCACAGCATCGTATTCTAGTGTCACCATGCTAAAAACACGTATTGTATATTCATCAGATTCACGCTTTGAAGTTTTAAAGTTTATGAATAACGATGAAATCCCTTACATTATGCAAATATGGGCGGATAAAAATAATCCTAATTCGACCCCAGATAATGCAGATGCGCCTTTTGTTGTTCAGCCCCCAGTTTTTCGTATTGATCCTAAAACAGGGAGAGACGCTCGATTAATTTATACTGGCGAAGGCTTACCACAAGATAAAGAATCTATTTTCTATTTAAATGTGGCGCAAATTCCACCTAAAGATCTGAATAAAGACATAAAAGAAGGAAATAGCTTTACGGTTATTGTGCATCATCGATTAAAAATATTTTACCGCCCAACAGCGATTGCCTCAAAGCTAAATAATATCGAGAAGCAAATATCATTCTCAAAAGAAAGTAATGGCAATATAAAAATTAAAAACGATTCACCATTCTTTGTGTCATTTGCACAACTTGAAGCCACTAATGCTTCGGGACAAAAATTTATATTTAAATCAACTATGGTTTCTCCGTTATCAACAGAAGTATTAGTCGCTGAAAATGGTGGGAAGCTTTCATTTTCACCCGATAAAATGACCTATAAATACCTCAATGATCTAGGTGGGCAGAATAGCGCGACAGATTTAATTCATTAATAAAATGGCATTGAAATGAAATTCATGGAAAAAAGCACAGCACAATTAAATAAGAGAATAAAAGTCGTATTCTTAATCGGCTCATTTTCTCTATTTATTCAATCAATGCCTTTTGCCTTTGCTGATGATTATGAATTTGATCCTTCTTTATTATTAGGTAGCAAAAATAATATCAACATTAATCAGCTTCATGACAGTAATTATGTGGAGCCTGGTAATTACGATGTTGATATATATATTAATAATCGTTTTTTTGAAAGAAAAACAGTGAGTTTTCAATTAAATGATAAAGGTAAAGTGACGCCTTGTTTTAATCAACAACAGATTGATGAAATGGGCATTTTGCTTGATAACGAGATCAATCAAGATAATGGTCAATGTTTAGTATTAAACCAAATTGATAAAAACATTGTAGATTCATTTGATGCTTCTAACTTTAGAATAATGATTGCAGTGCCCCAAATCTTATTAAAACGAAGACCACAAGGTTATGTTAATGAAGAAGATTTAGATGCAGGCAACACCATGTTGTTCACCAATTATTCTGGTAATTACTATAAGAATAAATCGAACGGACAAACTTCAGACTATGGTTTTGGTAGTGTCAACATGGGCGTAAATCTGGGAACTTGGCAATTTCGCCAACAGGCGTCTTATTCTTATAACTCATCGAAATCGGGAAGTAATAGTGAATTTAATTGGATAAGAACGTATCTACAAAAACCTTTATTGACATTAAAGTCGATGTTAGTTGTCGGCGATATTTATACAACAGGCGCACAATTTTCAAGTCTGGCATTTAAGGGTATTCAATTAATGTCTGATGAAAGAATGTTGCCGGATTCTCAAAAAGGCTATGCGCCTGTTATTCGTGGTATTGCGACGACTACTGCACGTGTAGTGATAAAACAAAATGGCACTGAAATTTATCAAACGACGGTATCTCCCGGACAATTTGAAATAAATGACCTTTATCCAACCAGTTATGAAGGGGATTTATTAGTCGAAATTAACGAAAGTAATGGTAAAGTTTCTTCTTTCACAGTGCCATTTACCGCATTACCAGAGTCAGTAAGGGCTGGTCGCTTTAAATATAATTTTACCGCAGGTGAAGTGAATAATTTCGGTTCAGAAAATAGTTATTTTTCAGATATCGCTCTGCAATATGGTGTGAATAATACGGTAACCCTAAATACAGGAATGCGTGTAGGACATCAATATCAAGCAGTATTTGTCGGCTCTGTTATTGCTACAAAATTAGGGGCAATTGGTTTTAATTCGGCATTTTCAAATGCGGAAGTGGGCGGCAAAAATTATCAAGGTGGGCGATTAGGTGTTAGTTATAGTCGTACTTTTAGCCCAACCAATACTGTTATTACACTGGCTGGTTATAAATATTCAACAGAGAATTTCCGCGAATATAATGATGTTTTAGGGTTGAGAAAAAGTGCAAACAATGACATGGAATGGAATTCCAGCAGCTATAACCAAGAAAGTCAGTTTACACTTAGTGTTAATCAGTCTCTTGATAAATGGGGACAACTTTATATTTCAGGCTCTATCAGTAACTATTATGGTAATAAAGGACATGATGCTCAGTATCAAATCGGTTATTCAAATACCTATAAAGATATTGCTTATAGCCTCGCTTACAGCCGCCAAAAAACAGGACAAATGACGGCGAATAATACTTTTACACCAATAACAACTGATCCAATATCGGAAGATATGGTGATGTTGTCTGTTTCTATGCCATTAGGACGTTCTGATTATTCACCAATGCTATCGTTATCTTCTAGCCATTCTAGTGATGATTCGAGTTATCAAACGAATTTATCAGGGCTTTTAGGAGAAGATAAAACACTTTCTTATAGTGTAAATGCAGATTATGACACACAAAATAGAGCTGTAGGCAGTGGTTTACATTTAATAAAACAGCTTCCTTTTACTACGTTATCAGGCAGTATTTCTAATGGTAAACATTACACTCAAGGTAGTGTGGGTATTCAAGGTGCGTTAGTTGCTCACAGTGGTGGCGTAACATTAGGACCTCGTATTAGTGATTCTTTTGCTTTAGTGGAAGCAAAAGGTGCAAGTGGTGCGAGTGTGAGTAATGGTATGGGGGCACGCATAGATCCCTTTGGTTATGCTATTGTGCCTTCTCTTGTTCCTTACCAATATAATAATGTTAGCTTGGATGGGAAAAATATTAGAAATAATAATATCGAGTTGCTGGAAAATACTAAGCAAATAGCACCATATTCAGGTTCAAGTACCAAAATCGTTTTTAAAACTCAAGTCGGATATCCTGTATTGATTTCGGTTAAGCCTGAAAGTGTATTGGCATTAGGTGAAAATGTTTATGATAAGGATAGACATATTGTTGGTATGGTGGGGCAAAGTAACCAAATTTATGTCAGGGTTGAAAATAGAAACGGGACACTGACGGTCGGCAAAGATGAAGATAGTTGCCAAATCGCTTACTCAATACCAGAAGAAAAAGAAGCCGATAAACTCATTTTATTATCAGGTCAATGCTTATGAAATTAAATCGCTGTTTACTTTCTTGTCAGTCCTCTATTTTATTGGCGTTGATGCTATTTCCTTCTTTAGCTTTGGCAACATGTTATAAAATAACAACTACGACGACGAATCCCAATAGTTCGTATTATACCGAGCCTGGTAAAGGTTCAGCGAAAAGTTGGCAAGGTGCTCGGGATGATTCAGGATCAATGGGAAGTACCCCTAAAGTCATTAATGTTAATAACGATCAGTTTCAAATTCCGGGTACATTAGTGGCGAGTGGTTTTGTCTCTTTTTTCGAGGCGGGTTATGAAGTTTATGATCCTGAACAAATATTATTTCGTTGCACAGCCGATGAAGAGGGTAAATTAAGGGAGTTCTATTCAACGAATGGTGACTATAACTATGGTGGCAGAAATTTAGTTAATCCAGCTTTAGGCTTAAATGATACTTATATTAGTTTGGCAAGAGGGCTAGGTATTCGCATTAAAAATACCATTACAGGTGAATATTATAGTCGCTATTGGAAATCTCGCGCTTTAAATAATTTAGAAAGAGATAGCCAAGGATGGATCTTAGTAAAAGCAAAAGACTTCTCTAATATGGAAGTAGAGTTATTTAAGATTAATTATGAAAGAACAGGTGATATGCCACCTGCACAATCAAGTAGTGGTTTAATTACTTTTATTAACCAACCAGCAGGTTATATCGCCTTTCAAAGTTCCAATTTCTCTTATTTATTAAAAGATGGTTCAGATCACGCGACAAACTATCATGGCTTTTATGCTTATTGGCCTGCTGCTGTAAACATGTCTCGCCGTATTTATATTCGTAATGCATCCACTTGTTTTGTGCGAAATGTTACGCCTTACGTTTCATTTCCATTGGTCACTATTAATGAGTTAGCAAGTGGTAAAAAAGTGACTTTACCTATTACGATTGATTTTTATTGCCAATTAACACCACCGGCGAGTGATGGTATGAGCAATATTTCTAGTGGAACAGGAGTAGGACAAACCGCAATGGGGTTTTTACCCAGACCTGCAAATGTTAATAAGGCAATTGAATTAGGATTAACAGTACCTAATGGCGCAGGAATTACCCATTTAGTGACAGATGGTTATGGTACTGACTCTCGTATGGCAAAAGGAGTTGGTGTAAGAATATATCGCCCATCCGGTATGGCATTAAATTTATTATCAACATTAGCCAATGAAGGACAAGGTGAGGGCTACGGTTGGTATCCTGTTTATGATGATGCTAGTTCGGTCTCATTTAATAATGGTATTGCCGATTTAACTAAAACATTATATGCCTCATTAGAAGCGCTACCGAGAGAGAAAATAACTGCGGGTAAATTTAATGCGACATTACAAGTGATTATACAGGTGCAATAAATATGAAAAGGATCAGTATTTTTATTCTGTTACTGTGTTTTTCGTTTATCGCCAAAGCGAATTTAGCATTAGATGGCTCAAGAGTGGTGCTTTATCATTCGGACAGAGAAGCATCATTAAATATAAAAAATGATGGTGAGTTTCCGGTGGTGGTTCAAACATGGGTGGATGATGGTAACCCAGAAAATACCCCAGAGACCATAACTGATGTTTCTGCTTTATCACTACCGCCAGTATTACAATTAAAACCGAGTGAATCACAACAGGTACGAGTGATTAATAAGTTTACCAATACAGATAAAGAGAAAGAGACACTTTATTGGCTGAATTTATATGAAATCATGCCTAAGCCAGCGAATAAAAAATATGATGAAGGCTTAATTAATGTCGTTGTCAGATTACAAGTAAAAGTATTTTATCGCCCTGATAATTTAATTATGGCGATTTCCGATGTCAGTAGTGCTCTTATTTTCACAAAATCAGATCAACAGTTAACAATTGAAAATCCGACACCTTTTTATGTCACTATTAAATCAGCGTCGAGTGAAAATAACCCTAATATTCTTATTCCAATGATAGCGCCATTTTCTAAACAGCAAATCAACCTAGTGGATAGTAAAATAAACACTATTAACTATGTTTTGATTGATGATTTTGGCGGGGAATTTAAAGATAAAAAAGAGATAAAATAGGCTTGTTGATAGTTTATATTGAGTTATCTAATTAAACCAGATTAATTGTTTGCTTTAATTGATTCTATCTACTCTAGATTTGGATAAAGAATAAGCGGGTGCGATTTTCTTTAATCGCCGTATTATTTTGCGTTTTCAGCTTAAGATAAATGCGACACTTTTGCGACACTCAGCTATAAAAGCAAAAAACCACTTCTTGCGAAGTGGTTCAATTGCCTGATTTCTCAGCGTAAATTTGGTGGGTCGTGGGAGGCTCGAACTCCCGACCAATTGATTAAGAGTCAACTGCTCTACCGACTGAGCTAACAACCCGATGCGCTGATTATTCTCCTCTCAAATGCGATGGTCAAGCGCTTATTTTGATTTTTTATCAAATGGATAAAATATCGCCGAATAAATTAAAGAAAGGATCTTATCTGGTTATCAAAGCATCATTCATTTTACTAAAAGTGATCTTTTCATTACTTATACTGAGATTTGTGTCACAATAATTTCGCAAACACATTACCGCGCCAAAAAATAAAATAGCGGTAAAAATAACATCGAAAATATGAAAACACTTCAGGTATTGTATGGAAGATCAAACAGAAATTTCTCCTCCCGTTAGAGTGAAAAATGCCACTCTACAGCGCGGGCTAACAAATCGTCATATTCAATTAATTGCTATTGGTGGTGCTATCGGCACTGGTCTATTTATGGGATCAGGGAAAACTATTTCGTTAGCTGGGCCATCAATTATTTTTGTCTATATGATAATTGGCTTTGTCTTGTTCTTTGTGATGAGAGCAATGGGCGAGCTGTTATTATCGAATTTAGAATATAAGTCATTTAGTGATTTTGCTGGTGATTTATTAGGGCCATGGGCTGGCTTCTTTGTCGGCTGGACATATTGGTTTTGCTGGGTCATTACGGGGATTGCCGATATTGTAGCTATAACGTCTTATATTAGTTATTGGGCACCTAATTTCCCTGAGTGGGGCACATCCTTTATTTGTGT
This sequence comes from Proteus sp. fly-1013, assembly GCF_040140245.1. NCBI lineage: Bacteria > Pseudomonadati > Pseudomonadota > Gammaproteobacteria > Enterobacterales > Morganellaceae > Proteus > Proteus sp. fly-1013. Next base: position 167,429 of record NZ_JBEEWD010000004.1, on the reverse strand, counting down.
GCTGACATTGCTTATTTTAAATTTAGCGACAGTCAAACTCTTCGGAGAAATGGAATTCTGGTTCTCCATGATAAAAATAACCGCAATTGTCTCTTTAATTATTGTTGGTATTGTTCTTATCAGTATTGGATTTGAATCTCCAGCAGGACACACCGCAGCACTAGAGAATATTTGGAATGATGGAGGGATGTTCCCCAAAGGATTAAGTGGGTTTTTTGCGGGATTCCAAATTGCTATTTTTGCTTTTGTTGGGATTGAATTAGTCGGTACTGCCGCTGCGGAAACGCGTAATCCAGAAAAATCCTTACCAAAAGCCATTAACGCTATTCCTATCCGTATTATTACTTTTTACGTATTAGCATTAGCCATTATTATGTCGGTAACTCCGTGGCGTTCTATTTTGGCGGATAAAAGCCCATTTGTTGAGCTATTCGTTATGATAGGAATACCTGCAGCCGCAAGTTTAGTAAACTTTGTTGTATTAACAGCTGCCGCTTCTTCTGCGAATAGTGGGATATTTTCCACAAGCCGGATGTTATTCGGTTTATCTAAAGAAGGCGAAGCGCCAAAACAATTTAGCCAATTATCTAAACGTGCAGTACCTGCCAATGGGCTGTTATTTACTAGCTTATGTCTGTCATGTGGAATTATATTAATTTATTTTATTCCTGATGTTATGCACGTATTTACCTTGGTAACAACAGTCTCGGCGTTATTATTTATGTTTATTTGGAGTATGATTTTATGCTCTTATTTAGCATATCGTAAAAAACGTCCACAATTGCATGAGAAGTCTATCTATAAAATGCCTTTGGGGATTATTATGTCGTGGCTATGTCTTGCATTTTTTGCATTTATGACAGTGCTATTAGCTTTTGAACATGATACTCGCCAAGCATTAAGTGTGACTCCACTGTGGTTTATCGCATTAGCAGTTGGTTATCAATACGTTAAGAAGAACAAACAGAAAAATGGTGTTCAAAAATAACATAGCGACGACCACATAGATTACATAGTAAAACGAGAGAGCCTTATTATTTAATAAGGCTTTTTATTAAAAATAAAATGCCATTGCTAATAAAATAATTACCAGTTTTTAAAATAAAAATTTATTAAAAATAAAGTTTCCATTTATTTTGATTTATTTTTTTACTTATTTCTTATTATTGTTTTGAGTGAAAAACAGACGTTATTTTTCTGAAATAAAATATTTTTAAAATATGTTAACTACATCCGGTATTTTTCTAAAAATACACTATCCTACAATTAAAATAAAAGGAGACGGTATGTATAAAAATATTTTGGTTCCCATTGATATTGATGAAGATAACCTGATGAACAAAGCAATTCCGTTAGTGGAAAATATTGCAAAAAATGAAGATCCTTATGTTCACTTTTTGTATGTACTTCCTAAACTTCCACAATCTTCTTATTATCGACTTGTTATGAATGGTGATCAATTAGATCAAGGATGCTTAAAAACGTCCGCAGAGAAAGAGCTTAAAAAAATAATCGAACGTTTTGATTTACCTGACGATAGAATGCGAACTCACATTTGTATTGGTACACCACGAGATGCAATATTGCAGGTTGCTGATGAAGTGAATGCTGATTTAATTGTGATTGGTTCACATAATCCTGAAGATGATTCATATCATATAGGTTCAACGGCTGCAGATATTACACGTTATGCAAAACGTTCTGTTATGGTAGTAAGAAAGTAGGGCAGTAAGATAAGCCTAATGTTCTTATAAGTGATAAATAAGAATATTTGCAGATTTAGTGATATCGCTGTTATGTTCCGTTCGCGCGTAACAGCGATTATGCAACTTAAAAAGTAAAGCAATCGCACAGAACAGCAGCTTTTATATTTGGAACAAATTCTTTTTTTAATTACTATAAGTTATCTCCTGATAATAATTAAAAACCCCTATGTTAACGATCACTGCATTGCTAGAAAACAAATCGATTAATCCTGAACTTAACCACTATCCTGGTTTGTCATTATTGTTAGAAGATGATGAGTGCCAAGCTAAAATTCTCTTTGATACTGGAAAAGACCTTACTTTTATTTCAAATGCCAAAAAAATGGGTATTGATTTAACCACATTGAAAACAATTGTTGTGTCCCATGGGCATTATGATCATTTCGGTGGACTCACGCATTTACCCGCAGATTTTTTTACTCATAAACCTCGAATTATCGCTCATCCCCATCTGTTTTCTGTTCGTTATTCAGCACTTTTTTTAGGCAATAAAAATATTAAATTTAAAAGGTTAGCGCCTTTATTTGATCGCAAAAAACTTGAAGCACAGTTTTCTTTTGAATTAACACAAGCACCGTTAGCAATCGAAGAAAACTTTATCTATTCAGGACAAGTAACCCAGCGCCAAGTGAATAAACGCTACGGTGTTATTATTCATGAATCAGGTGAAGAAGATGACTATGTTCTTGATGATAGCTTTCTTGTTTGGCAAGGAAAAAAAGGCTTAGTGATTATCACTGGATGTAGTCACTCGGGTATCGAATCCATCATTGGACATGCGAAAAAAATAACAGGAAATAACCAAATTCAAGCGATTGTAGGAGGATTGCATTTACGTTGTGCAACACCATCAGCATTGCAGCGCGCGAAAAAAGCCATAGATACAAACATTGATGTCTATGGATGTCATTGCACGGGCGTGTTAGGACGAAAATATCTTAATGCAAAAGATTTTAATGCAGGGCAGTCTTTATCTTTTGAATAGGATTAATTGTAAATATTGAATCTAAAAAGACCTGAAATTTTAGTTTTTTGGTCTGTATTCTAACAAGTTAACTATTTGAAATAAAAAAATTAAGGTGCATTTAGTGCTATTTATAACGTAGGAGATCACAGAGTTCTTTTGGCAATAAATAACCTAGTATTATTGCCAAAAGAAAAGAGGGCTAGTGATTTTATTTGCGAATGACCATTACCGAACGTGACGTACTGTTTACAATATAATCCGCTGTCGAACCCAGCAATATATTGCGTTGGTTACGTGAGCTTGAACCTATAATAATGGTATCTGCATCAATTTTTTCTGCTAACTCTAGAATATTGTAATTAGGCGTACCAATAACGGCATGACATTGGTATTGTTCTTTGGGTAAGTTAAATTGTTGTTTTACACATTGCTCTAATTTTTCAGTTAATAGAACTAAAGCTTGTTGCTTTTTCTCAACGACAGACGGACTATCACAATTAAGTCCATAAGCTTCTAAAGAGCGTAAATTAGGCATAACTGTAATGAAATGGAAATAATTTTCTGGTTTCCTAGCTAGGAAGCGAATATCTTCGATCATGCGCTGAATTCTGCTATCTTCTAATAAATCAATTGCAACGAGGTATTTGTTAGCCATAGTGTGCCTTTTCAATAAATTAGCTCTTAAATTAAGTATAAGTAAACCCGCTTACAAGTTGAAATTTAAAAGTGAATATTGCGATTATTGCATCATTATTCTTGGTTTTTTGGCTCTAAAAGATAAAAAATAGTGTGATGAATGCATAAATCTATTAAAATTTAGCCAAATTGCCTAATAGGCCTTTTATCATTTTTTACACATCATAGAATGATCTCACTAGGTTATAGTTTATATGAGAAAATCAAGCGAAGACTTACTGAAATGTATTGCCACTATATTACAGTGGGTGCTTAATATTGGATTACTTATTTTAGCGATTGTATTGGTCAGTTTTCTTATCAAAGAAACATATGTAATTGCTTCATTATTATTTAATTTAGGTGCAGAAGAGTCGTCTTATCAATTGTTAGAAGGTATTTTGATCTACTTTCTTTATTTTGAGTTTATTGCGCTTATTGTTAAGTATTTTTTATCTGGCGGGCATTTCCCTCTTAGATATTTTATTTATATTGGAATAACGGCAATCGTACGTTTAATTATTGTTGAGCATAAAGACTCTGTTGATACGCTAATTCAGTCAGGCGCAATCTTGCTGTTAGTTATTGCGTTATTTATCGCTAACACTGAAAAATTAAAACGAACTTGATTTGCCTATAAGTTGTGCTTATTAAGCGACTTAGCATAGAAAGCATGATTTAAGATTAAAAATAAAGAGCAAGGTTTTCCGCAAGATTGGGAGAGGTATGTTATTATCTCTCCCAATTTTATTCTGGATTATGCAAAAAATATTACTATGTCCTATCAATGTCCATTATGTCATCAGGCACTTTCTCTTCGCGCTCACAGTTGGGTTTGTGACAATAATCATCAGTTTGATTGCGCTAAAGAAGGGTATGTAAATCTGTTACCCGTACAATTTAAGCGCTCAAAAGAGCCTGGTGATAGCGCTGAAATGATAAACGCACGCCGTGAGTTTTTAGATGCGGGGTTTTATCAGCCAATGCGAGATAAAGTGGCTGAGTTAATACAAACATTATTGCCTGAAGATAACAGAGTTGTATTGGATATTGGTTGTGGTGAAGGTTATTACACCAACCAGTTTTATCAAAATCTAAAATCACGTAACCCGCAAGTGTATGGTTTGGATGTTTCTAAAGTCGCGATTAAATATGCTGCTAAACGTTATTCATCAATTCATTTTTGCGTAGCTTCAAGTCAGCGCTTACCTTTTTGTGATGCCTCTTTAAACGCAGTTGTGCGCATTTATGCTCCTTGTAATAGTGATGAATTAGCAAGAGTTATTACACACAATGGTTATATTATTACCGTTACGCCAGCACCTCGCCATCTCTATCAGTTAAAAGCACTAATTTATTCAGAAATACATCTTCATCCATTAAAAGAAGAATATTTTGATGGATTTAATAAAGTATCTGAACATCAAGTTGCTTATATGATGAATTTAAATGGCAAGCAGGCTTTTGATTTATTACAGATGACACCATTTGCATGGCGTGCAAGTGAAGAAGTAAAACAGTCATTAGCAGAAAGTAAAAACTTTGAATGTGAAACCGACTTTTTAATTCGTGTTTATCAACGTCATGCTTAATCACATGAAATAAAAAATAGTTTATTTAGTTAATAAAAAAGCTTAGGTCGTAATATTTCAAACCTAAGCTTTTTAATATACTTTATTAGAGATTATTTGGCGTACATAAATAATTCTAGGTGTTCGAAGACAATATTAAAGCCGATTGCAATTAATACGATCCCGCCAATAATTTCCGCTTTTTTTCCAAGTACTGGACCAATATAACGACCAATTAGCATACCCAGAGTTGCCATAATCATCGTCATCATACCAATTGTCATCGCGGTATGAACAATATTGACTTGAAGGAACGCTAAACCGACACCAATTGCCATTGCATCAAGGCTTGTTGCAATACCTGTTGCAATTAAAGACAGTGAGCTGTGGCGTTGTGGAGCATCTTCTTCACAAGGGCAATCATCACCACGTTTTAAGCTTTGGTAAATCATTCGGCTACCAAGAACAAACAATAATCCAAAAGCAACCCAATGATCCCATTGAATAATATATTGGCTAGTATATAAGCCTAGTGCCCAACCAATAACAGGAGTGCTGGCTTCAATAATACCGAATATAAATCCAGTGCGGAGTGCTTCACGAAAACGAGGTTTGTGTAATGTGGCACCTTTACAGACTGCGACAGCAAATGCGTCCATAGAAAGGGCAAGGGCGAGAATGATAGTAGCGTAGAAACTCATAATAAAGCCTCGGTTGGGGTATTTCCATATACACACAATTGACCCCCAACCAAAGAAGTACAATCATGTGTCTATGGTCTTGCCAACCGTATTACGGCATCTGCACCACGCTAGATGAAAATAAGCGAGTATGTTGATACAGATTTCTTAAAATAATGTTTTTTATTTTAAGACAGGCTACTCCCCAATGACTTGGTGCAGAAGATAACATATTATTTTCGAAAGGCAACATATTATTTATTATATTTCAAAGATGATATTGATAATAATTATCATTATTAAATCGAGTGGTTTTAAATATATTATTAATAATCACAAAATGTTAAAAAAATGATAAATTTCAATGTGATGAATAATTAACCATATAATAAACAATGGGTTTTAATTATTTTTATAATAAGAAGTCAAATTTTTATAGAAATAAATACACCTGATAATTATAAGCTCTATTTCTTACAAAATTAAATGAATATTCAATGAGCCTATATTTAATACGTATATTTAATGCTTATATTTAATATGGGAAAATAAGAAAGGTTTAAATTATAGAAAGATATATTACTTAATTTTAAATGTGTATTTTATGATTATTATCTTTAGTTATCTAAGGGTTAAGTGATGATTAAAAATAAAGTAGCCAAAATAAAAAAAGCCATTCAAGATGAATGGCTTTTCGTCTAAATAGTGCTAGTTAGTCACACTGTACTTTGATCGCAAGACCACCGCGTGATGTTTCACGGTATTTAGCATTCATGTCTTTACCTGTTTCATACATGGTTTCAATGACTTTATCGAGAGAAACACGAGGTTCACTGGTACGACGGATTGCCATACGTGCGGCATTAACAGCTTTAACTGAAGCAATAGCATTACGTTCAATACAAGGAACTTGAACTTGACCTGCAACTGGGTCACAAGTTAAACCAAGGTTGTGCTCCATACCGATTTCAGCAGCAATACAGACTTGCTCAGGGCTTCCACCTAATAATTCAGCAAGACCTGCAGCCGCCATTGAACAAGCTACGCCTACTTCGCCTTGGCAACCTACTTCAGCGCCTGAAATAGAAGCATTCATTTTGTAAAGAATACCAATTGCGCCAGATGCTAAGAAATAACGTAAGTAGGTTTCTGGTGTAACGGGTTCGATGCAACGATCGTAGTAAGCCAATACTGCAGGAACGATACCACATGCACCATTTGTTGGTGCTGTGACAACGCGTCCACCTGCTGCGTTTTCTTCATTAACTGCCAGTGCAAACATATTGATCAGATCAACAACTTTCATTGGATCGTTTGACAGGCTGTTGCTTGATGTTAATAAGCGATTTAATGCAGCTGCACGACGAGGTACACGCAATGGTCCCGGTAATACGCCTTCTGTATTTAAACCGTGTTCAATACACTCTTGCATTGTTTTATAAACATCAGCGAAATAAGCATTAATTTCTGCTTGAGTATGCAGATCTAGCTCATTTTTCATCATTAAACTAGAAATGGATAAACCCGTTTCTTTACAGTGCTTTAATAACTCTTCTGCACTTGCATAAGGGTATGAAACTGGCTTGCTATTTAATGTTGATTTACCGAAATTTTCTTCATCAACGATAAAACCACCACCAATAGAGTAGTAGGTTTTTCTATAGACTTCTTTGTCGCCTGCAAAAGCATGGATTGTCATACCGTTTTCATGTAATGACAGGTTGTCATTGCTGAAATGCATACTTTCTGCTGGGAAATCGACCACTTTTAGGCCGTTTGCTAATGATAGCTTGCCAGTTTCTTCAACTTCACGAATAAAACCGGGAATGCTGTCAATATCGACAGTAGCTGGTGCGTTACCTGCTAACCCCATAATAATTGCGATATCAGTATGGTGACCTTTGCCTGTCAAAGACAAGGAGCCGTAAACATCAACAGCTACGCGAGTGACAGACGCAATCAGTTCCTGGCTGACTAAATCATCGACAAATTCTTTACCCGCTTTCATTGGCCCTACGGTGTGAGAGCTAGATGGTCCGATGCCCACTTTAAACATGTCGAAAACGCTAATCACGTCAGACTCCTTAATAATAAGAGAGAGGGTTAAAAAGAATAAAATATAGTTATTTATAGTAAAGGGATCGTTTTTACGATTATATCGTCCCGTTAATGATGTAGTTTACAACATTTTTTTAAAATAGCTAAGTAGAGTTGTGAAGGCGGTGATAAAAAGCACAGGCTGAATATAAAATAGCGTATTAAGTGATATGCAAAGCGAGTCTATGTAAAATAGCGGCGGTTAATCCCCAGACAAGATGTCCATTATAGGGATAAAAGTAGATACGATGATTTTCACCAGCACGATGAAAATCTAATGGTTGATAATGTTGGGCATTAAGTACATGGCTTAATGGCATTTCAAAGATAGAGGCGACTTCAGCAGGATTATGACGCAAAGGTAAGCCCGCAGGAATAACGCCCACAATCGGGGTGACTAAATATCCGCTAGAACTTTGTAAAGGGGCTAACTGACCAATAACGGATACGGCATTAGGTGGAATAGCCACTTCTTCATGTGCTTCCCTTAGTGCAGTTGCAATAAGGTTGCTATCTTCAGGATCACGTTTACCGCCGGGTAAAGCGACTTGTCCTGCATGAGAGCGTAACGTTGATGCTCGCTCAGTTAATAATAATGTTGGGTTAGGTTTATTGATAATCGGCAGCAAGACGGCCGCCGATTTTTGGGCATGAAGAGGCTGATTTACCTTGTCATCAGGTAATGTGAGTTGAAAACGATTGATAAAAGTATCAATGGGTGTCATCGACAGGAGACTCACTTAAAACAGTTAATATTTGCCCAAGTTTATCGAATGTTTCTTGGTACTCTTTTTCAGCAACGCTATCAGCAACAATACCACCACCAGCCCAGCAGTAAATTTTATTTTTTTCAGTCAATAAAGTGCGGATGCTGATATTGGTGTCCATTGTGCCACAAAAACTGATATAACCAATTGCACCACAGTATCCATGACGACGATGAGGTTCAAGTTCTTCAATGATTTCCATTGCTCTGATTTTTGGCGCTCCCGTAATAGAGCCACCGGGGAATGCTGCCCTTAATAAATCAGTCGCTGTTAAATGTGAAGGTAACTGCGCCGTGATCGTACTGACTAAATGATGTACCGCAGGGAAACGCTCAACAACAAATAATTCAGGTACTTTTACTGAGCCTGTTACTGCAACTTTGCCAATATCATTACGCATTAAATCAACAATCATTAAGTTTTCAGCGCGATCTTTACGAGAGTTTGCTAATAACTGTGCTTGTTCATCATCTTCTTCTGGCAATGCTTTACGAGGCAGAGTTCCCTTTATTGGGCGTGTTTCTATTTTATTATCAGCTAAATGAATAAAGCGCTCAGGTGAAACACTAATCACAAAATTGTTGGGTAAACACATAAAAGAAGAGAATGGTGCTTTATTTGCTTGATTCAGTGTCAAGAATGCATTCCATTCACTACCAGTATAATTTGCACAAAAACGTTGAGCTAAATTAACTTGATAGCAGTCACCCGAAAGTAAATATTGGTGTATTTTAGCAATTTTCTCGTTATATTCATCACTACTAATGTTTGATTGCCAATCAGTTGTTAACGTAAATGCGGTATCAATAGATGTGGATGTTTGTTTTTCTAACCACTGTAAGCGCTCATCAATATTGTGATAGCTAATTAAAGTGGCTTTTTTTAAATGGTGATCAACAATAAGTGCCCAATCATAAATACCAATTGCCATATCGGCGAAATTAAGTTCATTTTTCGCTATTTCAGGCAAAGTTTCAAAACGGCGGCCTAAGTCATAACTCCAAATACCTAAAGCGCCTCCCAAGAAAGGCAACGACTCATTATGCTCTGGGTGGAAATTGAATTGTTCTAACGCAGTTTGAATAAGTGTGAACGGATCTTTTTTAGAGCGTTTCACCGCACCATTTTTTTCTTTGATGGTTGTTGTTTGTTTGCGTGTTTCCAAAGTTATAGCCGGATCGGAGACAACAATATCAAAACGGTTATGAGGATGTTCGGCAAAGCCAGAATGAAGTAAACTAGACCAAGGCAATGACGCAATAGGAGAGAATACCCGAAGTGCTAGATCAGGGGTATAAGTTAATTCACGTTGTTGTAATTGCATATCCATCTTATGACCATATAAACAAAGTGTGTTGTATTATTCGCACAATAAATTGTAATCAAAAAGATTACATTCATGTAAATACAAAATAGACGTTAATAAAGATAAGAGTAACATTATGTTTCTAGGAATGCCTACATTAACACATGAAGAACAACAAAAAGCAGTAGAAAAAATTCAATCTCTTATGGCTGAGGGAATGAGTAGCGGAGAGGCAATTCAGTTAGTCGCTCAAGAATTAAGAGAGAAACATACAACCCGTGAATCTGTATCCATCGTATTTGATGATGAGAATGAATAAAACAATTTTTTAATAAATGTCACAATTGTGTTATTAACCATATGCTATGCTTATTGAAAACACATCCTGTTTTAAAAGATATTTTCGGGAGGTTATATGAAATTAAGCAAGTTAGTTGGTCAAACAGGGATACTTGGAGCAGGTCTTTTACTTGCTGTTTCTTTTGGAGTATCTGCAGAAAGTATCGAAAAGGTTAATGACGATATTGTGCGTTCCGCTCCCTTTGCGAGTTGCGTTAATTTAGATAACAATCAACTTGTTACACGAGTAAAGAATGATTATTTACAGAATCGTCTACCTCGCTGGCAAGATGATAAGAATGCGTTAGGGTCAAAACCTGTTGCTAGTATCAATGCGAATGAAGTTATCAAGATGAATAATAACTATCAGATGGTATTGAATGTAAGAGGTGCAAGAACAGACCTTCGTTACAATGTTCAAGTCAATTGTGATGACAATACGATTACTTATGTTTCTCCTAAATAATTGATAATTGATAGGTGATAGTGAGTTGTCGTTAATCTATTGAAAGAAAAAGAGATAAACCTTGGTTTATCTCTTTTTTTATCATTATTAAAGTCGTGCTGAGTGTTTGCTATTTTTTTACCGGAGGTTCATAAGGTAAACGAGAATAGTGTTGGCTTCTTGCACGATAAAATACTAGCCTTTCTTGAAAGAAGGCTTGAAAAGCTTGAGGTTGTTCTCTTAAAACAGCATCTGCTACAACGGGCATGTTATAGCGCTCTTTAAAAGCGACGCCTGAAGCAGCTAAACTTATATTTAGCTTATCTTTTTCTTCTTGTGTCAATTCTGAAAGGTTATAACCCATTATTTATCCCTCTGTAACGATATAAGTAAGGTAAAAGAGCATGCTTATTAATGCAAGCAAATAAAGATATTAGTCATTAATGTGCATTAAAAATGATGTACTTTATTTGGGTCGATTTTTAATCAAGGTGATTTAATATAACAATAAAATCTTATTCCTCTTTAATTGTTATACCACTTTGTGGGTAATTGAAATAAGGCGAATGATAAAAAAAATATTTTTAACCCTTATTAAATAGATTTTAAAATGGAGAAAAAAGCAGTTTACCTACGAAAAGAGTAAATAATATGAATGTTTAATTTGACTTAGATCAAAGAAAATAATGAAGGATTTTGCATTAAAAATAAGTAAATAATGTTAATTTATCAATTAAATATTTCATGTGTTTTCATTTTGTATTACTTGACAAGGGGTTATGGTAAGGTGCTGAAATATTAGGATAAAAAAATGCCCTGTTGGGGAAACAGGGCGAAAATTAATACAACACCAGGGAAAAACATAGTATAAATAAAATTAACCAAATGGTTAATAGGTAAACTTACGTGATTCTGCATTTTTTTATTAATATGAAATAAAGCGTTATTAAACTTTAATTAATGTTCAAAAAAGAAGAGAGTTATTAATGAATAGCAAGTGAATAAAAAAGAGAAGAGAAACTAATCAACAGTATTCTTAAAAATGTAAGATAACAAACCATGTTAGAATTAATACATTGGAGAAGCATGATAAAATAAGGATGCAAAGTTTGTTTTTTATCTTACCTTAATATCTTATTAATATTAAAGCATTTTATTAATGCGGCAATATAAAATATTTATTGTTAATTGTTGTAAAAATCTTTATTTCTTAAATGTTAAATATCAAAATGTTAAATTAGATATTAAAAAAACACTTTAATTAATCACTTTAATAGTTCATTTAAATCTTATTTTAGATAAATAGAAAAGGTTATTAATTGATGTTTTTTTAATCTGTTTATTTTTTTCTAAAATGACTGATTAACTTAATGACTAAAGTATTTACTTTACTTTTTCGAGTTAATAAAATAAAGAAATAATTATTTATCCTAATGATATGTATGGTTTTTTTATTTTGCAATATTGTTTGTTTTAGTTAACGAGATAATTAAAATAAAATAATAACATGTAAAAAAATAAACAAAAAATATACATATCACACAATGTTGTGTTACATTTAGTTCGCTTTTCACACAGTAATCTTTGATATTACTTTAAGACGGATTCGATTCAGTAATTGACTCAATTACACGATATCTGCTTACTTTTTTATTTCAATAGCGATGTAAGGATAGGTTATATACGTTATTATATAAGGGGATTAATTTGACAGGGCTAATAAACTTTGCGAATAACATTTTATGGGGATATGTTCTTATCTACTTACTTCTTGGAGTAGGTATTTACTTTACTATCCGTACTGGATTTATACAAATCCGACATTTTAGTCATATGTTCTCTATTTTAAAAAATAGCCACAAGTCAGATAAATCAGGGATCTCTTCCTTTCAGGCATTATGCACCAGTTTAGCTGCGCGCGTAGGTACTGGAAACTTGACGGGAGTCGCGATTGCTTTAACAGCGGGTGGCCCTGGCGCTATTTTTTGGATGTGGGTCGTTGCTTTAATAGGTATGGCGACATCATTAATAGAAAGTACGCTCGCGCAACTTTATAAAACAAAAGATGATGATGGCAATTACCGTGGTGGTCCTGCTTATTATATGACTAAAGGACTGAAAATGCGCTGGATGGGTGTTCTCTTCGCCATTTTCTTGATTATCGCCTTCGGTTTAGTTTTTAATGCTGTTCAAGCAAATTCTATTGCTCAAGCCACAGCTTCTGCCTTTAATTTTGATCCACTCTATGTGGGGTTCTTTTTAGTACTAACCAGCGGATTTATTATCTTTGGTGGCTTGCGTTGGATTGCACGAGTTGCTGAGTTAGTTGTTCCTATTATGGCAACGGCTTATTTATTATTAGCATTTTGGGTTGTTGCAGATCATATTGAGCGCTTACCTGAAGTTTTCATTTTAATTTTTAAAAGTGCTTTTGGATTACAAGAAGCTGCCGCAGGTGCAATTGCTTACGGTATTAGCCAAGCGATGACACAAGGTATTCAGCGCGGTCTATTTTCTAATGAAGCAGGTATGGGATCGGCACCTAATGCTGCGGCATCAGCTACACCTTATCCACCACATCCAGCATCTCAAGGCTATATTCAAATGCTAGGTGTTTTTATGGATACCTTAGTTATTTGTAGTGCTACTGCGGTGATCATTTTATCATCAGGCGTACTCGATAGTTATCCTGAAGGCATTAACGGGATTCAATTAACACAATTGGCATTGTCATCGAGTGTAGGAGGTTGGGGAAGTACCTTTATTGCGATTGCCATTTTCTTCTTCGCTTTTACCTCTATTATTGCTAATTATGCTTATGCTGAAAGTAATATGATTTTCCTTGGGCGCAATCACACAACAGGGCTGTTTCTTTTACGTTCAGCGGCTTTAGCAATGGTGATGTTTGGCGCTTTAGCGGATATGCCTCTTGTTTGGAAAATGGCCGATCTCTCAATGGGATTAATGGCAATGACTAATTTAATCGCAATCATCTTGCTTTCTGGTGTCGCCTTAAAATTAGTTAAAGATTATAACCAGCAACGACAAGCCGGTTTACTGCCTACATTTGATATTCGCCAATATCCAGAGTTGCAAGATGATATTGAAGAAGGAATTTGGGATGAGAATATTATTCCTGATGAGCCTTTAGTTCGATGTGAAAAAGTGGGCAATAACTAAAGCAATAATAAAAAAGCGTCAAAACACAAAACCCATATTCTTTAATATGGGTTTTTTTATTACAATTTAGCTTTGGGAATATTAAATCAAGGATCAGAAATGAGATCTAGTCGGTATTACATAGGATTACTTATTGCAATAAGCCTCTTAACCAGTTGTGCCAAGCAACCAGAATTTATTGATAGAGGTGAATATATAGTTAAAGTTATTCCTAATAAGCAGGAAGCTAATGACTGTGTAAAATATTTAGTGATGCACTATACCGCGCTAGATGATGAACGCTCACTTAAGGTTCTTACTGGGGGACGAGTTAGCAGCCATTATTTGATCCCCACACATCCTTCATCTATTGACGGAAAACCAGTGATCACTTCATTAGTGGATGAAAGACAAATCGCATGGCATGCAGGCATTAGTCAGTGGGGAGATGCAACTAGCCTAAATAATTGCTCTATTGGCATTGAGATAGTCAATCTGGGTTACCGTGATAATGGTAAGTTTAGGTATTGGTATTCTTATACCGCAGATCAAATCGTGACTATGTCAGTCGTGATGAAAGATATTATTGAACGTTATGATATCGAACCTCAAAACGTTTTAGGTCACAGCGATATCGCACCTCAAAGAAAAGTTGATCCGGGACCTTTATTCCCTTGGGAAAGATTAGCAAATCAAGGAATAGGTGCTTGGGCTGATAAGGAATTAGTGCAAACTTATTTAGCGGGTAGAGATCCTTCAGAGCCGGTTGATGTGGCAAATTTCCAAAAGTTATTACAGCAATATGGTTATCAAACACCAACAAATGGTGTGTTAGATAATAAAGCACTAAAAGTGGTAAAAGCTTTCCAAATGCATTTTAGATCAACGAAAGCCAATGGCATCCCTGATGCTCAATCAGAAGCGATTTTAAGGGCATTGATTGAGAAATACCGAACTTAATTAAAATATCCTGTGATAAGTAGACAATAAAAAAGCGTCTCCAATATAAAATTTGGCAGACGCTTTTTTTATCAACTTACAATCAGTATTACAAATTAGGTGTTATATGCTGATTATTTTGCTGTATTTCCTACTGGAAGGTTTTCTTCTTTAAGGTTTAAGCTAACAACCAGCGAAATTACGAATGCAATCACACCTGGTAATACCCAACCTAAACCATAATCAGAAAGCGGGATATAGCTAAATAATTGTAGTAAATCAGCATTTAACCATTTCAATTGTTTCAATGTATCGAAAAGACTCATTAAGACAATGATTGCAATGGTAAAGCGATAGGTAAAGCGGGGTGCTTTTAATTTATTACGAATAAATTGTAGTAATACTAATGTGACTGATGTTGGATAAATCATTAATAATGCAGGAATAGTCACTCGTAATAATGTATCAAGACCAAAAGTTGATACGACTGTGGTCATTAATGTAAATACCACAACCCAGAAACGATAACCTAAGCGATGATGGAATGTCGCAAAGTAGTCTGCAGCGGCACTTGTTACACCCACAAGTGTTGTCATACTGGCTAATAAAACAATACCACCCATCAGCCAAGTACCCACAGAGCCAAATAATGCATCAACATAACGTGAGAAAATTTGACCACCGTTAGTGGCATTAAGAGCAGGATCAGCAAAGACAGAAACAGAGTGGCTTGTCGCACCTAAGTAGAAAAGGCACAGATAAAGCGCGGCTAACAGTAAAACTGAAATCATGCCGGCTTTTACGGTAATAAAACCGATCTGGCGCGGTTCAGTAATACCTTTGGTATATAAAGCACGAGCCACGATACCACCAAACGCCATAGCAGAAAGGACATCCATGGTTTGGTAGCCATCAATAAAGCCAGAGAAGAAACCATTAACAGCATAAAGACCTGTTGGCTCACCAATTGGGGAAATCGGTTTAGCCACAACAGCAATACCTACAACCACCAGCAGGACTAACAGTGCCGGAGTCATAAACTTACCAATGGCGCTGATCATGGTGCCTTGTTTTAGCATGAAGAACATACTAGTGATATTGAAAATAAGTGCAAAAGTAAGGTGTGTTACCGTATTTTTCTCAATAAGCCCTAAAGGTAAGAAACCCATTTCATAAGCGGTATTGGTGACACGAGGCATTGCAAAAGTAGAGCCTACGATAAGATACAGTGCTACCCAGAAAATAACGGCAACCCATGAAGGCAAATCAACAGAAAGACGCTCACCACGCCCGCGAATTGCAACAATAACTAAGGTTAGGAAAGGGAGTAAGACACCAGTAACAAGGAAACCTAAAGATGTACTAAACCAGAGGTTTCCTGATTGAAAACCCGCCATAGGGGGGAAAATAATATTGCCAGCGCCAAGGAATAGTGCAAAAACCATCATTCCAAGAACGAGCATATCTTTTGTAGAAAGCATAACTTAAACTACCTGTCTGTGAAGAAAATATATAAATGATTTATATTTGTTATTCTACATCTAGCTTAATTAACAGCTTAATATGTTGTGAAAATGCAGTTTGAATAACGAAAAGTGAATTGATAGTAACAAATTCTGAAGGATATGTAAGAAGAAAGGCAGATTTAACGCTCATTTAACAGCAATTATAGAATAATAAAAGGCTGTGTTTTTGGTCGAAAAGCAGTGTGATCCTCTGCTAAGGATCACAATTGCTATATAATTTTGTAGACATTCACGATAAAACACAAAAAAGATCGTGTTTAAATAAATTTATTGATAGCGGCTGCAACACCGTGCTCTTCATTAGAAAGTGTGACGAATTTGGCGACTTTCTTCACTTCTTCAGGGGCATTTCCCATCGCAACACCTAAACCAGCATATTTTAGCATTGCTAAATCATTACCTTGATCACCAATACACATGATTTTTTCTGGTGTAATTTTTAAATATTCAGCCACTTTTTGAACCGCACTCCCTTTATTAACATTGGTGTTCAACACTTCAATAAAATAAGGGGCACTACGTAATATGCTATATTGCTCATAAATATTAGTAGGAAGATATTGAATGGCATTATCTAAAACAGCAGGTGCATCAACAATCATAAACTTACTAAAATACATATCCGTTTGCATTTCATTCAGTGGACGATAATAAAGCGGTGTCCAAGATAAAAAGGCTTCTTGGCAGGTGAAATGGCTAATATGACTATTGGTGGTATAAATCTTATTGTCACTAATAACGTGAAAATGGACGCCTATTTCACGAGCAAGGCTTTCAAAATAGAGGTAATCCTCGAAATTGAGCAGATCTTGAATAATAACCTCACCGTTATCTGCTTGATGGATTTGGCTACCATTATTGCTGATACAGTAACAATCAGAGGTATCAAGACCAAGTGTTTTTAAATAAGGAGAGATGCCATTAAAGGAGCGTCCTGAAGCTAATACAATCTTAACTCCCGCCTCTTTTGCTCGCTGAACTGCTTGTTTTACTTCAGGCGTAATTTCGTGTTGTTTGTTGAGCAAGGTTCCATCTAAATCAATAGCGATAAGCTTAATACTCATTAGCATCCCCATATTAAATAAAAGCAATCATGATAAAGGAAGGGCGAAGCGGTCTATCATCACATAGCTTGAGTATTATTTATGTGACATTAAAGGCTATCTGCATAATGCCACATAAATGGAAGGGTTAATCACAACAAGGTGATTGTAAATGTAAAGGCTGTTTGGTTTCTAAAACGATCTCTTGATTTTGCCGAAAATCGAAAGGCGTGATGCCATACTCTTTACGGAACATATAAGTAAAGTGAGATTGTGAACCAAAGCCGAAATCAAGGGCGATATCGAAGATAGAGCGCTCACTGGTACGTAATAAATGAATAGCGCCAGCTAATCTACGCTGACGGATATACTTTCCTAAAGAGGTGCCTGTGACTTCTTTAAAGATTTTCTGCATGTGCCAAAGAGAATACCCAGAATAAGCCGCCAACTCTTCAAGATGGATAACACGGCCTAAATGCTCCTCAATCCATTTACTTAGCGCGCAAACCAATGCGAGATGATTATCTTGTGGCATTACAGTTCCATTCTATCAATGAAGTTAAGGTAAAAATCAAAATTAACTCCCTAATCTTATACAAAAAATGGCAGACAGAGAAATCCATATTAATGGATAGCTATCTCTAAATCGTTGGCAAAATGTGTAATTAAATAATATAAGGTCATTTTACATACAGTTTAGAGCGAAATAATGCAAATTATCTGAAGTCTGTCGAGGAAGCGTTTACCTTTCATAATGAAAGTTATGCTAAATTTACTCATAGAGATAATTGATTGCGGATTTTATAACAACAACTCCCTGTCTTGTTATCGTATTTAAGCGAATGCTTATAATGTGATAAGTCATACTAACAAAATGTATTTAAAGGATTTTAAATTGAACGCAAAGAAAATAATTATTAGCTTAATTATTGCATTAGCCATTACCTTTGGCCTCTATCTTGTGGCTTTAGATAATTTTTGCGATCGTGGAGAGGATTTCCAACAAGGTCTTTGTCGCTTTACCACATTATTCCCCTCTAAACATCACTAAAAGATAGCTTTTCTTATTATTTTTCGCCTAGCATAAAATGTATTTGTTATTCAAGTCAGAATAGTGTTTTAATGGTGGCTTGAAATAAACAAAATCGTAAATATTAGTTTACACGTTAAGTTGATAAAATAATAAAGAGAAGAGGATGTATGGCGAGAGAGTCGCAACAGACAGAACTTAAGCGCGGTCTGAAAAATCGACATATCCAGCTAATTGCGCTGGGTGGTGCTGTCGGCGCTGGTCTGTTTCTTGGTATAGCGCAAACAATTAATATGACAGGTCCATCAGTTATCTTAGGATATGCTATTGGTGGTTTTATTGCGTTTATGATCATGCGCCAATTAGGCGAAATGGTTGCCGAAGAGCCAGTTGCGGGTTCGTTTAGTCACTTTGCTAATAAATATTGGAGCCCATTTGCAGGCTTCTTATCTGGCTGGAACTACTGGGTGATGTTTATTCTTGTCGGCATGGCAGAATTAACCGCAGCAGGTAAATATATTAACTATTGGTTACCCGATATTCCTGTTTGGGTTTCTGTTGCTATCTTCTTTGTGGCAATCAACTTAATTAATCTGATTAACGTGAAAATGTATGGTGAAACAGAGTTCTGGTTTGCCATTATTAAAGTATTGGCGATTGTCGGGATGATTTTGTTTGGAAGCTACTTACTGGCGAGTGGTAATGGTGGCCCTCAAGCTTCTGTCAGTAATTTATGGGAGTTAGGCTTTTTCCCTCATGGTTTTACGGGCTTTATGTCTGCATTAGCCATTGTAATGTTCTCTTTTGGTGGACTTGAGCTGGTGGGGATCACCGCTGCTGAAGCTGAAAATCCAAAAGTCAGTATCCCGAAGGCGACTAACCAAGTTGTTTATCGTATTTTAATTTTCTATATCGGTTCGCTATTAGTGTTACTTTCACTTTATCCTTGGACTCAAGTTGTTAAAGGTGAAAGCCCATTCGTTCTGATTTTCCATAACTTGGATAATTTCCTAATCGCGAATATTTTAAATGCGGTGGTATTAACAGCGGCACTGTCTGTTTATAACAGTGGTGTTTATTCTAATAGTCGCATGCTTTATGGTTTGGCTAAACAGGGTAATGCACCGCATGCACTCTCTCGTATTAATAAACGTGGTGTGCCAGTCGTGTCGTTACTGTTATCTGCAATTGCGACTTCATTGGGTATTTTAGTTAACTACTTATTACCTGATCAGGCATTAGAGTTATTAATGGCATTGGTTGTAACCACGTTAGTGCTTAACTGGATTATGATCTGTTTGGCGAATTTAAAATTCAGAGCCGCAAAAAACAAAGAGGGTGTAGAGCCTTTCTTTAAAGCACTTTGGTATCCATATGGTAACTATATCTGCCTTGCTTTCTTATGCATGATTTTAGTGATTATTTTATTTATGCCACAAGTGAATATTTCGGTGATTTTAATGCCATTCTGGATTGCATTCTTATGGGTTGGATTTAAGATTTCCCGTATGAAGAAAGCACCTAATAGTACTCAAGCAAGCCAAGATATTTAAGTTATTACAGATTGATTGAGTCATTTTGCTGAATAAGAAAAACGCATCTAAATGATGCGTTTTTTTATGTTCTATTTTTATTGCTTACACTTATTCTGATAGACAAAAATAAGGAAACTACTGCCAACGTAACCAAGCAAATAACACGTTACCGTTGTTATAAGTTCCTGGTACATAGGTTGCTTGTAGTGAAAGATGCCCGTAGCCGACAGAAACTAACGGTAAAGGAAGTGGCATAGGAATATAGTTGTATTCATGGCGCGCTGTAATGCTTAGTGTAAATCCTGCCCCCATACGGAACCCGTCTTGATCGCCGGGATACCACATTTTCTCAAAACCATAGCCCATAATAGGTTGTACTCGGTTATTTGAGTCCATAAATGCCATCGCATAAAGAGAGTGCCAATCACCGTCATTGTCATAACGATATTTACCCATACCAAAACCCCAAGGTGTTTCGTTATAGCGATTAGTTTTTTCTCTATCGTAAGTAAAACGGTTATGCCAAGTCCATACTGGTAAATAGTAATTATATTGGTCGTTATCCCAAGTTTGATTGACATTACGCTTAAATTTTCCCCAGTAGCTCTCTTCATTATTAGATTGAGACGCATTACTGGTGACTTGTTGGTTTTCTGTCGTAATAATCTGATGGGTATTTGTATTATTTTCAGAAGCGAAAGCAGTTGTTGTTAACGCAAGCGAAAACAACGTGGTTGCTAATACGCTAGAGTGAAAATAGGATGATGACATAATATAACTCCGAGTACGGCATAAACAGTGATTCTGGTGATGACAAATAAACATTACTAATAGTGTTATTTAATCGACAAGTATTTAAGATAAGAGGTATCTGAAACTTTACTTCTTAAATAAAATCTTAAGGGATTAGAATCGGTTAAGAAGAAAACAAATAGATTTATTGTACTTATGAACGTAATTTTGTCTGATATTAAATGCTGTTATTCTTTATGATAATGTATTGTTTTTAATAAAAAATTAAGTTTTTATTAGATTTTAAATAAATAACTGATAAATAAGGCCTGTAAGATATAATTTAGGCTTAGTCATCTTCAACAGAAAAAATCCACAAAATATCTATTTTTATGACTTAATTGAAATATTGATATCAACTTGAGATAAATTTAATATCAATAACATCAACTTATCAAAAGAGATTAATTTCCAGCAGGATAATAGAGTAATGAATAAGAAGAGTTAAATAAAAAAAAGAAAAATTCTGTGTTGGTTTATAAATCGTTTAAGTGGTGAGCGTTTTATTTAGTAAGGTGTCGGTTTTTTGTGCAGATTGTCCTAAAGCAAAAACGTGCGAATAATGTTTATTCACATATTTTCAGGAAATATATTGTTTATTATTGAGATAATTTTTCTTGGCTAATGATAAGTAGCCGATGGGTATCGTGATCTTTACTCCAGTAACAATTTTCCCATTTTTCATAAAGTTCATCTAAACAGTTTATCGTAGTTAGTGAATGAATACCTTTTGTTCTATTTGAAAGAGATATAAAGTATTTTTTGCTAAAAGCCCATGAAATCATTATGTCCCAAAATCGTTTATTTATCCCTAGTTGGTCTTCTAAAGTGATCATAATGTGATAATCATTTAGGATGTGATGGACTATAGATCGTGGAAAATCATTATTTGCATCACGATGTTTAGGTATACGGGAACGCCAAACTTTTATTTGAGTACACGTTGTTTTTCCATAAACAATATCTTGCCGAAGTCTAAGTTCAACAAGGTAGGCTGTTTCACTTTCTTTATCTGCGGTGATAAGTCTGTATTGATCTTTACGTAATGATTTAACTAAACGGTATCCGATTGGAATTTCAAAATAATTTATTGAAATATCGTTAACTCCTTCATTTAAAAAGTGAATTGTATTTTCAACATTGGCGCTATTTATTCTTAATAATTTATCAAGATTTATATCGTGTTCTTTATAATTCATTGATTTTATTCTGTTATTTTATTTGATGATTTATCATATTCACTTCTTCTGACAATTAATATATCGATTATCGTTAAAACGGATAAAAATATACAAAGCGATCCTCGCTGGTTACTAGCATCTTTATCTTGAGCATGCGATACTCCTTATCGCCTGAATTTACAGGCTTTGGCTCGGGGCGCCTTATGGCTGAGATGAACCCGTATAACCTGATCTGGATAATGCCAGCGTAGGGAAGTCAAGGTAACTCTGCTGATTAACAGAGCCCGACTTTTCTGTAACTGGTGAAAGGAGGAGTTAATCAGTGAGATTCAATGCATTGTCTATCGCAGGCACCGATCCTAGTGGTGGTGCGGGTATTCAGGCTGATCTGAAAACATTTTCCGCACTGGGTGTCTATGGCACGACAGTAATGACAGCACTTGTTGCTCAAAATACCTGTGGTGTCCGTCGTGTTTATGATTTATCCCCCGATTTTGTTGCCGCTCAATTAGATGCTGTTTTGTCTGATGTTCGCATTGATAGTGCCAAAATTGGTATGCTCTCTAATGCCGCGATTATTGATGTGGTTTGCGACAAACTTCAGCAATATGCCATTCCTTTTGTTGTACTTGATACCGTAATGATTGCAAAAAGTGGTGATCCGCTATTACAGCCTGATGCCGTTAATAAAATGGTTAATCAGCTTTTGCCTTTGGTTGATTTGATCACACCTAATTTACCTGAAGCGGCAGCACTGCTAGGTTGTGAGGTCGCTAAAGATGAAATAACGATGAGACAACAAGGTTATGCATTACTAAAACAAGGATGCAAAGCGGTGTTGATGAAGGGGGGGCATTTAGCTGAAAATGAAAGCCCTGATTGGTTATTTACTCAAGATGGCGAGTGGCGATTTACTTCAAAACGCGTTAATACAAAAAATACCCACGGTACAGGATGTACTCTTTCAGCCGCTTTAGCGGCTATTCGTCCTCAAGTTTCTGATTGGCAAACTTGTGTTGAACAAGCAAAAGCCTATTTACAACAAGCGCTAGAACATGCCGATAGTTTAGAAGTTGGGCAAGGCTTCGGCCCTGTACATCATTTTCATCGCTGGTGGTAATGTGGCTTACAACAACACTTATTTTAAATAGAGTCTTTATGGCTCTATTTTCATTTTATGATCAAACTCTCTAGATAATTAACACTGTCCTCAATATAAACAGCCTGTATATTGAGGAACTAAGGTAAGATATATTTTATTTTCAATAAGGGATGATATGAATACTGCTTTTCAAAAACCACGCTGGTTACGTGATTTACTTCGCTTTATTCCATTGAAAAGCCAGTTTGTGTTATTTGGTAATGTGCGCGACTTACAAGCCAGTGAAGTTGCACCCAATATAATAACACCACTGCCTTTTAACCAGTCACTTTATAACAGTTTGTATGAAGTGGGCTACGTTCATATCATCACTTACACGCCGTTAGCTGGGTTTCAATGGGTTGCTAATCCTACGCAGTCTTTACAAGATGGCGCAATATTAATGCAACAATTAGGATTAACAGTTACGGGCGATCGCGCATCAGGTAATATCGACAGCTTAAATAGCGTATTAGAAAAATGGCAAACGATAACAGGTCAGCCGATTGCGTTATGTATCGATTTCGCCTCTTGCTTGCTTTCTCATCGTGATAATCTTACGCCTGCCGAACATAGCTTATTTACACGAGCATTAGTGACTTCTCATCAAGCTAAAGCAAGACCCGCCGGCGAACATAATCAACCTTTCTTTAATAGCGTTTTTTGGGTAGTGGAAAAAGAGACTGATTTACCGGATTGGTTTACCGTTAATAATCCTCGAATTCGCGCCATTCCTGTTGCAAAACCCGATAGCCAGATCCGCAGAGCGCTAGCACCTAATTTATTGGTGTCATTGGCAGGATTTTCATCGCTTATTGAGAGTGAAAAAGAGTCACTTCTTAATGATTTTATTGATGAAACAGAAGGGCTATTACTGCTGGATTTAGTCGCGATAGTGCAATTAGCGCGTATCGAAGAAGTGGAAATAACGCGAATTAGTGATGCGGTAAGACGTTACAAAGTCGGTATTACGGAAGATCCTTGGCAAAAAATCGATAAACAAAAAATTCGTAACGCACCACAAGTTATACAACGTCGTGTTAAAGGGCAACAACATGCTGTCACGCATTTATTAGATATTATTAAGCGTGCAATGACGGGTGTCGGTAGCAATAAAGGCGGAAGACCTCGGGGCGTGCTATTTTTAGCAGGACCAACGGGGGTGGGTAAAACTGAGTTAGCGAAAACGGTGACACAACTGCTGTTTGGTGATGAAAGTGCTTATATTCGTTTTGATATGTCTGAATTTAGTGCCGAACATGCAGATCAACGTTTAATTGGTGCGCCTCCAGGTTATGTCGGTTATGACTCTGGTGGTGAATTAACCAATGCTATTCGTGAAAAGCCTTTTAGTGTTGTGTTATTTGATGAAATAGAAAAAGCACATCCTCATTTAATGGATAAATTCCTACAAATTATTGATGATGGGGTATTAACCTCTGGGCGTGGTGATCGCGTCTATTTTTCTGAAGCTTTAATTATATTCACCTCAAACCTTGGAATTTATCGCGTTGATAATAATGGCGAAAGAGTGGCGAATGTTCTACCTCATGAACCGTTTGAAAATGTCAGCCGTAAAGTAAAAAGTGAAATAGAGCGTCATTTTAAATTAGTTTTAAATCGACCAGAATTATTAAACCGTATAGGTGAAAACATTATCGTTTTTGATTTTATTCGAGAAGATGTCGCAGAGCAGATATTTGAACAAATGGTCGCAAATATCTTATCTAGCCTTGATAAACAATCGCTTACATTGTCGATATCAGAGGCGGCTAAATCAACGTTAAAATCCTACTGTTTATCTGATTTATCAAATGGTGGCCGTGGTATTCGTAACCAATTAGAGGTTTATTTAATTAACCCGCTCTCAAGGGCTATTTTTGACAGTGATTTAGCAGTAGGAAAAGCCTATCAAATTGCGGATATTCAAATAGGTGAAATGACCAATATTATTTTGGTGCCACAGGCAAATTAATGCAGATCAGTTTATCTCGAATTCACTTTCCAGTGACAACATTAGGGCCAGGAAAACGAATTGGTATCTGGTTTCAAGGATGCTCTTTACGCTGTAAAGGCTGTTTATCACCAGATACATGGGAAAGCAAAGCCGAAAGCTCCTCAGTTGATGCACTTATTCAACAAATTCAACCTTGGTTTGCATTTGCTGATGGTATTACGATTTCGGGTGGTGAACCTTTTGAACAGCCAGAGGCGCTTTATGCGTTATTAATCGCGCTACGTCAGCAATTCACAGGGGATATTTTTATTTACAGTGGTTATCACTGGGATGAGATAGAACCTCAAGTCACTAAAATGTCAGGCTTAATTGATGCGTTGATGAGTGGTCGATATCAAGTGGAAACCACGCAAAGTTTGATGTTACGAGGCAGTGATAATCAGCAACTTCATTGCTTAACAGCGATGGGGTGTGCGCGTTTTAGTGCCTTTGATAGAAGCGTGACCGAAGAAGATAAAGTGCTTGATCTCTCAATGGATAGCCAAGGACGTATTTACCTTACAGGTATTCCTCAAAAGGGCGATATGGCTCGTTTGCGTGAAGTATTAGCACAACAAGATATTCAGTTAAAACAGATAAAAAGATAAGAGAGATGGAATAAAGGATGACCATGATACGTTTTTGTCCTCACTGCCAAACTGAGCGTCAGTTAACCGAAATTTTCTGTGCAGGACAAGTGAATGATAAGCTTTGTGGATGGGATCTAACGATTGAACCTATTCATGAGTCAGGGTGGCGTCCATCTCCTCCAATATCTTCTTCCATTGATACACCTGCGATAATTCCCGATCTTAATCACGATCAGCCTAGAAAGTGTATTAACGGACACTTGATGGGAGAAGATGATTTTATCTGTTTTGAATGTGGTGCTGATCCGGCTGATGAGATTGAAAATAACGACGCTAGCGATAATGAAACGTTTAGATTGATTGGTGATTGGCGTCTTGAACAACGTATCAATTCTATTAATAGTGAAAGAGAACGCTATAACGTAAGCAATATCAAAACAGATCAAGAAGGTGTATTAACACTCTATCTTAAAGGTGAAGAGCCTGATCCTGCTATTTATCAAGTCTTAAATCTGATCTCTATTGACCATATTCCTGTATTTTACGAAACGGGTCGATGGGAGGATCGCGCTTGGCACGTTACTGAGCGATTAAACGGTGGTTCACTAAGCCAATTTATTGAACGCGGTGACTTTTGGCAACCGGATGAAATTAATGTATTAGTCTCCGAATTAGGTACGGCGATTGCAGCATTAACTGAACATGGTGTGCGCCATCGTGATTTAAAACCCTCAAACTTGATGATCCGTGCTCGTGATCCTCTTGATATTGTGGTGATTGAATATGGCTCGGCATGTTTATCTGAGTTCGATCTCGATATTGTCTCTCCGCTTGAAATTTCACGTTATAGTGCGCCAGAAATATTAGCGGGGGGGGGTTCGGCAGCATCAGACTGGTGGAGTTTGGGGATCATTTTACTTGAGCAATTAACGCAAGGAGACTGTTTTAAACATATCCATGATAATGCGTTTTTAATTCAAGTAATGACTAATGGTGTTGAATTACCGGATAATTTAGAACCCAACATTCAATTACTTTTACGCGGCTTGCTCTGCCGTGATCGCTTTCAACGCTGGCAATGGAATGAAGTTAATGCGTGGTTACAAGGTTTAGCGGTACAAGCGCCAGATATTAATCACAACAATGGAAATCAGCAATATTATCAATTTCAATTTGCAGATCATCAATTCAATCAACCTGATGCGTTTGCGATGGTGGCGGCACAAGCACAATATTGGGATCAAGCCACGCAATTACTTCTTCATGGTGAAATCACGACTTGGTTAAGCCAATTTGATAATAGTGGAAAGCAAGTTACCCAATTGCAGTCATTAGTTGAAAAACAAGATATTGAGCCAAGTTTACGTTTTACTCTCGCGTTACGAATTTTAAATCCGAATATGCCATTGATTCACCGTGGCGAGATCATTACACCTTCATGGCTTTTAGAGCATCCCTTATTAGGTTATCAATTAATTTGTCAGCCTATTGCCACGGAACTGCAATCTATTGATGAGACACATTGGCTTGTTCAGCTCTATTATCGTCAATGCGCTGTTCGTGAGAGGGCTCAGCAACAACGTATTCCATTAAATGAAGAAAGCTTACAGCTTTATTTGTTAATCACCTCTTTAAGTCAATTAGTGGCTCGTTGGGAGATCCTTCGTGCCGAATTTCCTGATGCCTATAATGAAAATCTACGGGCATTAATTGATCGTAAAAACATGCATGAAAATGACTATATTTTGTTATTAAGTGCAGAGATTGGGCAATATATCACGATAGATTCGTTGGTGAATAATGCGGCTAAATTAGCCAGAAATCTTGCAATTAAAACGTTTGATAAACAGCAAGCAAAAACATTATTAGCCACCCCTCGATATCAACTTATTGAACAGCTTAGTGAAAGAATAGGGGATTTTAAGCGTGTTAATATCGATATTATTGATAGATGGGCTGATGATTTTCTTTTAACTCGTAGATTGCCTCTTGAGCATATTATTGTGATGCTCTGTATTCCCGTTGAACAATGGCAAGTACCTGAATCACAAAAATATATTTTAGAAGTATTGCATTTTTTTGCTAAGAAATTAGTTTCCACAAGTCAACGCGGTAATTTAGTCAGAATGCGTTTAACGCCAAATGCGGGGCGTGTTGATTTAACTGAATGCTGTTCTGATAATGAAAAAGCGACAAACTTACTTGAGCATTTAATTAACCGCAAGAAAAGGCTGTTTTCATTAGAGGGTGAAGTATTACGTCAACGTGAAAAATTAAATAATCGCTTGTGGCTCTTGCAACAGAATACTCAGTCTTACCAACGAGATACGGGTATTAACGGCATGTATTTAGGCTTTCCTTTTTTAGTACTAAATACGCAACCTAATAAAATAAAACCGCGTATTGCACCGCTTTTCTTGTGGCCTGTTTCAATGAATATTTTGGGTGGCACTCAAGGTGCTGTGCAAATTGGATTTGATACAGAGCGTGCCTCAGTGCGTTTAAATCCTGCTCTGGCGAATTTTGTCGGTATTCCTGCGGTTAATGAATGGCAAAAAGTACTCGATAGCTTAATGTCACAAACGGGCTTGAGTGTCAGTGAAATGATGAGCACACTTTCGTCGTTATTAACCACAACTGAACATTCACTAAGCTCGTTGCCTTCATTAACTAAAGAAATACCAGAAAACAGTGCTTATATTCATTGTTCAGCAGTGTTATTTCACACCTCTTTTATTGGGCAGATGATAAGTGCTGATTTACAACAAATTGCCAATTTACCTATTAACGGCACGGCTCTTGCCACTATGTTGCAAGTCAATACACAGGCAAAAACGTTAGAAACACAAGATCCATTGGTTGATAACTATTTGCTGTCGCTGGCAGATCCTTCTCAAAATACCATTATTCAAGCGGCAAGAAAGCAAACGGGGTTATTAATAGAAGGGCCTCCGGGAACAGGTAAAAGCCAAACTATTGTTAACTTAATTGCTGATGCAATAGGGCGGCAAAAAACAGCACTGGTGCTTTGCCAAAAGCCTGCCGCGCTGGATGTAGTGTATAAACGATTAGTTGCAAATGGATTGCAAGATAGGGTGCTGATTATTCATCAAAACCCTAAAGGGCGAGAGATTATTTCAGCAATTAGAGAACAACTACAATTAGAGCGTAAACGGCAGTTGATTGCAGATGTTAAGCAAGATACCCCTTTTAATCGTGATAGAACGCTTAACTTAATTCAATTTTATGAAACAACATTAGATGCCTACTATAAAGCGTTATATCTAACTGATAAACAATATGATTATTCCTATCGAGAAGTGTTATCTGGATTACTCGAATTAGAGTCACAACAAAAGCTAACAATAAGTTCGGATAAATTAACCTCACTGCTTTCTCAATATAATAAAACAACTTTTGTTCAGCTTATCGATAAATTAACGTTATATGGTTTAGATTGGTATGCGATTAATTATGAAAACACACCATTAAATGGTGTTGTATTGTTCTCGCCTGAAAGTACGCTATATCGCCAATTTAATGAAAATATCACGCTATTTATCGAAGCAGAAAAACAGCGTGATGCAGCATACAACTTGCCTTATCAACAAATTACAATCGATAAATTAACGACTCACGAAACAACACTAGAGCAGTGTAAACAGCAGTTAAAAAATCGTAATACTCAACAATGGGATAATTTATCTCATTGGTTAACTCTGTTTTTAAATGAACAAGGTAAGCAAGGTAAAGGTGAGCAGTTAATTGCTCAATTGGCGCAATTAGAGACACGTTTACAGCAAATTGATAGTGAAGGTTGCGATCCTTTAATTTTCCGCTTACTCGCTCCGTTAGATAATGCCATGTTAGCAACATTATCAAGAGCGGCTACTGATAAGATCAAATCTTCATTCTTACGCTTCTTAAATCCTTATTATTATAGTCGAAACAGTAAGTTAAAAGACTTTATGGCGCAAAGTGGTATAGAAGATAAAGCCGAACACTATATTACGCTACATAAAACCATCACCACAGAACAACAATGGCGTTTGTTGCACCAAGAGCTGCAACCTATTTATCAACAATTAGGGCTAGAACAGCACCTCAATCGACAAAATACGCAGTGGCAGAACACAATAAATACGGTGATCACTGAGCTTAAAGCTAGTAATGATGATATTGCGATATTAGCGTTATATCCTCAACCTGAACATTTTGTTGAGTCCATTCAATCAGCGAAAAAACAGGGCTTTGAACAGCAATGTTTAGAAATTGAGAATGCCATTGTTCGCGCTAAAGCACAGCAAACTAGTCTCGCTAAATTAACTGGCTTACAAGAAACCCTCACCGAACTCTGTTATCAGCAATTTTATGATGCAATTAATCAAGGCGAGTTGCTGACAACTAGATTACAGCAGTTAGCTCAAAGCTTACCTTTTTTAAGTCAATTTCAGCTATTTCGAGAAAGAACAACGCATTTTACGCACAATGATTGGCAAGTTTTAGCATTATCACGTCAATGGCTTGATAAAAATGAAAGTTCATCTTCTAACCCTGTCGAGCTTTTAAAAGCAACATTGAGTCATATGTTTTATGTTGCTGTTAAAACTGAAATTGAAATAAAAAACACAGTATTAAAGACGCATACTGCTCAACAATTACAGGAATATATTGAGCAGTTAACAGAGAGCTATCAGCGATTACAACAAGTAAATCGTGAGCTATTAACTGAAAATATCGAATTATCAAGAATTGAAAATGCGCGTCATTGGGAAAGAATAACACGCTTAACTGGTCCTAGAGCATTACGGTTACGCGAGTTTATTGACGAAGCGACTCAAATGGGATTGTTAAGATTGCGCCCTATTTGGTTGATGACGCCAGATGTGGCAAGCCAAATATTGCCTTTAAAGGCAGGACTTTTTGATAGCGTTATTTATGATGAAGCCTCGCAAATGCCTATTGAATTTGCATTACCGACGTTATATCGCGGCAAACAAGCCATTGTGAGTGGTGATGAGAAACAGATGCCGCCTTCATCTTTCTTCAGCGGTAAATTTAACGAAAATGAAGACGACGAAGATAACGATAATGAGGAAGATGAACAACAAGAGAAAAGTAGTGAGCAATGGGACTCAAGCCAAATTTGCCATTGCCCTGATTTGCTTCACCTTGCACGAACCGTATTGCCTATTCATACTTTAGATATTCACTATCGCTCGGCATTTAGAGAATTAATTAATTTCTCAAATTATGCCTTTTACGAAAATCGGCTGAATATTCCTGCCCAACATTCAGCGAAAACCATTAGCACAGTAAAACCACTGCATTTTATGGCGATTAATGGCACTTATATTAATCAAACCAACGAAAAAGAGGCATTGGCGATCGTTGAGCATTTAGCAACACTCTGGAAGGTGCCTTTTGATAAACGCCCTTCAGTGGGAGTGGTGACGTTTAATCAGAAACAAGCTCAATTAATTAATCAACATATTCGTGATCGCAATGACTATGATGTGGATTTTTTAAAGGCTTACACCGAAGAATGCGTACGCTTGGATAATGATGAAGATATGTCGTTTTTTGTGAAAAATGTCGAGAATGTACAGGGTGACGAGCGAGATGTTATTTTGTTTTCGACGACGTTTGGTCGTAATGCACAAGGTACTTTTAGGCGTAATTTTGGTGTGCTTGGGCAAACTGGAGGAGAGCGTCGCTTAAATGTCGCGATCACCAGAGCGAAAAAGCAAGTGGTTATCATGTCGTCAATGCCGATTGATGAAATCTCTGACCTATTAAGTACGAATAAACACCCTGAAATTCCGCGCGATTACTTACAAGGGTACTTAACTTACGCGAGTCATTGCCACCAGATTAATAAACAAGAGGAAAATAAACGTTTATTAGCCCGTTTATGCCGTACTCAAGCCAGCGTGGCAACGCAAGATCAGGTAAACGATCAGTTTGTTATTGATGTAAAACGCTTTATTGAGTCTCAGGGATATCATATTGCACCATCACAACAAGTTGGTATTTTCTCTTTTGACTGTTTAATCGAAGATGAGCAGCAAGGCAAATTACTGATGGGAATTGAGTGCGATATGCCACAACATGAGTGGTTATCTCAGGCTTGTGCTCGTGAGTTATGGCGAAAAGATATTTTGCGTAAAGTGGTGCCTTATCATTATCGCGTTTCGTTGACACAATGGTTTTATCATCGCCAAGAAGCGCAACAACAACTTCTTGAAGCCTTACAACATGCCTCTTTACTGAATGAAAAAGTGAGTGAATGATGAGTTCATCAGTACATTATATCTCTGTAAAAGAAACCACAGTTATTCGTTATCACCGACAATTAGCGAATAGCAAAAAACAATTCAAGCAATGGAAGGCATTAGTTGAACAACTCACATATCAAGATGAACGTGTGAGCCAAATTGAATCGACTTTTAATGCATTGGTTAAAGATAATCAGCAATTGGATGCATTAGACGCTCGTTCAGTGAGTCGATTAACAGAAAAATTAGGCCAGTTTATTGCACCGTTACGACAGGATATGAAAAACATACGCGAACAAGTCATTGAAGAAAAAGCGCTTGAACGTCATATCCAACAGGGGAAACAGAAATCATCGGTACTGTTAAAACAACTAAAATCACAATTAGCACCCAACAGTGTTTTAAAGGCTGAAATTGAATTGAGCGAAAACATGAGTGTGGAAGAAATTAGCTTATTGCTATTTCGTGTAACGGGTGAAATTGAGGCGCAAAAAGCACAACTTAGCCCCGCTCAAACTGAATTATTGACGCAATTAAAAGCACAATCCACATACACCCAACAGTTATGGCAAAGTGGTGAGCCTCAAAGCCCATTTGCACAGCAATGCCACCAAGTTGAATTGATGATTGAAAAGTTACGGCTAGTGGGGAATGAAGTAGAAACCAATCATCATGCAAATCAGCTTATTGAAATGCAAAAGCTTTCTGATAGCAAGAAACAGCGTTTACTGGCAGATTCACTGATAATGAATATGGCTGAAAGCTTGCGTAATAGCATAAGACGCATTGAGTTAATGGAAGAATTAGCACGTCTATGTGCAGAGCTTGAAAGCTTTGATGATAAAGAGATGCTGACACTGAGTCGTGATACAGAAGCAGTTGCCTCATTAGCAATAGCCGAGCAACTTGATGTGATGATCACCAAGCTAAAACAGGCAATTGAAACTCACGAGCAACAACTTTCGATGAGACAGCAATGTGAAGCCGTATTAGCTGGCTTAAGTGAGTTAGGCTATGTGGTGCATAAAAATGCAGTAAATTCGTGGCTTGATAATGGGCAAGTTGTTGTGCCTCATGCCACTATTCCTGATTATGGCTTAGAACTAGGCGGAAAACAGGCGCGTTTTCAAGCAAGAACAGTGGCGTTAACACATCAACGTGATACGACACGTGATAAAGATGTTGATGCCATTTGGTGTAGCCAACATCAGCAATTACAAACAATTTTGGCGAAGTCTCACGCAGAGTTATTGATTGAGCGAGCATTGCCAGCAGGGCAAAATGCAATGAAAGTGATAGAGAGTGAAGATACTGCTCATCAACATGCAGTGACACAAGTGCACAAACCCAAAACGTTTAGCCGCTAAGCAATAAACAATAAAAGCCACTCAGTTCAAGTTGAGTGGCTTTCACATTTAAATCGATCAATTAAGCAATGGTGACAGATTTATTTAGATAAACATCTTGTACTGCATTAATTAGGGCAACGCCGTCTTTCATTGATTTCTTGAACGCTTTACGTCCTAAGATCAGACCCATACCACCAGCACGTTTATTAATAACCGCGGTGCGAACAGCATCTTCAAGATCATTATTACCTGAAGCACCACCAGAGTTAATTAATCCCGCACGACCCATATAGCAGTTTGCTAATTGGTAACGAACTAAATCAATTGGGTTTTCAGTGGTGAGTTTTGTGTAAACACGCTCATCAGTATGACCAAAACCAATCGCTTTAAAACCACCGTTATTTTCAGCCATTTTTTGTTTAACGATATCAGCACCAATTGTTGCGGCTAAATGGTTTGCCTGACCGGTTAAGTCCGCACTTGCATGGTAATCAACGCCATCTTTCTTAAAGGCTGGGTTACGTAAATAAGCCCATAATACCGTGACCATACCTAATTCATGAGCACGCTCAAATGCCATTGAGATCTCTTCAATTTGGCGACGGCTTTCTTGTGAACCAAAGTAAATGGTCGCACCCACTGCAACAGCACCCATTTCAAAAGCTTGTTCTACACTGGCATACAGTGTTTGGTCATATTGCGCTGGGTAGCTTAGAGTTTCGTTGTGGTTTAGTTTCACAAGGAAAGGGATTTTGTGTGCATAGCGGCGAGAAACAGAAGCAAGAACACCATAAGTAGAGGCAACACAGTTACAACCTGCTTCAATCGCTAACTCAACAATATTTTTCGGATCAAAATAGAGTGGGTTTGCTGCAAAAGAGGCTGCGGCAGAGTGCTCAACACCTTGGTCAACAGGTAGAATAGACAGATAACCCGTTCCCGCTAAACGCCCGTGATTAAACAGGGTTTGCATTGAACGTAATACGCTATTAGGGCGATTGTTATCAATCATAACACGATCAACAAAGTCAGAACCTGGCAGGTAGAGATTTTCGCTCGGGATGGTTTGGCAACGATGTTCTAATAATGATTTTGCATCAGCACCTAACAAACTTACTATATCAGTCATTACATACTCCAGTTCATGATGAGATGAGAGTGATTGTCATTTATCTACATTAAGATAACAAGTCACATTGAGGCGGTAACCGGCAGTGGATCGCTTCAGGTAACACAATAAATTCAAATTTATTCCCTAAAAGGGGTTCTCCATCTAAATTAAACACCATTTCATGAGAAGCACTAATGTTTACCCAGCGACTTTCTCGCTCGATTATCTTGTCATTCTTCTTGCTATCAAACATGCTGCTTAAAATGGATGGGAGAAGCTCGTGAGCCTCAACGATGGTGATATTGAGCTTATTGTCATTAATTAAGGCATCAGAACATAGTTTTTGTCCTCCACCAGCTTGACGGCCATTGCCGATAGCTAAAATAAGAGACTCACCTTCCCAGTGGAAATTTTCCGCTTCAATTGTGCAATGATCCGCTTTTAAAGAGTCGATACTTAAAAGACCATTAATAAAATAGGCAGCTCCACCTAATGCAGACTTTAATGCTTCAGGCGTTTCTGTTGTGATTTTAGTTCCAAAGCCCCCAGATGCCATATTGATAAAATAGTGTGTCTTATTCACGGCGATTACATCAATAGGTATTGCACGGCCTTTAACGGCTAAGTTAAGCGCATTTTCCATATCACGAGGGATCTGTGCGCTGGTGGCAAAATCATTTGCTGTGCCCAAGGGAATAATGCCAAGTGTCGGTAGAGATGAGGGTGAGAGATGAATTAATTTAGAAACAACGCTATTAATCGTTCCGTCGCCGCCTGCGGCAATCACCGTTTCGGCTTGCATATCGATAGCTTCTTGTACAAAACGTTGTATATCACTGGATTCCCAAGTCACTCTTACTTGGAGATTAAAACCTTCGTTACGTAATTGGTAAACCGCTTTTCTCAATGCACTGTTGTTAGCGCTTTTTCCATTAATGATTAGCAAACTAATTTTACTCATTGATGAGTCCCTTTAATTGAATCACTCTTTTAAAGGTAATGGATATCGAGAAAATTACTATTTTTTTTACAAATGATAACGAAAAAGAGAATGGGCTTTATGTAAGAGAGAGTTGCTAAGGAGAGTATAAAAAGAAAAGGCAAATCCAAGGGAGATTGGATTTGCCAAGGAGGTGGTTCCTAGTCTTACTGTATTCATTCTAGTTCTTTATTTTTCGGAACTGATGATACGGTAAACAAATCATTATTGATGTGATCTGTATTTGAAATTGACCACTTTAAATCAGATTATGACGCTTTACTTCACTTCTACCGCATCAATTTTATGCGGTTGACGTGTTGTTGTACCTTGTAGATTGCGGATCAGCAGTGCAAAATCTAAATCAACATCTTCAGGAACAGATAAATAAACCATGTGACCATTACCTGGTGCAACATCGGTTGGCTGTTGTTTTTTGTTAAACAGCGCTTCTAGCGTAAATTGAATATTTCCAGTTGGTGTCATTAATTCTAGGCTATCACCTAAAACAAATTTATTTTTAACATCAACTTCGGCTAAACCGTTTACACGTTTACCTGTGAATTCACCGACAAATTGTTGAGTGTCGGAGACAGAGTAACCATATTCATAAGTTTGGTATGCATCATGGGTATGACGACGTAAGAAACCTTCTGTATAACCGCGGTGTGCTAAGCCTTCTAATGTCGTTAGCAGTGTTGGATCGAAGGGTTTGCCTGCAACTGCATCATCAATCGCACGACGATACATTTGAGCTGTACGGGCACAGTAATAGAAGGATTTAGTACGACCTTCAATTTTCAGCGAATGCACACCCATTTGAGTTAATTGCTCAACGTGTTCAATCGCACGTAAGTCTTTAGAGTTCATGATATAAGTACCGTGTTCATCTTCGAACGCAGTCATATATTCACCAGGACGTTTTGCTTCTTCGATTAAGTAGACTTTATCGGTTGGTGCGCCAACACCTAAAGTAGGCTCAACGTTTTTAACTGGGATTGGTGTGTATTTTTCAACGATATTACCTACATCGTCTTCTTTGCCTTCTTCGACTTTATATTCCCAACGGCAAGCATTAGTGCAAGTACCTTGGTTTGGGTCACGCTTATTAATATAGCCAGATAACAGGCAACGACCTGAATAAGCCATACATAATGCACCGTGAACGAAAACTTCTAATTCCATATCAGGAACTTGCTTACGAATTTCAGCAATTTCATCAATAGAGAGTTCACGAGACAGGATCACACGAGTTAATCCCATTTGACGCCAGAATTTTACGGTTGCCCAGTTAACGGCATTGGCTTGTACTGAAAGGTGGATATCCATTTCAGGGAAGGCTTCACGCACCATCATGATCAAACCCGGATCAGACATAATCAGCGCATCAGGACCCATATCAATGACGGGTTTTAAGTCACGGATAAAGGTTTTTAATTTAGCATTATGCGGTGCGATATTAACCACAACATAGAAGCGCTTACCTAATTCGTGGGCTTCTTGAATACCTTTAGCAAGGTTTTCGTGGTTAAACTCATTATTACGCACACGTAAGCTATAACGTGGCTGACCTGCATAAACGGCGTCTGCGCCATAAGCAAATGCATAGCGCATATTTTTTAATGAGCCAGCAGGAGAGAGCAATTCGGGTGTAAACATGGTTAAATTTCCTGGTTCTGATTTCAAGTCAGTCCCCCACACATTGGGTAGGGGTATATCATAAAGGGGTGGATTCTAGCGCTTAAGTGTAGCGAGGTTCAATGTATTCCTGAAAAAATATCATCGAAAACGGTAAGCTTGGGTTTCCCAACGATAACCTTGACCATAAATTGAGCGAATAAATTCAATTTGATCGTTAAGTTGCTCAAGTTTGCGTCGTAAATTTTTAATATGACTATCAATGGTTCTATCCGTGACAATGCGGTAGTCATCATAAAGGTGATCCATTAACTGATCACGGGTTAATATTTTGCCGGGTTGCGTGGCTAAGGCTTTTAGCAAACGAAATTCCGCAGTCGTTAAATCGAGAATTTTATTGTTGTATTGGATTTGATAAGCCTGCTCATCAATAACGACTAATTTATCGCTTTGAACAATATCTTGTGGTCGATAAAAACGACGCAATAAGGTTTTGACTCGGGCTACCACTTCTCTTGGACTGTAGGGTTTGCAAATATAATCATCAGCACCAATTTCAAGCCCAAGTAATCTATCAACCTCTTCTGTTTTAGCTGTCACCATAATGATGGGAATATCTGAAAACTGACGTAACTCTTTACAGACCGTAATGCCATCTTTAACTGGCAACATGAGATCTAACAAGATTAAATCGTAATGTTGTTGTTTTACACAATGACTCACTTCAGCGCCATCCGCTAACCAATAAGTTTGATAGCCAGATGCTTGAAGGTAATCAATAAGCAATTGGGCAAGTTTAGGTTCGTCTTCAACAATTAGGATTGAATAGGGCGATTCAGATACTGTCATTTATTGGCTCAATGGTTATAGGCTTAAAGATCATCAGAATATGCGGGTAATTCTATAAGGATTTTCATGCCACCTAAAGAGGAAGGCATAGCACTTATTTTACCATTATGAGCTTCAACGATATTTTCGCAAATCGCAAGACCTAAACCTGAACCACCACTTGCACGATTTCGTGAGTTTTCTGCGCGATAAAAACGTTGGAAAACAACTTCATATTGAGCACTATCAAGCCCCGGAGCACTATCTTCTAATGCAATAAGAACATGGTTTTGCCCTTTATGGGTGCTGATATGTAATTGACCACCTGAATAAGTATAGCGCACGCTATTCTCTAGCAGATTATGGAAAAGCTGGATCAACCTATCAGGATCGGCTTGTACAATGAGTGGCGATAAATCATCTAACTCGGTGAGTAGCGTAATATCTTTAGTTCGATATGTGTGGCGATAAGAAGCGACAGCCAACAAAATCACCTCATTAATATCAATAAAATCTTTACGATAAGTTAAAGAGCCTCTATCTGATAATGAAAGCTGGTGGAGATCATTAACCAGTTTTGTCAGATTTGTAACTTCAAATAAAAGGGAGTTTAACGTTTCTGTTGTGGGTTTTCTGACACCATCTTGTAACGCTTCAAGCTCACCTTTTAAAATGGCAAGAGGGGTTCGCAATTCATGTGAGATATCAGCCATATAATCGCGACGAATTTGCTCATTTTTTTCTAGTGTGCTGGCAAGTTGATTAAAGTCGATAGCGAGTTGACTGATTTCATCTTTACTTGTAGGCGTTACTCGTACAGAAAAATCACCAGCTGCTAATTTATGTGTCGCCTCAACAAGACGTTTAACAGGGCGTATCATATTGCGAGAAAGAATAAGAGTGATGAATAAAGCAAAAAGAACCGTTAAACCTGCAATTATCCAACTGGTAAGTAGTTGTTGTTTATCAAAACTAATATCAGCTTCACTACTGATTTTATCTGCCGCACTGACAATCACCCATCCAACAATTTCATCGTGAGAAGTAATGGGTTTTTTAAATGTCTCTGCGGGAAATTGATTGTCATGTCCAAATAAGCGTTTCATATCTTTATCAACGATCCAAAACTGTGTCCGCCACCCTCTAGGAGGAGGACCTTCGCTACTTTGGCTTATTTGGTCAATACTTCGTAATATTTGATAAAGAGAACGATCATCTCTATTGAGAAAACGCCAATCTCCTGTTAAAGCGTATTGTTCAGTTAAGGCTTCTGCCAAAAGAGTTGCACGCTGTTCACTGTTTTTCTTGATATAACCAATGAATCCTTGCTGGAAGCTACCACGGATACCAATATGCATGGCGAGAACAACCACCATACAAGTAGCGAAAACCACTAAAAACAGCTTGCTTCTCAATTTCATGCATTTGCCTCTTTTTTGCTGATACGTCGTTGTTGCCAACGTTCACGCAATCCATCAAAAAATAGATAAATAACAGGGGTTGTATAAAGGGTTAGTAGTTGGCTCATTAATAAACCACCTACAATTGTTATTCCTAAAGGTTGTCTTAACTCGGCACCATCTCCACTACCTAACATTAATGGCAATGCCCCAAATAATGCGGCAAGCGTTGTCATAATAATAGGACGAAAACGCAGTAGGCTAGCCTGAATAATGGCCTCTTTAGCCGACAATTTGCCTTCACGTTGAGCAGTAATTGCAAAATCCACCATGATAATGGCGTTTTTCTTCACAATACCAATCAGCAACATAATGCCAATAAGTGCAATTAGACTAAAAGGCGTATTAAAAAGCTGTAATGCTAATAAAGCGCCTACACCCGCAGAAGGTAGGGTCGATAAAATGGTCAGCGGATGAATATAGCTTTCATACAGCACACCTAATACCAAATAGACCGTTACAATCGCCGCTAAGATAAGAATAAGCTGTGATTTGATGGTTTCTTGGAAAATCTGTGCTGTACCTGCAAAAGTCCCTCTGACGGTATTAGGCACACCTAACTCTGTCATTGTGCGTTCAATAGAATCAATTGCATCAGCTAATGTATAGCCTTCAGGAATATTAAAGGCAATAGTTGAAGATGCAGATAATCCTTGGTGATTAACACTTAATGGCGCATTTGCCGGATACCAACTTGCAAATGCAGATAATGGAATGCGCTCACCTTGATTATTGACCACATACATTTTATCTAACGCAGAGACATCTTGTGTATATTGCTCAGAGACTTCCATCACGACTTTATACTGATTTAACGGCGCATAAATGGTAGAGATCTGACGTTGACCAAAAGCATTGTTCAGCAAATTATTGGCATCACTGACGTTAATACCTAATTGCGACATAGTATCGCGATCGTAAGTCAGTGCCATTTCAGCACCTTTATCTTCTTTATCAGAGTTAACATCGACAAGCTGGGGCAGTTCGCCTAAAGCTTTACGGACAATCGGCTCCCATTTACGCAACTCGCTTAAATCATCCGCTAATAATGTAAATTGATAACTGGCATTCGCTTGGCGTCCACCAGCCCTAACATCTTGCACGGGCATTAAAAAGAGGTTGGCACCGGGTTCATTAGCTAATTTTGTCCGTAGGCGGTTAATCACTTGATTTGCGCTATCGGTACGCTCTGACAGTGGATTGAGAGAAATAAACATAAATCCACTATTAATACGGCCTCCACCTGTAAAGCCTGTTACGCTATCGACGTCTTTATCTGCATTAATTTCTTGCATAAAACGGGTCATTTTTTCTTTCATCGATTGGAATGAAATACTCTGGTCTGCACGCACAAATCCCATCAAACGACCCGTATCTTGATCGGGGAAAAATGTTTTTGGCGCACTGATGTATAAATAAGCATTTAAACCCAAAGTGGCGAGAAAAATGGCCATAACCCAGCGTCGATGGTGCAATGCAGCCTGCAATGTGACACTGTAACCTTGCTGAGCGCGAAAAAGTAACTTACCAAAACCGCGTAAATGTGACTGCGCTTTGGGTTTCATTCCTTTGAGTAAATGCGCACACATCATGGGGGTTAGCGTTAGAGACACAAATAGCGAGATAGCAATGGCCGTTGTTAGGGTGATGGCAAATTCTTTAAATAATCGTCCAACAAGACCATCCATTAACAGTAATGGAATAAAAACGGCAACAAGAGAAATACTCATCGAAAGGACAGTAAAACCGACTTCACCAACCCCTTTCAAGGCGGCTTCTTTAGGTTTTAAACCATTCTCAATATGACGAGAAATATTTTCAAGCACCACAATGGCATCATCAACTACAAAGCCTGTTGCTACAGTTAATGCCATCAATGAAAGGTTATTTAAACTAAAGCCACAAAGGTACATGGCTGAAAAGGTACCAATTAATGAAACGGGTACAGCAACCGCAGGGATCAGCGTGGCGCGACCTGAGCGTAAAAATAAGAATACAACTAAAATGACCAGTGCTACAGCAATGGCTAACGCACGTTCAACTTCTGCTAATGATGCGCGAATAGTTGGTGTTCTATCTTGTGCGACTTTTAAGTCAACGCTTGCAGGAATAAGCTCACGTAATTCTGGAAGCTCATCACGAATACGATTTACAGTTTCAATGATATTGGCACCCGCTTCACGACGAATAACCAGCAAAATTGCAGGCTCTCCGCCGCTCATTCCTGCGGCTCGCGAGTTTTGTACTGAGTCGGTAACTTGTGCCACATCACTTAAACGTACAACGGCATCTTGATTGTAATGCACGATCACAGGGCGATATTCAGCCGCTTTACTGAGTTCATCATTAGTTTGGATCTGCCAACGACTTTCATCGTTATTGACAAAGCCTTGAGGTCGCCGCACATTCGCTTGATTAATCGCCTTTCTAACATCATCAAGACTGACATTTTGGTTAAATAACGCATCGGGATTGAGGGCGACACGTATCGCGGGCAATGATCCTCCACCAACCGAAACTTCACTCACACCTTCAATCTGTGAGATTTTTTGTGCTAACCGTGTTGAGGCGAGATCGTAAAGCTCCCCTGTATTTTGAGTATCAGAGGTGAGCGTTAAGATCATAATCGGAGCATCAGAAGGATTCGATTTATAATAACGCGGACGGCTTGGCATACCTGAAGGCAACAAACTTTGTGAGGCATTTAACGCTGCCTGTACATCACGAGCTGCGGTGTTGATATCTTTGTTTAAATCGAACACCAGCGTAATGCTAGTACTTCCAAGCGAACTGCTTGATGTCATTTCATCAATACCAGCAATTCGCCCTAAAGAGCGTTCAAGCGGTGTTGCCACAGAAGATGCCATCGTTTCTGGTGACGCCCCGGGTAAGGAGGCGTAAATATTAATAACCGGATAATCAACTTGGGGCAATGGAGCAACAGGGAGCAACATAAACCCTAATGCACCACATAGCGAAATCGCCAAACTAAGCAACGTAGTTGCTACGGGTCGTTGAATAAAGAGGGCGAAGAACTTCATGATACAGCCCCGTTATTATTCTCGACGTGTTTATTACGGTTGATGTAGAGCGATAATTTATCAAATAACAGATAAATCACTGGTGTTGTAAACAGGGTTAAGATCTGGCTCATAATTAAGCCACCGACCATACAAACCCCTAATGGCTGACGTAATTCTGCACCTACACCCGTACTTAACATTAAAGGTAGAGCACCTAAAAGGGCTGCCATTGTGGTCATTAATATTGGGCGGAAACGCAATAAACACGCTTGGTAAATCGCTTCGTAAGGCGTTAAACCTTGTTCTCGTTCGGCAGCAAGGGCAAAGTCTATCATCATGATCGCATTTTTCTTTACGATCCCGATAAGCAAGATGATCCCAATAATCGCAATAATATCAAGTTCATTGCCTGCGGCGATTAACGCCAATAATGCGCCGACACCTGCTGTTGGCAGTGTAGATAAAATAGTAATAGGGTGAATAAAACTCTCATATAGCACACCTAATACAATATACATTGCGACAATTGCTGCGATAATTAGCCACAAAGTACTTGAAAGCGCACTTTCAAACGCCAACGTCGCACCTTGGAATTGAGTCGTGATATCTCTTGGCATCGAAATTTGCTCTTCAGCCAATTTCACTGCTTTCACCGCTTCTTCAAGAGAAGATTGTTCCGCGACATTAAATGAGAAGGTTGCCGAAGGAAATTGCTCTTGATGATTAATAGAAAGTGGCGCTAAGCGTTGCTCAACGGATGCAATAGATAACAAAGGTACCATCGCACCATCTTTACCCGTTAAATGCACGGCAGAAAGTGCCTGTAATCCATCACCATTACGAATATCTTGTTCTAATACCACGCGATACTGATTGGCTTGAGTGTAAATAGTTGAAATTAAACGCTGACCAAAAGCATTATAAAGTGCGTTATCAATTTCACTCATTGAAATGCCTAAACGACTTGCTGAGTCTCTATCCACTTTGATATACGCCATCATGCCGTTATCTTGCCAATCACTGCTGATATCAGTTAATTCAGGGCTATCTTTTAGTGCTTGAGAAAGTTTTGGTACCCAATAAGCTAATTCATCTAATGATGTTGCTTGTAGTGTAAATTGATACTGAGTACGAGAAACTTGCGTATCAATCGTTAAATCTTGGGTGGGTTGCAGATAGAGAGTCATTCCTGAAATAGAAGCAATACGCTCTTGTAAACGAGGAATAATCACATCAATACGGGAATCTCGCTGATCAAGAGGCTTCAATGTAATTTGCAAGCGGCCAGTGTTTAAGGTTGCATTGCTTCCATCAATACCCACAAAACTAGCAATATTATCAATAGCGGGATCATCAATTAATTTATCAACGACCTGTTGCTGTTTTTCTACCATTGCTTGATAAGAGATGGATTGTGAGGTTTCAATGGTTCCTTGCAATAGCCCATTATCTTGTAATGGGAAGAAGCCTTTAGGAATAAACATATATAGCAATACAGTCAGCACCAATGTGCTAAGTGCCACGCCAAGGGTTATCCATTGGTGGTTTAAAACACGTTTTAACCAAACTGCATACACTGCAATCATTCTTTCAAAGAAACGTTCGCACGCCATTTCAAAACGGTTGTGTTTAATTTCATTTTCAGGTTTTAGCAATCGAGCACACATCATTGGCGTTAATGTGAGCGAAACCACCGCAGAGATTAGAATGGCGACAGCAAGAGTGATTGCAAACTCTCTAAATAACCGACCTACAATATCACCCATAAATAACAGTGGGATCAGTACAGCAATCAGAGAGAAGGTAAGCGAAATAATGGTAAAACCAATCTCTCCAGCGCCTTTTAAGGCAGCTGTTAGCGGTTTATCACCACGTTCGAGATAACGGGAGATATTTTCAATTACAACAATGGCGTCATCGACAACAAAGCCTGTGGCAATGGTTAATGCCATTAAGGTGAGGTTGTTGACAGAGAATCCACAAAAATACATCACGGCAAACGTACCCACTAATGAAAGTGGTACAGCAATACTTGGGATTAAGGTCGCGACACCATTACGTAAAAAGAGATAAATCACCATCACCACAAGGGCGATAGCTAAGCCGAGCTCAAATTGTACGTCTTTAACTGAAGCGCGGATTGTTGTAGTTCTATCAGTTAAGATCTCAACATTCACTGATTTCGGTAAATTGGAGACTAAATCGGGTAATAAATTACGAATATTATCAGTGGTATCAATGACGTTAACGCCGGGTTGACGTTGAACATTAATAATAATCGCCTGCTCATTATTCGCCCATGCACCTAACTGATTGTTTTCAGGTGCTTGTTC
The DNA here is from genome assembly GCF_040140245.1 of Proteus sp. fly-1013. NCBI lineage: Bacteria > Pseudomonadati > Pseudomonadota > Gammaproteobacteria > Enterobacterales > Morganellaceae > Proteus > Proteus sp. fly-1013. The sequence goes on along the minus strand of NZ_JBEEWD010000004.1, from coordinate 122,885 downwards.
AATAGTTGCAATATCAGATAGACGAATGGGCGCACCATTTTTATAAGTAACGATTAATTGGCGGTAATCTTCTAATGATTTCATCTGATCATTAGCGGATAACGTCACAGAGCGAGTTGGCCCATCAAGGCTACCTTTCGCTGAGTTAACGTTCGCATTATTAATTGCTACACGAATTTTTTCGCTATCTAAACCGTAAGATGCTGCGGCTTGTGCATTGAGTTTGACTCTAACAGCAGGGCGCTGACCACCCGCTAATGCCACTAAACCGACACCATTAACTTGTGAAATCTTTTGCGAGATACGAGTTTCAACCATATCTTGCAACTGTGTCATCGGTAATGTTGAGCTAGTCACCGCTAAGGTTAGAATAGGCGGATCTGCTGGGTTTACTTTGCTGTAAATTGGTGGATAAGGTAAATCGGATGGCAGCAGATTAGTCGCCGCATTTATCGCAGCTTGTACCTCTTGCTCTGCAACATCTAATGGTAATGTTAATTGGAACATCAGTGTGATCACCGAAGCCCCACCAGAGCTTTGTGACGACATCTGTTTTAACCCAGACATCTGTCCAAATTGACGTTCTAGTGGAGCAGTAACCGCTGATGTCATTACATCAGGGCTTGCTCCGGGATAGAGAGTAACGACCTGAATCGTCGGATAATCAACTTCAGGTAATGCAGAAACGGGCAGCATACGATAGCCGACAATCCCGGCTAAGAGTATGGCGACCATAAAAAGGGTTGTTGCAACAGGGCGCAGAATAAATAAGCGAGATGGCCCCCCGCCTGTACCGTGTGTTTTTTCGGTCATTACGCTTTCTCCGCAACAACACGGTTATTTTCTTTCGTCTTTGGCGCTGTTGGTGTCACGATATCGACTTTCGCACCCTGAGTTAATCTATCCACACCATCGGTGACAACACGTTGATCTGCCGATAAACCGGAAGCTATCACGACTTTTTCCGCATTTTGTAAGGCAACTTCAACACGTAATTTACTCACTTTATTTTCGCTATCCACCACCCAAACAAAGTGACCTTCATTACCCATTTGTAGCGCTGCATTTGGAATAACAACGGCTTTCTCTAATGTGGTGACATAAAGACGAACATTGACAAATTGGTTAGGAAATAACGTCGTCTCTTGCTGAGGGAAGCGCGCTTTTAATTTAATGGTGCCAGTTGTTGCATCAATTTGGTTATCAACACTAAATAATTTTCCTTTAGCTAATTCAAATTGATTATTTCTATCTAATGCGGTGACAGGTAAATCTGCATTATTTTTACGTGCTTGAATAACATTCGCTAGATCTTGTTCTGGCAATGTAAAAAGTACATCAACAGGGTCCATTTGATTGATAACGACGATAGGCGTAGATGAACCACCAGAAATATAATTACCGATATCAACTTGTTTTAAACCCACTTGACCTGAAATAGGTGCTGTGATTTTGCTGTAAGTGAGTTGCAGTTGTGCATTACTGATAGAGGCTTCATCAATACGAATGCTCGCTTCAGACTGTTTTACTAAAGCTTGCTGATTATCTAGCTCTTGTTGTGAGACTAAATTGGTTTTTGCTAATTTCTGATAACGGGCTAAATCAAGACGCGCATTAGCTAATGTAGCCTGATCTTTTGCAAGCTGTCCTTTAGCTTGAGCTAATTGAACTTCAAATGGACGAGAGTCAATTTCAGCTAATAAATCACCTTTCTGAACGTGTTGTCCTTCCGTGAAATGTAATGCCATTAGTTGACCTTCAACGCGGCTAGTAACTGTTACGCTGTTTGTGGCTTTTACTGTACCTAAAGCAGATAAAAATTGTGGCACATCTTCTTGTATTGATGTTGCAACTTGAACTGGTGGTAAAGGCGGGCGACGAGATCCAGATGTACCTCGACTTTGTGAGTTTGTTGCTTGAGCCTCTTTATTTTCAGGCGACGCTGTTTTTGCTGCATTAAATTGCCAATAGGCGTAACCACCTGCGATTACGACGATTAAAGCGATAATGAGAGAAACTCTTTTTTTAGCATTTTTGTTTTTATTCATTACTTTTGTGATCCCACTGGCAACTAGCTAATCAGAAATACTGAAATGAAAATTTGGAATGGTGACATTCTACCTGTTTCTTCACAGTTAAAAATGGAGGAAATATGGAAATTAAGTCAAGGAATGTGTTTTATTGGCGTTATTTTAATCAATTAAAACAAATTGCTACTGGCATTATTTTATCGTTGTTATTCAATAAGGGATAATTTGGCAAAATAGGGGTAAGCAGTAGTGTAGCTTAATTGTTTATATAGGGATAATTAAGTAGAAAATAATTTATTGATTATCAGTGGGTTATTTTGTTTGCTGTTTTTTTAATCGCATAACTATTTTGTACAAATGCCTGTAACTATGATAAAACGCAATAGTTAGTTATAATTCTTAGATAATTATGCTTTCCAGTGATAGAATGCCAACCTTGTTTTTCTCTGCGTTGAACTCTTTTCAAAGAATAACAATCCAGTATGAAATTCACCGAGCTTTAACTCTGTCTTAAATAAAGAAATTTTTGTAAAAAATTAGCCTAAATATAAAGGCATAATAGAATAATTAGAGGTTTTTAGTGTCAACTGCAAACACACCTGATGATGGACAAAAACCGAGCCTGAATGCGTTTAAACAGCCTCGTGCGTTTTATCTCATCTTCTCAATAGAATTATGGGAACGTTTCGGCTATTACGGTCTGCAAGGGATCATGGCCGTTTACTTGGTTAAAATGCTGGGCATGGGTGAAGCAGAAGCTATCACTGTTTTTGCTGCATTTACCGCATTAGTTTATGGCTTTGTTGCTATCGGTGGATGGCTTGGGGATAAAATCCTTGGTACTAAAAGGGTTATTATTCTTGGGGCAATCGTACTCGCAATTGGTTATGCAATGGTGGCATTCTCAGATCACGATAAAGACGTGATTTATTGGGGACTTGCAACGATTGCAGTAGGTAATGGTTTATTTAAAGCCAACCCATCTTCATTATTAGCAACATGCTATGAGAAAGACGATCCGCAATTAGACGGTGCATTTACGATGTACTATATGTCTATCAACGTAGGTTCGTTCTTATCTATGTTAGCAACACCGTGGTTAGCCGCTAATTATGGTTGGGATGTTGCGTTTGCATTAAGCGTTGTAGGTATGCTGATCACCTTAGCAAACTTTATGGTTTGTCGTGGTTGGATCAAAGATAAGGGTTCTAAACCTGACTTTGAACCGCTTAATTATTCAAAATTATTATTAACGCTGGTGGGTATCGTTGCACTCACAGCATTATCGACTTGGCTGTTACACAATAATGAAGTCGCAAGTTGGTCTTTAGCAATTATCTCATTAGGTATCATTCTAATTTTTGCGCGCGAAACCTTTATGATGAAAGGTGCTGCACGTCGCAAGATGATTGTTGCATTCTTATTGATGGTTGAAGCAGTGGTTTTCTTTGTTCTTTACGATCAAATGCCAACGTCTTTAAACTTCTTCGCAATCCATAACGTTGAACACTCTCTGTTAGGTTTCAGCGTTGAACCAGAGCAATTCCAATCACTTAATCCATTCTGGATCATGTTAGCAAGCCCGCTATTAGCGGCTGTGTATAACTTTATGGGTGATAAACTGCCAATGCCATATAAGTTCACCGTAGGGATGTTCTTAAGTGCAACTGCATTCTTAGTGTTACCACTGGGTGCTAGCATGGCAAATGAAGCGGGTATTGTGTCTTCATGGTGGCTAGTAGCAAGTTATGGTTTCCAAAGTATCGGTGAGCTAATGATTTCAGGGCTTGGTCTTGCAATGGTTGCTCAACTTGTACCACAGCGTTTAATGGGCTTTATCATGGGCGCTTGGTTCTTAACTTCGGCAGCCGCAGCAATTATTGCAGGTAAAGTTGCAAGTTTAATGGCAGTACCTGAAGATGTGCAAAGCGCTCATGCTTCATTAGAAATTTACAGCAGTGTCTTTTTACAAATCGGTATTGTAACAGGTGTTATCGCAGTTCTAATGCTGATCACCGCACCTATGCTGAGTAAAATGATACAGTAATTTGTAGCATCAAAAACGAAAGCTGAAGAAAATAGAGGATGCCAAAAGGCATCCTTTTTTGTATGTAAATCATACTTGTTTTTTACACTTTACCCATCATATAATCAGAAAAAGGTAAAGGGGGCGTTATGAATACCACAATACAAAAAAGATCACCTCAAGCGTTATCAATAGAGAGAATGGCTGTTCTTAAAAGAATGGCTAATTTAACTCAAGAGTTAGTTGAAACATTGGCAGAGAAAAAAAGTTTAACTAATGCATTAGAAATGACAGATAACGAACTCGCTAGGCTTATTTTTGAAACACAACTGGAGCGTGCCAGTGAGGTATCGCCAAGGGAACAACGCCAAATTGCTCGTTTAAATGAAGGGGCTATTAAGTTTTCAGAGCAATTAAAAGCATTGGGCGGAACATGTCGTGCTAGCCAAGCCGCTAAAATTTTAGGTGTCAAACGTCAGACAATTAATAACCGCCTGAAAGCAAATAAGCTATTAGCTGTTAAAGTAGGAGGCGAGTATCGATTACCCATATTTCAGTTTGACGGTAACCAACTGATTGATGGTTTAGATGAAATCTTAGTTTTACTGGGTGATATGAGCTCGATCACCAAAATTTCTTTTTTAACAAGCATGTATTTTTTTGATGATGACAAAAATCTTAATGTTATAGATGCATTAAAAAAATATGGACGAATGAGTGAGCAAATGCAGGAAATTATTCATCAAGCTAGCCTTTTTGGTAAACATGTTGCTATTTAATAAACAGCCCAGTATTGGGCTGTTTATTCGTCGATATTAATATCAAATTGCAATGTTTCTGTAATGATCTCAATTCCTGAAATATCAGCATATTGCCAATTCTGTGGGAAGTTTTCTTTTCTATTATCACTATAATTATCAATAGAACAATGTGATAACTCTATTAAAGGAGCTAGGCGCTCTTTCCTCGCCCAAAAAGCAGTACACATACCAAAATAGTGCCTTGAAGGATAGGTTATACCATCATAATCGAGCTCTGGTGTATTCGCTGCCCAGTCAACAATAGTTTGAGTAAAGCTATAATGTTTGCCCGTCATTTTATCCGCGGTGATATGCAGTATGCCTTGTAGTCTTGATATATCGATAAGCTTTGTTTTACGTGTAGTACTTAGTGTATATATCTGTGCTTTTTTTAAATCACTGGAACCAATAATAAAGTTTTTTCTATTTTGATAAAGACGTCCTAAAGATTCAGCAATTGCAATAACAGCATAATCAGAGGTGTAGCAAATACCCGTTCTTGCCGTTGGATCATTATAACGACCCATTTCCAATACATTGCTTGGCGCAGAGTAATGTATACCTGATGAGTAAGACTTCCATTGCCAGCGTTTTTGTTGAATTTTTCTTTGTGTTTTATAAGGAATGTAACCTTGCAACTCGAGTATATTCAACTTCTTGTGAAGTCCTTTTCTATTTTGATATGTCATCAGTTTTCTATATTCCCTATTAAGAAAATAAAACGTTTGAATAGGGTAGAGGTCAATAAAATCCTTTTCAACACTTTGAATTTAAAAGTAATAAAATTCAGAAAAACTGCAACACACAAAAAAATACCGCCCTCATTAAGGGCGGTATTGTATAAGGGGATACTTATAGAACATATTTATACATTGATAAAGGTTTAACCAATCACTTTATCAATCTGCAATGCAACATCTTTCTCTCTTGTTGTGGGTTTTACTGCCGCCCAACCTTTATACGCTAAAGGTAAGAAAGCGACTGCAATAGCTAATAATGATACGCCAGCGACATAATAGGCACCCGCCATTGCGGTTTTTTCTAACCATATACCTGTTAACATTGGCGTTAATCCACCGAATAAGGCATAAGCCATATTGTAAGCAAAAGACAAGCCAGAAAAACGAATTGATGGTGGAAATGCTCTTGTGCTAACAATCGGTGTAGTTGCAATCGCTCCTACAAAAAAGCCCATCAAACCATAGTTAAACGCTAACTGAAAACCTGTCATCGCGGCATCTAAACTGCCATAGAAATGGAATGCAGTAACAATCAAACCACCCCATGATAATGTCATTGAAGCGCGCGTTCCTAATTTGTCACCAATCCAACCCCAGAATATGCAACCTAAGGTTAAAGTTAATGTTGCAACACAGTTTGCTTCTAATGACGTTGTTCTATCAATTTTATAGATCCCTTCAACAATAACGCCCGGTGTCATTAAAATGGTGACAACGATAGCCGTTGATAAAGACCATGTTAACGCAGCAGTAATTAAACACGCTTGTTTGTGGTTCTTAATAACTGAAACGACTGGCATTTCTTGTGCTAACGCTTTTTTCGCCGCCATCTCTTTAAAGATAGGGGTTTCTTGTAAAAAACGACGTAAGTAAACAGAGATTAAGCCAAATACGCCCCCCAAGATAAAGGGAATACGCCATGCAAAATCATTCACTTCTTGGCCGGTATAGCTACGTTGAACGATAATCGCAACGATGGAACCTAATAAAATACCGCCAGTAATACCTGAGGTTAATGTTCCTACACCTAATCCATAACGTTGTTTTGGTGTGTGCTCTGCGATAAATACCCAAGCACCCGGCATTTCACCACCAATAGCCGCACCTTGCATAATACGCATTAATAACAACAATAATGGTGCTGCAACACCAATGCTGGCATAAGTTGGTAATAAACCAATAACTAATGTTGGTACCGCCATTAAGAAGATACTTAAGGTAAACATACGTTTACGACCAATAATATCTCCGTAGTGTGCCATAATAATGCCACCCAGAGGGCGAGCAAGATAACCGGCTGCGAAAATACCTAATGTCTGCATTTGTGCAATAAAGGCGTTATCACCGGGAAAGAACAAGTGGCTCAATGTTTTCGTAAAGAACACGAAGATCACGAAATCATAGAACTCCAAAGTTCCCCCTAGTGAGGATAAACCCAACGTTTTATAGTCGTTGCGGTTCAATGGTCTTGCCGTAGGTTGACTCAACGGCTGAGTGGAGTGTGATTGTGATGTCATAATAACAACCTATAATAATCATCGTGATAAAAATAATAAGTAATAAGTTCACAATTAAATTCTTTTTAAATTAGCGAATAAAATAGGGTGAAAATAAATAACAGCAAAAGGTTATTTAAAGACTATTTATGCGAGAAAGAATAATGTTGTGATGATGGTTTAAGTTATAACAGGAAGCTCTTAATAATGTAAATAGAAGAAATTAAAACAACAGCATGTACTGCTTTTCGGGGGTGTTTTTAGATTATCTTGTTTTTGTTGTTGTTATTTCATTTGTTTAAATATCGATATTTTAATAATTACCAACATAAAATAAAAATATTAAATGACTTACAAATAAGTAAGAACTCTGTATTTTTAAATAAAAAATGTTTAATGCTGAATATATTTCTTCTAATTTAAATAACCGTAAAAATAATAAATTAAGAGATGCGTTAATTTATTATTTTCCGGAAATAAAGTTATTATTAGATAATTAAGAAAGCTAACAGTATTAATAATGAAAGATATGATCTGATAGAAAATGGATTATTAGAATATTCTACTGTATGTTAAATTCTCACTAGTTGAAATTAAATTTCACTTTTTCTTTATTTGTTGAAATCAAAATCTAATAAAATTTACAATGATAACTTTATTTTTGTGTTTTTATGCATAATGTGGTTTTTCTGTGTTTTGCCATTAAATTAAAAATAAAAACAAAAAGAGGCATCAAAAAAACTATTCTTGGTTATAATTACATCAGGAAGTCAATTGATATGTCGGAGGATTTATGGTCTCTATCCCAATGAGTGCTGTTCTCTTAGCTGCAATTGTTCTGTTTGCATCACTTTCTATCGTCGCATTAGGTGGTAGTTTGGTATTAAAAACCATGCTTAATAACACCAATCAAAATGACGGCTATTTACTAAGTGCCTCTGTTAAAAAGACTTTTATTACTTCATTGATTATCGCATTGTTGCTTGTCTATTATTACCTTTCAACAACGGCTTAATTATTTATCGATATAAAAAACGCCACTGTATTTTATTAGCAGTGGCGTTAGTGTTATTGAGGCTTTTCTTAGACTAAGAAGATAGTTGCTAAACCTAAGAAGATAAAGAAACCACCTGTATCTGTAATTGCGGTTATCATAACGCTTGAACCAATTGCAGGATCTTTACCTAATTTAATCATTGTCATTGGGATCAATACACCCATCATGGCAGCCATTAAGAGGTTTAATACCATCGCCATTGTCATTACCGCACCCATAGCAAGGTCGCCATAGAGGAGGTAAGTGACAATTCCCATTATTCCCCCCCAAACAACGCCGTTAATAAAGGCAACACCAAGCTCTCTTAAAATTAAGAAAGAAAAGCTTCCGGTTTGAATTTGGTGTAGCGCTAATGCGCGAACAATCATTGTGATGGTCTGATTACCTGTATTTCCCCCAATACCCGCAACAATCGGCATCAATGTGGCGAGGGCGACTAATTGGGAAATGGTATCTTCAAAGACACCGATAACACGAGAGGCAACGAAAGCAGTACATAAGTTGATAGCCAGCCAAGTCCAACGTGTTTTAACTGCTTGACCGACGGGTGCAAAGACGTCTTCTTCAGGGCTCAAACCACCCATCCGACGAATATTGGTATCGCTCTCTTCATGCATGTTATCAACGATATCTTCAACGGTTAATCGCCCCATTAGAAGACCGTTACTATCAACAACAGCTGCGGAAATTAAGTCATAACGTTCGAACGCGCCCGCTGCATCTTCACCTTTTTCTTCTGGCATAAAGCTAACAGTGTCTGTTTTCATTACATCAGAGACAAGCTTATCAGGAGATTGGGTTAAAACGGTGGTTAATGGAAGTTCGCCCAACAGATGGTTTTTATTATCAATAACGAAAATTTTATCCGTTGCTTCAGGAATAGAGCCTCGTTGGCGTAAATAGCGCTGTACCGTTTTTAATGTGACATTGCCTCGCACAGTGACGAACTCAAAATCCATCATCTGACCGACACTGTCTTTTGGATATTGAAGAACTTCTCTTATTCTATTACGCAGGCTTGGTTCTAAATAGGTAAGAAGGCGACGCATCGTATCGCGAGGTAAGTGCTCTGCGATATATGCTTGCTCATCCACATGTAATGTGGCGACCGATCGTAATAACTCACGGTCAGTCATATCTTTAATTAAGCTGTCCCAAACGGCGACAGAAGCTTCGACTAAAACAGCACCACGTTCATTATTATCAACCAAATGCCACAGGGCTAGACGTTCGTCATAGGGGAGGGCTTCAAGAATATCTGCAATATCTGCCGCGTGTAGATCTTGTAGTAATTCTCTAACAGTGGTGATTTTTTCATGAAGTTCATGGTGGCTCAGCCTATCATTTTCACTTGCTTCACCTAAAACGGTTTCAACAAAATGATCATCTTCGAGAAAGATGCTCAAAATTTGCTGACGCAGGTGTGCCACTTTTTGTGAATACGGATTGATGGCAGCCGCAGTATCATTGTTGATAGCTGTTTGAGACATGTTATTCCTTTTTAATTCTTACGAGGGAGATAACCATTGACACTAATTATTCCATTTTAGGATGATTATCGGTCTTCTCCGTATAAAAAATATGAATCTTGAACAATATTGCGTTGGTGATGTTCATATTATGGTCACAAATCAAACCTATGTTGTTATGTGATAGTTGTTGTATGATAGATGCAACAAAAGACGCATTGACTAGCGTCTTTTTCTGTATAATATCATATTGTTAAGCAGATTCCTCTTTTATATCCAGTTTCCAACCCGGAACCGACTGCCAATGCTCTTGTTCTTTTTCTAAATCCAATTCCATCAATGTGTTATCGGAAAGATATTTTTTAGGAAAATAAAGCGTCCAATGATTTTCATCTGTAACTAAACGCAAAGATGCGGGTTTTGTCGTCGATTGTCGCTGATTATTAAGTAAAGTTGCTAATCTTAGTATTTGTACGAGTGGGAAATACTGTTTCTTTTTATAAAGATTAAATTTTGGCAACTCATCTAATTTGATCCCTTTTCGGTGATAGCGAACTAGGGTTGTTAATAACAGCTGTTGCTCTTGATTAAAACCGGGTAAATCAGTATTTGAAAGAATATAGGCAGAATGACGATGTAACCCGCTTAAATTAATGCTTAATCCCACCTCATGTAACATGACAGCCCAGATTAAAATAGCTTCTAAATCAGGACGAACTAATTTAGGATTTTGCTGTGCCCACTGAGCGTAGAGAGACTGCATTGTTTCAAGAACACGTTTTGCTTGCTCTCTATCGATATTATAGTGCTCTGCAAGGCTTTTTGCTGTGCGTTGACGAATATCTTGATGGCGGAATCTGCCTTCCATTTCATAAAGCACACCCTCACGTAATGCACCATCAGAAAGATGTAGGGCTTTTAATCCTAAAGAATCAAAGATACCGCATAAAATCGCCAAACCCGGTACAAAAACATGTTTACGCTCATCGGATAAACCCGGTAGGGCGATATCTTTAAATTTTTTAAATCGTAAAACTTGTTTAGTGAGCATAAGCAGGCGTTCTGGTGTGATAACACCGTCTTTTTCACCAAACTCAACTAAGATCTCATGAGCTGCTTTAATCGTTCCTGAAGCCCCTAAAGCCACATCCCAGCCAGTCATTTTGTATTGCCATGCAATTTTTTCCATTTTACGCGCGGCTTTTTCTCGTGCTTTACGAAAAGCGGATTCGCTGATTTTCTGTTCTGGGAAAAACTGACGGCTAAAACTGACACAACCCATGCGTTGGCTTTCGATTAAGATTGGTTCAAAATTTTCACCAATAACCAATTCTGTTGAGCCACCACCGATATCAATAACGAGCTTTCGACCTTTTTCAGATTGAGTGTGTTCAACACCCATAAAAATAAGTCGAGCTTCTTCGTGTCCCGAAATAATTTCGATAGGATAAGGAATAACTTCTTTGGCGCGTTGAAGAAAGACTTTCGCATTAGTGGCGACGCGCAAAGTATGCGTTCCCACGACGGTGACATTTTCCGCAGGAAAGCCCTGTAACCTTTCAGCAAAAAGAGAAAGGGCTGAGAGCCCACGTAACATAGCCTCTTCGCTTAATTCGTTATCATCATCAAGCCCATCAGCAAGATAAACTCGCTGTTTTAAACGGCTTAATACTTGTAATGCGCCATTAACAACCCGCGCAATAATCATATGAAAACTATTAGAACCGAGGTCAATAGCCGCAATTTCTAAAGGACGTGGTGAAGAGTCATCTTGTGATAAAGGCATAGAATTACGCTCGTGGATCTGGTTGTTCTAACAATTTAATGTACTCATAGACAGCAAGCTGGGAACGGATCTTACGTTTATTTCCACGAGGAACATAGCTATTTGTTAAATCTTTATCGATATAACGTGCTTTTACGGTGTCATTAAATTGAATATCCAGAATATCAAGAACGCGCTGTTTAAGTTGAGGATCAAGCAAAGCCACTGCAACTTCAATACGATAATCAAGATTTCGCGTCATCCAATCCGCAGAAGAGAGAAAGATTTTTTCATCGCCTTTATTAGTAAACACATAGACACGATCGTGTTCTAAAAATCGGTCAACAATGCTGGTTACCTGAATATTTTCACTAAATCCCGGTTGATTAGGGACTAAAGAACACATTCCACGTACTAATAATCGTACTTTTACGCCAGCTTCTGACGCGTCATAAAGGCGATTAACGAGCTCTTCATCAACTAAGTTATTCACTTTTAATGTGATCCCTGCTGGATGTCCGGCTTGGGCACTGTGAATTTCGTTTGTGATTAATTGATTTAACAGAATACGCGAGTTTTGTGGTGAAACCATCAAATGTTCAAAAGTCACTGGGCGATAAGGATTTTCAATAAAACTAAAGACGCGGCGCACTTCATTAGTAATTTCGGTATTCGCCGTTAATAGTGAATAGTCAGTATAAAGACGCGCTGTTTTTTCGTTAAAGTTCCCGGTACCAATATGAGCATAGCGAATAATTTCACCATTTTCTAAACGTGAAATGATAAATAATTTCGCGTGAATTTTCAGACCTGGAGCAGAGAAAATAACGTGTACACCCGCTTCTGTCAGGCGTTTTGCCCAGTGAATATTTGCTGCTTCATCAAAGCGAGCTTGTAACTCAACGACAACAGTGACACGTTTGCCGTTATGCGCAGCGTGGATCATCGAATCAATGATCCGAGAATCTTTAGCGACACGGTAAATATTGATTTTTATTGAGATAACACTTGGATCGAAAGAGGCTTGGCGCAACAATTCCAGCACATGCTCAAAGGTATGATAAGGATAATAGAGTAAGACATCGCGCTCACGTATTGCATCAAAGCCATTACGGAAATTATCAAACCACACATGGCGTAAGCGTGGGATCACTTTATTTAAAAGAAATTTACTCCCTTCATTTGGGAAGTTAATAAAATCTTTAAAATTATGATAACGACCACCAGCTATTACGGAGTCATTATTCGATAAACCTAATTTACTGCGCAGTAGTGCCACCATTTCATCAGGCATATCCCGTTGATAAACAAAACGGACGGGTTCTGCGGTAAGGCGCTGTTTTAATGTCGATGACATCATTTCAAGTAAACTTGATTCCATTTCTGTCGCAAGATCGTACTCTGCATCTCGCGTCATTTTCATGGAATAAGCACTTAATGAGTCGTAATCAAAAAAGCCTTTAAACACTTCATCAAGACAGTAGCGTAAAATATTATCCAATAAAATCATGGATTTTTTCTTACTACGACCTTGGTCTGTTGGCAGAATGACAAAACGAGGTACTTTATCTGATGGAATTTCTAGTAGGGCATAATGAATAATTTGCCCTTGCGCTATTTCAACCGCTAAATAGGTATAGTCATCTTTAAGAAACTCAACTAAGTCTGTTTCAGGATTAATCAAAATAGGCGTGATGTGTTTTCTTAAATTTTGACGGAAGTATTGGCGTAACCAGATTTGTTGATTAGGTGAGATTTGGCGTTCGTTAATTAAAAATATTTGATTTCGCGCCATTTCAAGTAACAAATCATTATATAAGGCATCAAACTCTTGGTCAGCTTTAGCCACTTTTGACTGAATTTTCTTTATAAGATGCCGAGCATGACTTGATGCAGAGCGTGAACCACGCTCTTCATTAATTAAAATACGGCGTTTTACATCGGCAAAGCGAACCTTATAGAACTCATCAAGATTATTTGAATAGATCCCCAGAAACCTGACTCTTTCAATTAACGGGTTTCGTTTATCAGCCGCCTCTTGTAATACACGCTCGTTAAACGCAAGCCAACTGATCTCTTTATCAATATAGAGTCGTTCCTGGGACATCTGAACTCCAACAAGGGTTAAAGTTAAAACTTAATATCTGAATAAATCAGACGTGTTGCTTAATGGTCGCACCCGGCTTAACAAAATTTTCGGGTTTCGCCTCTTTGGCTTTTTGTTCAAAATAAGGCGCTTGGAAAGTACACATTCTAATCGCAGAACGGTAGGCACCGTTAACAAAAAACTCATCTATTAAATCACCTTCTTTTTTAAAGCCAAGCTTTTCATAAATATGAATCGCTTTAGCATTCTCTTTATCGACGATCAAATAGAGTTTGTATAAATTAAGTACAGAAAAAGCATAATCCATCGCCAACTTTGCTGCTCGTGCAGCATATCCGTGGCCTTGATGTGCCGGTGCGATGATGATTTGGAATTCAGCACGACGGTGAACATAATCAATTTCAACCAACTCGACAAGCCCAACTTTAGTACCATCACTTTCGGCAATAAAACGGCGTTCACTTTGGTCGTGAATATGTTTTTCATAAAGGTCGCTTAACTCGATAAAAGCCTCATAAGGCTCTTCAAACCAATAGCGCATAACGCTGGCATTATTATCAAGTTGATGGACAAAAGAGAGATCTTCTCGTTCGAGAGGACGTAATTTTATAGGTGGAACTTTCTTACCACCGGACATAAGCACCTCGGTGAATGCATTGAATAAAAAGAGAAAAGGGTGACACAAAAAAAGTCACGCGAGCTACAGTGTAGCACAATGTGACTTTTTATCTTAAACGAAATAGTTAACCAAGGTTGTCGAAAAGCGCAATATCATCGAGAAAGGCTTGATTATTCTGCATTTTTAATCGCTCGTCAGCTAACCAACCGATCGCTAATGGATAAATACGATACTCTTCAGTTTGTATTCTTGCTTGTAATGATTGTTCAGTATCATCTGGCAAAACAGGAATACGCGCCTGAATAATCATGGGACCACCATCAAGCTCTTCTGTAACAAAATGGACGGTAACGCCATGAAAAGAGTCTTTATTCGCTAAAACTTGGCGATGAGTGTGTAATCCGGGATATTTAGGAAGCAAAGAAGGATGAATATTTAATAATTTATGCTGATAATGAGTGACAAAATCAGGCGATAAAATACGCATAAAACCAGCTAACACCACAATATCGGGCTGATAAGCGTCGATTTGTTCAATTAACGCTTTATCGTAATCCGTTCTGTCATTATAGAGAGTAGGATCAACAAAATAAGCTGGAATATCAGCAAGTTTTGCCCGTTTAAGACCGTATGCATCAGCTTTATTACTTAAGACAGCAACCACATTACCTGTGATTTTATTTGCCCTACAGGCGTCGATAATCGCCTGTAGGTTGCTGCCGTTTCCTGAGATAAGGACGACAATATTTTTCATTCACATGCTTTCATTAGTTAATAATAACTTGTGCTTCACCAGTAGCTTGTGGTGCAACTTCACCAATTAACCATGCGTTTTCACCACACTCAGCCAGATGTGCTAATGTTTTTTCAACGTCATTTGGGTTAACGGCAATTAACAATCCAACGCCACAGTTAAAGGTGCGATACATTTCATGTGTGCTGACTTGTCCGGCATCTTGTAGCCATTTGAAAACTAGTGGCCATTCCCAGCTTTTACTTTCAATACGCGCTTGCGTGTTTTCAGGTAATACGCGAGGAATATTTTCCCAGAATCCGCCGCCTGTAATATGTGCCACGGCATGGATATCTACATTTTCAATTAATGAAAGCAGTGACTTCACATAAATACGAGTAGGAGCTAATAGGTGATCGGCTAATGATTTATCGCCTAATGATGTGTTTTCAGCTTGCGTATTGCTGACTTCAAGAATTTTTCTGACTAATGAATAGCCATTAGAATGAGGACCACTTGATGCTAAAGCGATTAGCGCATCGCCAGCTTTAACTTTGCTACCATCGATAATTTCTGATTTTTCAACCACACCGACACAAAAGCCTGCGATATCATAATCGTTACCGTGGTACATTCCTGGCATTTCAGCAGTTTCACCGCCAACTAACGCACAACCAGATTGCTTACAACCTTCTGCAATACCTGTTACTACGCGTGCTGCGGTATCGACATCTAATTTTCCTGTGGCATAGTAGTCAAGGAAGAAAAGGGGTTCTGCACCTTGAACAATCAAATCGTTGACACACATTGCGACTAGATCAATACCGATGTCATCATGGCGATTTAAATCCATCGCAAGGCGAAGTTTAGTTCCTACGCCATCTGTGCCTGAAACTAAAATAGGTTCACGGTATTTAGATGGAATTGCACAAAGTGCGCCAAAACCACCTAAACCCCCCATAACTTCAGGACGGCGGGTTTCTTTTACTACACCTTTGATACGATCGACTAAAGCATTACCTGCATCAATATCGACACCGGCATCTTTATAGCTGAGAGAGGATTTGTTAGTCACGTAGAGCCCTCACGGCAAGTTGCTGTTAAGAAAAAATGTGTGCGGACGCTATTCTAACAGGCAAAGCAAACGTTTGCGAGGATCTTCTTTATAGGTCACAATTATTCATGTTGGTGTGGTTAAAAGCTGTGCGTTTGATCAATATCAATAGAAAAACGATGGAATGTTGGCAAAAAAGCGGTATAATCTCGCGATTTTTTTGTCAGGCTGCGTCGTACATTAGGAGAAATTATGAAGATCGTTGAGGTAAAACACCCACTCATTCAACATAAATTGGGGCTGATGCGAGATCATGATATAAGCACTAAACGCTTTCGTGAACTGGCTTCAGAAGTTTCCAGTCTACTGACGTATGAAGCTACCGCCGATTTAGAAACAGAGACGGTAACAATAGAAGGTTGGTGTGGTTCGGTAGAGATAGAACAGATTAAAGGAAAAAAAATCACAGTAGTTCCTATCCTCCGTGCAGGTATCGGGATGATGGATGGAGTATTAGAAAATATTCCTAGTGCCCGAATCAGTGTAGTTGGCGTTTACCGCGATGAAGAAACATTAAAACCTGTCCCTTACTTCCAGAAATTAGCATCCAATATTGAAGAGCGTATGGCTCTTGTTGTTGACCCTATGTTAGCAACAGGCGGCTCTATGATTGCCACAATTGATTTATTAAAAAATGCGGGCTGTACTTCAATTAAAGTATTAGTACTGGTTGCTGCTCCAGAAGGTATTAAGGCATTAGAAGAAGCTCATCCAGATGTGGAGTTATATACTGCATCTATTGATAGTCATCTTAATGAGCACGGGTACATCGTTCCAGGTCTTGGCGATGCTGGTGATAAGATATTTGGTACAAAATAATAATTAAGCCGACTTTGATAGTCGGCTTTTTTTTGGACCACTTATTTGTTCTATACTCTAAATATTTTAAGGTGCCGCTAGATGACTCGTTCGAGCGAGCGTAGTTAGCAACGCGGTGGCTTAAAGTAAGACGAGTATAAAGTTAAAAATACAAACCAATTTCACATTCATATTAAAGAGAGGTCGTAAGCATGACTCGTCGTGCAATCGGGGTAGAAGAGCGCCCACCATTATTACAAACAATTCCGTTGAGTCTTCAACATCTGTTTGCAATGTTTGGCGCTACCGTACTTGTGCCAATTTTATTTAAAGTTAATCCGGCAACAATATTGTTATTTAACGGGATCGGAACCCTGCTTTATCTCTTTATTTGTAAAGGACGCATTCCTGCTTATTTAGGTTCAAGTTTCGCGTTTATCTCACCCGTACTTTTACTATTACCTTTAGGGTATGAATTAGCACTCGGGGGATTCATCGTCTGTGGTGTGTTATTTTGTATCGTTGCCGGTATTGTTAAAATAGCAGGACGAGGCTGGATTAATGTGATGTTCCCGCCTGCGGCAATGGGCGCAATCGTTGCCGTCATCGGACTTGAATTAGCTGGAACCGCTGCGGGAATGGCAGGATTATTACCAAGTGCTGATGCACCGGTTGATAACCAAACACTGCTTATTTCTATGGTGACTTTAGGGGTGACAATCTTAGGCTCTGTGATGTTTAGAGGATTCCTTGCTATTATTCCTATCCTTATTGGGGTACTAGCAGGTTATGCACTCTCTTTCTTCTTGGGCGTTGTTGATATTACTCCAATTAAAGAAGCTAACTGGTTTGCACTACCGACATTTTATTCTCCACGTTTTGAATGGAGTGCCATCTTTATTATCCTACCTGCTGCATTAGTCGTTATTGCAGAACACGTTGGACACCTTGTTGTTACAGCAAATATTGTGCAACGCGATTTAATGAAAAACCCAGGCTTACATCGTTCTATGTTCGCAAACGGTTTCTCTACCATTATTTCGGGTTTCTTTGGCTCAACACCAAATACCACTTATGGTGAAAATATTGGTGTTATGGCTATCACTAAAGTTTACAGCTCATGGGTTATTGGTGGCGCGGCAATTCTCGCTATCTTATTATCTTGTGTCGGTAAACTGGCTGCTGCTATTGCTGCTGTACCTGTTCCAGTGATGGGTGGAGTTTCATTACTACTTTACGGTGTTATTGGTGCATCAGGTATTCGTGTCTTGTTAGATTCAAAAGTGGATTACAACAAACCGCAAAACTTGATATTAACTGCAATTATTCTGATTGTCGGTGTGAGTGGTGCATCCATTCAGATTGGTGCTGCTGAATTAAAAGGCATGGCATTAGCAACTATCGTAGGTATTGTTTTAAGCTTAATCTTTAAATTAGTTAGTATTGTTCGCCCTGAAACAGAATTAGTGGATAACACTATCGAGTCTGTTAGTGGTACAGCAAACAAAAAGTAATCGATTAAGAAAATCTAAAGCAGTATGCTGAAATTAATAAAAAGGTGGATGATCTCCACCTTTTTTATTGCGCTTTGTTTTTTGTGTCATATTAAAAACTAAGATTTTTGATATTTTAAGTGTTTAAAACTTAGAAAAGCATGATTAATTCAATCATGATGTTTATTTAAATAAAATAAATGAGACAATGGGTGTCCGTTCTTATGCGAAATAGGCAATTTGTCTGCGGCTTAAGTGATATTCGTTTTAAGGTTGGAAACGTCTCAATAAAGGTATAACGTAATTTATGGAAAAGCTGATTGAAATTTATGATTTCATTACATCAAAGCAGATTTTTACCACAATATTTTTAGTTGTTGTGTTGCTGGTGGTGTGGTTTCTCGCCAAAATGATTTTCCGCCGAATAGCAAAGCGTTTACTTTTTTTATTTACTGAACTTTCAGATGAAGAAACGATAGAAGATATAGCTAAAAAGAGCGCATCTATTGTTGCTGTGACACTCGTTCTCTATATTAATCAGCTATTACCGTCTTTTTCAGCTGAAATGAATATTATTTTTGAGACGGTTGCTCGCGCCTTTATTATCATCAATATTGCCTCATTGCTAAACAACGCGCTTGATATCTTCAATATTAGGCACGCCAAAAAAGCGTGGCATCGAAATAACTCTATCAAAGGCTATATTGAGATTGCCAAAATCGTGGTTTGGATTATCTCTTTTATCCTGATCATTGCGTTATTTACTGAACAATCACCACTTATTATTATCTCAAGTTTTGGTGCTATTGCTGCGGTATTAATGTTTGTTTTTCAGCATACACTTATCTCTTTTGTTGCCAATATTCTTATCTCTAACGGAAAAGTATTAAAACTTTATGATTGGATTGAATTACCCAGTAGTAATATTAGTGGTGAGGTTATTGATATCGCATTACATACGATCACTGTGCGTAATTGGGATAATACGATTTCACGTATTCCAACCAAGGATTTTTTGACTGAAAAATATACAAACTGGCAACCGATGTTTTCATCAGGAGGGCGTCGGATTAAACGTAGTTTTTATATTGACCAATCTTCGATTTCATTTGCAACGCAAGAATTAGTATTGGAATTAAAAAATACAGCACCGCTTCGTAAGAGTATAGAAACGATGCTCGAAGGAAAAGAAGAAGAGATTGGTGATATTAATGAGTGGTTAGAAACAAAAGGGGTGACGAACCTACAATTGTTTCGTAAGTACATGCTAAATTGGATAAAAATGCGTGGTGATGTTCGACCTGATATGTATTTAGTGATCAGAACAATGCCACCTACACCGATGGGATTACCTGTAGAGTTATATTGTTTTACTCGTGCAACCACGTGGGTTGAATATGAAGAGACTCAATCAGAAATCTTTGAGTATATAAATGCATCAGCCAAATATTTTAAGCTCGACATTTATCAGCAACCTTCAGGTAATGATGTTGCGAAATTAAAATTTAGATAATAAAGACGATTAATTAAACAAGAAATGTTTTTTGATTTTGCACTAAACAATTAGTGATACAGCAAGGCAATAAATAAGTCATTAAGAGTATATAAAATAGGCTTGTCACGATAATCTTGCTGTTATCTTAATCAGTGCAATGTGCTTTTTTAATATTGGTTCTGACCTTGTGAGAATTTGTGTTAGAATCACCACGTTTATTAAACTATTCAGGTGAGGTGCTTCTGAATACGCCGTCACAGCTATCATTACCACTATCTCTGCCCGATGATGAGACATTCGATAGCTTTTATGCAGGGGAAAACGCGTCGTTAGTCGCGGCAATTCGAACCGCCATTCATCAATCTCATGGCAGTTATATCTATTTCTGGTCTCGTGACGGAGGTGGAAAGAGCCATCTATTACATGCCGCTTGTGCTGAGCTTTCACTAAAAGGTGATGCTGTTGGCTATGTTCCTCTTGATAAACGAGCCTATTTTGTTCCCGATGTTCTTGAAGGCATGGAACACTTATCCTTAGTTTGTATTGATAATGTGCAATGTATTGCAGGTGACGAAGAGTGGGAACTCGCCTTATTTAATCTTTATAACCGCGTTTTAGAGCATGGACGAACCTGTTTATTAATTACAGGGGATAGACCGCCTCGCCAAATAGAACTACAACTTCCTGATTTAGCATCTCGCCTTGATTGGGGGCAAATCTACCGTCTGCAACCTTTAAGTGACGAAGAGAAAATTCAAGCGCTACAATTAAGAGCAAAACTTCGTGGATTTGAATTACCTGAAGATGTTGGTCGTTTTGTATTAAAACGCTTAGATAGAAAAATGCGTACCTTGTTTGAAATGCTTGATGAGCTTGATCATGCTTCTATTGTTGCTCAACGTAAACTTACCATCCCATTTGTGAAAGATATCCTCAAACTTTAAATTGCCTCACTCATCTTATTCGGTGGGGCTAATAATTTAAATCCTATCTCTATTTTCTAAATCCAATACCTATTGAAAGTAATAATTCGTTGTTATTCTTGAACCGTGATCGTTCTATTTTCTCAGATAAAAAAGAGATAAAAAAACCGCTTGTCTTTATACAAGACAAGCGGCGAGAGACACAAACAATAAAGGAGGAGGGTTAAATAATTAGTTTGCTTCTACTACTTTGGCTTTCTTCTGAGGAACCAGTAAGAAAATCAGATAAAGTGCAGTGATTGCAACCGTGTAGCCTGTGAAGATTAACCAGAATGATTTCCAATCAACCGCGCCATTAGTGGTATATAAATCGATCACCCAGCCGCTTAACATTGCACCTAAATAAGTACCGAAACCGTTCACTAAGGTCATAAACATACCTTGTGCTGTTGAACGATATTGTAACGGGATCTCTTTTTCTAAGAACAGTGAACCAGAGATATTAAAGAAGTCGAATGCACAACCATACACAATCATTGATAACAATAAGACGATTTGACCTAATGATGTGTAGTCACCGTAAGCAAAGAAGCCGAAACGTAAGATCCAAGCAACCATACTAAATAAAACGATAGTTTCGATTCTTACACGTTTTAATAACAGTGGTAGGAATAGAATAAATACGACTTCTGAAATCTGTGAAATAGATAAGAACACTGAAGGATAACGTGCAAAGAATGAATCATCTGCATTTGGAGATTGTGCAATATCTTGCAGGAATGGTACACCAAATGTATTAGTAATTTGCAGTACAGATCCTAATAATGTTGCGAAGAATAAGAAAACAACGACATTTTTCTTTTTAAATACTTGCAAGATATTAGTGATACTAAATGCCACTTCTTCGGTTTTAGTTTCGTTTTTATCAGTTGCTTTAGTGGCAGGTAAGAACATTGCAAATACAGCTAAAACAATAGAGGCGATTGCTGCAACAAAGAGCTGGTGGTAGCTATTACCTAAACCTAAGAAGCTAATCACCCACATGGCGGCAATAAAGCCAACGGTGCCGTAAACACGAATTTTCGGGAAGTAATTATTAGGCTCTAAATGTTTTTGTTCTAACAGTTCGAAAATGATGCTGTTTGCCATTGAGATACTTGGCATAAAGAACAATAAATGTAATAGAGTTGCAAAGAATAGCGTGGTTACTGTTGTCATTTGCGACATTAGCACTAATGCTAATGCGGAAAAAATATGCAGGGTAATAAACACTAATTTACGGTTATTTATTTTATCTGCAATAAATCCCATGATGACAGGTGCGATAAGTGAGGCAAGTCCAAGAGCACTGAAAATAAGCCCAACATCACTACCTTTAAAATGCAGCTCTCCAAAGAGATACGAGGCAAATGTTACAAGCCAAGATCCCCATATAAAGAACTGGAGGAATGAGACAAGTTTTAATCTAAGTACGATATTCATCTGTTTTCCTATTAGCCTAGCAATCACCCGACACCAATAATGGTGATTGGTTAGTTTTAATTGCCCATAATGTTGGCTATAACGTTGTTTATTTCATATACATCTACAACTTCATTTCACACTGATTAATTGTTATCAAGTTAAAAAAACAACAATAAAAGAAGAGATAGAGTAAATAACAAATTGAAAGCTTATTGCTGTGTTGCAGTATTGTTTTAAATGTGTATTTCTTGTTAATTTCTTTCTTGGATGATAATGGAAAAATATTTTGGCGAGAATTTATAGTTTATCAATTCTGCTATCATATTTTCTGATATCCATGATATGTAGGAATGCATTTGTGTAAAGAGACTTGAGTCACAATATAAATGAAACGCATGATTATTTTTTTCTCATAATCGTGAGTTTATGCGGCTTAGTGTGATCTCAATAAAAGTTTTCAAAAATGGCGATTTCTTACTCATAAAAAATATGAAATTGAGATGAAAATTTTTGAAAGCATAAAGCGATTGGTTTTTTTCTATTGTGGAAATAAGAAACACTTTGCTAATTGTAATGTTTACAATTTAACAACATTTGATGATTTATTTCTTATTTGAGAAAAGAGAGTAAACGGTTGCGGGATTAATAATGACGTAGATAGAGAGAAGCCCATATATAAGAATATAAATATAGGCTTTGAATTTTGAAGATTAATTAAACAGTTCTTTCACTTGCTCTGGAGGGCGGCCTAAACGGGCTTTATTACCTACAACCACAATAGGGCGTTCAATAAGTTTAGGGTTTTCATGCATTGCTTGAATTAATACATCTTGTGATGTTTCATCAGCCAGTTTTAGTGTTTTATAAATTTCTTCTTTTGTGCGCATTAATTCTCTTGCGTCATTAAAACCTAATGCTTTGAGCAGTGTTTTAAGTTCCTCAACAGAAGGTGCTGTATCTAGATAGTGAATAACATTAGGTGTTATTTGCATTTCTTCTAGTAAATGTAAGGTTTCACGGCTTTTTGAACAGCGTGGATTATGATAAATCGTCACTTTCTTGGTCATGTTGTCCCTTATTTAAATTGACTGTCTCTTTGCTGAATTTTTCTTAATTGGTCTATGCGAGCATCAAAGCGAGCTTGATCATTACTGCCTAATTTAACTTGTCGGCTTGCATCACCTAAATAACGGATCGCTGTTTCAAAGTCACCCCTTAGCGCTAAATCTTCTGCATAAGCGGCTAATTCATGAGCTCTATCGCCTTGTTTGGCTGAATTTTCTGCCATTAATTGCCAGCCGATAGGATCGTTTGGGTTATCAAAGGTATAACGATAAAGCAGGCGGTTTGCTTCGTTATATTGCTTATTATGCATATATGAGTTAGCTAAGTTGGCAATAAGGACATTGTTATTGGGTTTTTGCTTCAATGCCTGTTGTAATCTTGCAACCGCATCGCTTGCACGGTTTTGTTCTAAATCGATATCGGTCATGGCATCAATAAGCCAAATATTATTCGGCTCTCTTTCTAACATCGGAGTGAGCAGTTTTCTTGCGTCATCAAATTTACGATCACGAGAATAGATAAGTACTAGCGCATAATTTGCAGCTGACTTTTCAAGAGCTGTACCTTGCTTAAACTGATCAAGTATCGTTTGTAATGCATTCTCTGATGTTGGATTTTTCGTCAACATGGTTAATACACGCATTTTAGCAAACAGAAAATCAGCTGACTGTGGAACCTGTCGAGCAGGAAATTGACTTGCTCGACTTCTTGCATCGGATAAACGGCTATCTGGTAAGGGGTGCGTTAATAACATTTCAGGCGGTTTAGAGCTATATCTTACTTGATCAGCAAGAATTTGCATAAAGTCCGGCATCCCTTTGGGATCAAATCCTGCACGATAGAGTGTCTGTATTCCGATACGGTCTGCTTCTTGCTCGTTCATTTGCGTGAACGTGATCATATTTTGCTGCATACCCGCCATACTACCTGTAAAGGTTGCAAGACCTGCATTCGGGTTTGCCATAAATATCAGAATAGAACCTAATACACCAGCAAGAGCAAGGGGCGTTGTTTTAGCCTGATCTTCAAGCATTCGTGCTAAATGTCGTTGAGTAACGTGTGTGATTTCGTGAGCCATAACAGAGGCTAATTCACTTTCTGTTCGGCTATATCGAAAGAGTGCGGAATGCAAAACAATGTTTCCCCCAAAATAAGCAAAGGCGTTAATATTGGGGTTGTTAACTAAATAAAAGTGAAAAGGAGTTTTGACTGAACTGGCGTTCGAAACGAGTTTTTGTCCTAAATTATTAATATAGTTAGAAAGTAATGGGTCAAAAACTAATGGTGCACTATTTCGCAGTTGGCGAGTATAGTAATCACCCATAGCGATTTCTTGATTGATGCTTAATGTTGAACCTGCGGTGGTTCCCATATCAGGTAAAGAGTCTTCAATATCAATCGCAGCCTGAGCGGGCACTACTGATGTTGATAGCAACGCAGAAACAAGAAGCGCGACTAATGGTTTTTTAAGTCTGAGTTTCATACAACTGTATCCTGATGGCTATCTTAACGAAAAATTAATAATTAATGATGTATGATAGCAAAACCTAACGTAAAATCTGTCAAAAGATTATTGCTTATGTAAATGAATACATACAGCTCTATTATTCTGATTATTATAAAGGATCTTTATTTTCATGCTGGACTTGCTTGTTCAATGGTACAAACGCCGATTTGCTGATCCACAAGTTATCGCCCTTGTGGTCATTTTGATTGCCGGCTTTTCAATTCTGTATTTTTTCAGTGGCATACTTGCTCCTTTATTAGTGGCAATTGTGCTTGCTTATCTTTTAGAGTGGCCAACTCATTTACTTGAGAAATTAGGATGCGCCCGTATATGGGCAGTATCGATAATTCTGACACTCTTTATTGGTATTAGTGCCATTGTTATTTTGATTTTAGCGCCAACTGTGTGGCAGCAAGGGATGACACTGATTTCAGATATCCCAAATATGATCAATAAGTTCAATGCATTTGCGCATGAATTACCGGATCGTTTCCCTGCATTAATGGATGCGGGTATTGTTGATATGATGGCAGAAAACTTACGCAGTAAGTTCTCAACGGTGGCTGAATCTGTATTAAAAGTGTCTTTAGCTTCGTTAATCGGAATTATTACACTGTCGATTTATCTTATTCTTGTGCCTTTAATGACGTTCTTCTTACTTAAAGATAAGCAACAGATGCTTAATGCGGTTCGTCGTGTTTTACCAAAAAACAGAATATTGGCAGCTCAAGTTTGGATTGAAGTTAACCAGCAAATTACCAATTATATTCGGGGCAAAGTAACCGAAATGATAATTGTGGGTGTTTTCACTTATTTTGTATTTGCTTTCTTCGACTTGCGCTACTCTGTATTACTTGCTGTGATCGTCGGCGTTTCTGTTTTAGTTCCTTATGTTGGTGCTGTTTTAGCAACAATTCCAGTTATTGTGATTGCATTATCTCAGTGGGGATTAGGCTCTGATTTCTGGGCGTTATTTATCGCTTATCTTGTTGTTCAAGGATTGGATAGCAATTTATTAGTACCAATTTTGTACTCTGAAGCCGTAAATATGCACCCTTTAGTTATTATATTGTCAGTGATTATATTCGGTGGAATGTGGGGATTTTGGGGCGTATTCTTTGCGATACCATTAGCAACGCTGATAAAAGCAGTATTGCATGCATTACCCGATGAAATTGCGAATGAGCAACATACAAAGAAAAACTGAAGACAGCATTGAACGGATTAACAAAAAACAAATAAAAAGTAGATAAAAAAACAGACAGTGCAAACTGTCTGTTATCTTATCAATACTAAGCTTTTATTATGGATGCTGAGCGAGATATTCGAGAACGACTTGATGGTGATTACTGGTTTTAAAGTTATCAAATACGTGTTCGATAACACCATTTTTATCAATTAAGAATGTTGTACGATGAATACCATCGTAAGTTTTCCCCATAAATTGCTTTTCTCCCCAGATACCAAACTCTTCTGCAATCTTATGATCTTCATCCGAAAGCAACGTGAAATTTAGCATCTCTTTTTCAGCGAAACGGGAAAGTTTTTCTGATTTATCTGTGCTGATGCCGAGTACTTCAACTTTAGCTTTTTTTAGTGCATCCATTTCATCACGTAAGCCACAAGCTTGAGTTGTACAACCCGGTGTCATTGCTTTAGGGTAAAAATAAACGAGCACACGTTGGCCTGCGAAATCAGATAAATTAATTGTTTCTCCATCTTGGTCGGGCAGACTGAATTGAGGCGCCTTTTCACCGGCTTTTAATGGGTTCATTAGGTCATTCTCCATTTTTTACTGTTTCATCATCAGACTATTTACGATACTTATTGTGCCTTGAGCGTTCAGCTCTGTACATAATTGATTAAATTTCTCATTAATAACAATACCGTGATCATCTAATGGATTATGCGCCGTAATTTGTATTTCTAAACGGGCAGGTGAGCCATCTTCTGACGGGTGTGTTTTAGATATTAATTCAGCAAGATTAAAATTATGTTGGCTAAATAGATTAGTAAAGCGTTCTACAATACCGGGCGCATCTTCAATATCAACTTTTGCTGCGATTGTTGAAGGATAGGTGATCGGCGCACCATTGGTGGTTCTTTTCATTACGGTCAATAAATCCAGTTCCGCACTTTTAATGGGCAGCAACGCTTCTAATTGTGCGATAGCGTTCCAGCCACCTGAAAGTAGCATGATAAACGTAAACTCTTGACCAAACATCGCAAGTCGGCTGTCCTCGATATTACATCCGCATTGGCTGACTAATTGTGTAATGGTATCAACAATACCAGGACGGTCAGCACCTAATGCAGTAATGACGAGAAAATGTTTATCAGGTATGGGCAAAATAAGGTTCCTTTTGACTTTCAGTTTATTCTTAACAGGTAAACACAAATTTCGATTTCTGCCAAGATCCCTTGCTCACTATCTTCAATTATTATATCTCTTTAATTCATATCAAAGAATATTAGCAAATTTCATTAGAAACCTAGAGTTAAGTAGTTTTCAATAGAGCAACGAATGAGTACCATTGAGTATACGTCTATCTCGGAGCAATGATTATGGTGAATAACGAATTTAATTTTACAGGCAGTATGGTGGCATTGGTTACACCAATGGACGCAAAAGGCAATGTTGACCGGGTTAGTTTACGTAAATTAGTTGACTATCATGTTAATGCAGGCAGTGCCGCAATAGTTTCTGTTGGCACAACAGGAGAATCTGCAACATTAAGTCATGACGAGCATGTTGATGTTGTTCTGATGACATTAGATATGGCTGATGGGCGTATTCCTGTGATTGCTGGTACGGGTGCTAATGCAACATCTGAAGCAGTCTGGTTCACACAACAGTTTGAAAATAAAGGTATTGCAGGTTGTTTAAGTGTTACACCTTATTATAATAAACCTTCACAAGAAGGGTTATATCAGCACTTTAAAGCGATTTCTGAAAGCACAGCATTACCACAAATCCTGTATAATGTGCCGGGTCGCACTGGATGCGATTTATTGCCTGTAACAGTTGCACGTTTAGCCAAGTTGGATAATATTGTGGCAATTAAAGAGGCGACAGGGAACTTAAGTCGTGTTAGTCAAATCCAAGAGTTGGTTAATGATGATAGTTTTATCTTATTAAGTGGCGATGACGCATCATCATTAGACTTTATGCAACTTGGCGGTCATGGTGTTATTTCGGTTACTGCTAACGTTGCAGCGTCAGAGATGGTAGAATTATGTCGATTAGCAAATGCGGGTGAGTTTGCAAAAGCACGTGAACTTAATCGACGTCTGATGGACTTACATCATCAGTTATTTGTTGAACCTAATCCAATCCCAGCTAAATGGGCGTGTCAACGTATTGGATTGATTGAAGACGCCACATTGCGCTTACCTATGACTCCGTTGACATCATCAGGTCAGCAAATTGTTGAGAAAGCGCTGTTAACAGCGGGAATACTGTAAAACTTAGGGAATTTTAATGGCAACACTATTGCATAAATCAAAGATTATGAAAGTCGCGGGTCTGTCGCTGGTGGTTTTACTGGCAGCCTGTTCAAGTGATCAGCGCTATAAACGTCAGGTCAGTGGTGATGAGTCTTATTTAGAGACGGCAGGGCTAAAGAATTTAGCAATTCCGGCGGGTATGGTGTTGCCTTTGCAAAATGGGGAATATGACATTCCAACCCCTAAAAAAACTGAACCTGTTGGTTTAGCGCTTGATATTCGCCCACCAACTCAAGCACTGAATCTGTTAAGTGGTTCACGCAGTGAAAATAATGCAGATAACAGTCGTTTGTTATTACCAAATTCACCTGAAAACACAACACTGTATGAGCAAGTTAGCTCTATCTTAAAAGAGAAAGGTGTTGCGATTGCCAAAAGTGATGCAGGGCAAAAAGAGATCCACACTGATTGGATCACATGGTTACGTGCAGATGAAAACGTACCTTTCCAAACACGTCAGCGTTTAGTGATTGCTCAGTCAGGTAATGTTATTTCGTTAACAGTGACTAATGAAGGTTTACGCCAAGGCGAAACTGAGATGACTGATCCGGCTGAGGTGAAGCGTTACAATATTTTAATGCTTAACGAATTGGTTGATGGCTTAAACCGTATGCGTAATTTAAGCGAAAATACGGCAAGCAGTAGCTTACAAGGTATTATCGATGTCCAAAGTGGCAGTGATAATGCGGGCCTTCCAGTGATTATCGTTCGTGCACCATTTGATGTAGTTTGGGATAGATTACCAATCGCATTAGAAAGTGTTGGTATGAAGATGGGTGATCGCACACGTTCTAAAGGTTCAATTGAAGTAACCTATAAAGGAATGAGCAGTGCGAACTGGAGTGCGTTAGGTGTTGATAGACCAACTGTTGAAGAAGCGGATTATAAATTACAAGTCGGCGATTTAAATAACCGCAGTAGTTTACAATTTATCAGTGATAAAGGTAAACCATTAACACAATCACAAAATGATCAAATGGTTGCTGCACTGAAAGCTGCTTTTAGTAAGCCTGTTAAATAAGTATTATTTTTTAAAAATATGAGAAGCCGTACAATAAATATTGTGCGGCTTTTTTATGATCTTAACTTAATTGTATTAATCTAAATTGAAATTTATTTATAAAAAGACAATCGAAATTACCAGATTTAACATCATTAACTGAATGCTCTTTTAATGATAAGGTTTAATTTAAAATTATTAATAATATTAATCTTAATGCAATACGATTAAATTTATGCAATATTGCGTCAATTCTTATTCTTAAATAAAAATAACAAAGCATTCTCTGACTATATGAAGGGGTATTTATGAGTGCAGGTGATATGATTATTCACTTGATATTAAGTGGGATACTTATTGTAGGTGTTTATCAATTTTATTTTTTTACTCAACGATATACATTGAGAGAAGTGAAAGTTATTAACTCACCGATTGATGAAAAAATTCCTTTCTGGCCATGGTGGTCATGGATCTATAGCTTTTTATATTATCCTGCAATTTTATATCTCAACTGGATCATTCAAGACTCAAGACAATTCATTATGATTGTTTTTAGTTATATTGTTTTGTTAG
Organism: Proteus sp. fly-1013; assembly: GCF_040140245.1. Taxonomy (NCBI): domain Bacteria; kingdom Pseudomonadati; phylum Pseudomonadota; class Gammaproteobacteria; order Enterobacterales; family Morganellaceae; genus Proteus; species Proteus sp. fly-1013. Next base: position 93,104 of record NZ_JBEEWD010000004.1, on the reverse strand, counting down.
TCATGCAAATGTTTTTCTTTGTTGTGTTCCCTGTTGCAACTCCAGCACATTGGCGCACATTAAACCCAGGAAAAACAGCGTCAGAGAAATTTCTTAAGTTTGTTCAGTATTTTGATGATTCCTCAAACTGCTTCCCTAGTATGCACGTTTCCGTTGCAACACTCACCGCATGTCTTGCTTATGCAACCTTAGGGCCTTGGGTTTTCTTATTCCCATTATTTATTGCATTATCTTGCATGTTTACGAAACAACATTACTTAATTGATTTACCTGCAGGTGCTTTATTAGGCTGGTTTGCTTATGAGATCTACTGTTACATTATTTAATTAAAGCATGATGTTATTAAGAGATAACATAAGTCTTTTTAAATATAAAAATAGATTAGAGATAAATCATTAAAACGCGTTGATGCTAATACTGATAACCAGATTAAATTTCAATAAAAAGAAATTAATCTGGTTTTTTATTATTGATTACTCAAAATAAATGTAATATGAAACAGAACTAATGCTTATTAAGAATATCATCTGAAAATAGAAATAATGCAGTGATATAATCTATAATTATTCTTATTCTGACTTTTTATATTTTATATATTCTGATTTTACCAAACGATCTTTTTATTGATGATTATAGCTTTCGTTATGAGTGTGATTGTTCAATAGAATTAATTGGAATATTATTTCTAATAATAGAGATTATTTTTAATAAAAAAACGTTGTGAACTTCAGATTAAAGGCGAGATTTTTTAGTGATAGTACTCACGTTTTAAAAGCTTTTTTGTCTGATCTAGAGTAGAGTATGGGAAGCAAATTTCTTGTTAAACCTATCACATCTTTGGAGTGTGTCAGATGCAGAAAAAAGCTGAGTTGTATCGTGGAAAAGCCAAAACGGTCTATGCCACTGAATCTTCTGATTTTCTTATCCTTGAATTCAGAAATGATACATCAGCGTTAGATGGCCAACGTATTGAACAGTTTGATCGTAAAGGCATGGTAAATAACAAATTTAACCATTTCATTATGAATAAACTGGAAGAAGCGGGTATCCCAACGCAGATGGAACGTTTGCTTTCTGATAATGAAGTGCTAGTAAAAAAACTCGATATGGTACCTGTTGAATGTGTTATCCGTAATCGTGCAGCGGGATCATTAGTCAAACGTTTAGGTATCGAAGAAGGTACACTTTTAAACCCACCAATCTTTGATTTATTCTTAAAGGATGATGCTCGTCATGATCCTATGGTCAATGAATCTTATTGTGAAACCTTTGGTTGGGTGTCTAAAGAAAACCTCGCAGAAATGAAACGTTTGAGCTATAAAGCAAACGATGTCCTTAGCGAACTCTTTGATAAAGCAGGACTTATTTTAGTCGATTTTAAACTTGAGTTTGGTCTATTTCATGGCAAAGTGGTATTAGGTGATGAATTCTCTCCTGATGGAAGCCGTCTATGGGATAAAAATACCTTAGATAAAATGGATAAAGACCGTTTCCGTCAAAGCTTAGGCGGATTAATTGAAGCATACGAAGAAGTTGCACGTCGAATCGGTGTTTCTTTAGACTAAATACGCAAACGATTACGTCAAATTTAATAAGATGTAATTAGAAAAGGTCAGCTTAAAAGCTGACCTTTTGTCTTAAATGGGGCGTATTAAATGGAATGTATAAAACAAGCAACTAGGGAGATAGCTTGATTGAATTACATTTAATAATAAGAAAATTTATCGTAATTCTAAACTTTCTAATAATTGTTTAAATTCTTTATTAAGCGCAAGGCTATCAATATATTGATTAATCAGTGGGGTAGGTTGAATAAGTGCATACTTGCACATAAATATAAGGAAATAACCCACATACACATCAACGGCAGTCAGATTTTTACCACAAAGGTAAGGTTTAGCGCTGGCTAAGCCCGTCTCTAAGCAATGAAAAGCGCGTTCAAAAGAACCAAAACCAGATGATTTTTGCTGCTCTTCATTAAGTTCAATACCAAGCTCTTTTATAGTAAATGCAGATTCGATAGGGCCTGCGGTAAAAAAGAACCAACGATAATAAGCAGCGCGTTCGGGTGAATTAAGGGCGGGAGCAAATCCTTTCTCAATAAATTTATCTGCTAAATAAGTACAAATTGCCGCCGTCTCTGTAACGACGACTTCACCATCCACTAATGCAGGAACTTTTGCCATCGGATTAATAGCAAGATATTCAGGAGTACGCATTGGTGCGCCATATTCTAATTCAACACGCTGATAAGGCACATCTAATATTTTTAAGAAAAGCTCAGCAGTGTTACCGCGAGACATTGCATTAGTATAAAGAATAAGTTCACTCATAATGTTTCCTTACTGTGTTGATTAATATGATATTATTTAGATTAGGACAGCTAAACGAAGAACAGTAAGGAAGATATTACGCAAACCATGTGTCAATTTCTGTCAGGAGTCTCTTTCAAGATCTCTTTTTTCCAGCGTGAGAATAAATAGCTTTTAGGGTAAGGCAAATTATCACTTAATACTTCATAAGAGATAATTCTATCAAGCCTAAAATGGCGATAGCTTTGGCGTAATTCACACCATGCGGCAATAACTTGAGAATCTTGAAAATAACCCACAGCAATCGGCCAAATAATCCGAGTGCTTAATTTTTTTTGAGCATCCTGATAATCTATTTTGGCTTTCTTTTCTTCGCGTAAACTAAAACGCATATCTTTGGCAATGGTGTGATCAACTTCAATAATTCTGTTAGTGGGAACAAACAATGTGTTTTGTTCAAGTAAGGTTTGGTGCTGAGTTGTTACTACGGCATTGATTTTATTAATTGCCCGTAATGCAGAATGACTTAATTCTTTATCTGTATGACTTTCTACCCAACGTAAACCTAAAATAAGCGCTTCAAGTTCATTAATATCAAAGGTTAATGGTGGCAGGAGTAAACCTGATTTTAGTTGATAACCTATACCAGCTTCACCCGTGATTTCAGCACCTTGGTTACGCAAAGATTCAATATCACGATAAATAGATCTGACACTAATTTCCAATTTATCTGCCAGCGCTTCTGCTGTTATCGGATAGCGATTTTCTTTTAAAATCTGCAATAAAGTGAGTAAACGTTGAGTTCGAGTCATTAAATTATCTATTTATTAGTGAAGAAAAACACAAGGGTAAGAAATAAGAATTCTATTATGAAATAACTAGGATGTGTTGAGTTATTTTCTCTAACAGTCTCTATTATTTTGTTCTCAAAAAATAGGGAATAGAGAGTGCAATTTTTTGTTATTATCTCAAATCAAGTGATAAATTTGTTCAAAATAAAGCTAAAGTGGTCTATTTAAACAGTGGGGATAAGTTATGCGTTGGAATGATCGCCGAAGAAGTGACAATGTTGAAGATAGAAGAGGGCAATCTTCCTCCGCATCAGGTGGTGGTAATCTTCCATTAGGATTAATTGCACTTTTATTACGCACCAAATACGGGTTTGTGGTTATTATTGTTTTAGTGATAGCCAGTTTTATGGGGTTTGACTTTAACTCATTAACAGGTGAAACCAACCAAGCACCACAACGCAACGAACAACAAAGTGCCCTTTATAATGAAGCCGCAGATTTTAGTAGCGTCGTTTTAGCCAGTACAGAAGATTTTTGGCAAACTATTTTTGCACAAGCGGGCAAACAATATAGCTATCCAAAACTTGTGTTATATACCAATAGCACTACGACACAATGTGGCACTGGTACAAAAATAATGGGACCTTTTTATTGCCCAGCGGATAGAAAAATTTATCTCGATCTCTCTTTTTATAATGAAATGAAACATAGCCTAGGTGGCGGTGGTGAGTTTGCTCAAGGTTATGTGATTTCGCATGAAGTAGGGCACTATGTTCAGCATTTATTAGGTATTACTAATCAAATGCGTGAAAAACAACAAATGGCACGCTCAAAAGCAGAAGCGAATCGTTTATCTGTAAAATTAGAACTGCAAGCAGACTGTTTTGCTGGAATGTGGGGACATTTTATTGCAGGTGAAGGCCGTATTGATGAAAGCGATTTATTAACGGCGATAAAAACGGCGCAAGCGATCGGTGACGACAAATTACAGAAACAGCAACAGGGCTATGCCGTGCCTGATAGCTTTACACATGGCACCGCAGAACAACGTAAGACTTGGTTTATGCGTGGCTATAACAGTGGCAATATCAAATCTTGTGATACATTTGCTTCTTCATCTTTGAACTAATACCATTCATCGGTAAATAAAAGACAATTAACGCTATAAAGAGAAAGGCTTAGGAACAAACATGAGTAACGTTGATCCCTCACTATTAATTTTGCTGGTTCTCGCCGGGCTTGGCATTATTAGTCATAATATGACTGTAACGTTAGCAATGCTTGCTTTGCTAGTGATTAAAATCACGCCTCTAAATCAATATTTTCCTGTTGTTGAAAAATATGGCATGACCATCGGGATCTTAATTCTGACCATTGGGGTAATGACACCCATTGCAACAGGGCGTATTTCAGGGCAAGAAGTTCTTAACTCATTTTTAAACTGGAAATCACTGTTAGCGATTGCAATAGGTATCGCGGTTTCTTGGTTAGGTGCACGAGGTGTTTCTTTAATGAATAACCAGCCTTCAACAGTTGCTGGTTTATTAGTGGGAACCGTCATTGGTGTCGCACTTTTCCGAGGTGTGCCTGTTGGACCATTAATTGCAGCAGGTATTCTTTCGCTGTTAATCGGTAAATCCTAGCTGTGTCATTTTCTCATTTACATCAATATCAGCAAAAATTAGCGCAATTAGGGCAACGTCAGTTATTGCTATTAGCAGGTGATCCTGCATGGCAAGTGACGCAGATCCAGCAAATTACTCAATTATGCCAAGGTGATTGGGTCACAATTTCTTCCAATCAATCTAATGCTGTTTTGCCTGAACAAGCTATTCGTCTGTTAGGACGTGAGTTTCTGCATGCTGTTTTTGATGCCAATGGGGGATTTAATACTGATGCTTTAGCCATGTTAACAGGCACATTAAAAGCAGGTAGTTTATTGATTTTATGTCTACCTGATATTGAAAATTGGGATAGTTATATCGATAACGATAGTCAGCGCTGGAATGATGCTCAAGGTGTGCTTTCAACGCCAAATTTTATGGCGTGGCTAAAAAACATCACTTTGAGTGATGATCAAGTGATCATATGGCAACAATCAGCGTCATTTCAATTACCTACATTGATTGAAAAAACTAAACCTTGGGCGCTTCCACAAGGTAAACCGACCGCAGAACAGCAAGCGATTTTAGATAGTTTACTCTTATCGACATCCGGTGTTTGGAGTGTTATTGCACCAAGAGGCAGAGGAAAGTCAGCGCTGGCGGGAATGTTTATCGAACAGTATCAAGGAAGTGTACTGGTATGTGCACCAGCTAAAAATAGTACAGATATTTTATCTTCACATACCAATAAAGCCATTTCATTTTATTCTCCTGATAATTTATTAGCGCTATGCATAAATAACGAAATTCAAAGTGATTGGTTGATTATTGATGAGGCAGCCTCTCTACCTATTGCACAACTAGAAGCGTTGTGTGGTTATTTTCCTAATGTATTAATGACAACCACAGTACAAGGCTATGAAGGAACAGGGCGAGGTTTTATGCTGAAATTAGGAGATAACATTCCTAATTTACGTACCTATCAATTACAAATGCCCATTCGTTGGGCTAAAGATTGCCCATTAGAAAATTGGCTTAATCAGTTGTTATTGCTTGATGAGCCTGAGTATGATTTTGATTGTCAGCAGCAAGGTGAAGTCGATGTCCACCAGCTTCAAGGAAATTGGCACAATAACATTTCACAACTACATGATTTTTATCAATTGCTTACTAGTGCGCATTATCGAACAACATCACTTGATCTACGACGTTTACTTGATGGTCAAAAGCAACGTTATTGGTCAGCATCAATCAATAAAAAAATCGTAGGTGCTGTGTGGTGTATTGAAGAAGGTGGGCTATCTGTCGAGCTAGCTCATGATGTTTGGCTAGGCACTCGTAGGCCTAGAGGCAATTTAGTTGCTCAATCATTAGTCACTTATGGTTTAACACCTGATGCAATGTGTTTGAATTCATTGCGTATTAGCCGTATTGCTGTTTTGCCTCAATATCGACGTCAAAAAATTGCAGCAACTTTAATTTCTAATATTGTAAAAGAGAGCCAAGAACAGGCTATTGATTATCTTTCTGTCAGTTTTGGTTACACCGAAGTGTTAGCGCAGTTTTGGATACAATGTGGCTTTCAAATAGTGCGATTAGGAGTACATAAAGAGGCGAGCAGTGGATGTTATGCCGCAATGGCGATTTACCCACTAACAGAAAAAGGCAAACAGTTATTGCACTCTTCTTTACGTGCTTTTGCTTTGCAATATCCGCAGATACAACAGCAAACAAAACTCTGTTTAGCAGATAAGTTAATACCAAGTCATATTGCTACACCACAAGACGATTGGTTAATGATGGCGGGCTTTGCATTTGCCCATCGTCCAGCCCTTACTGTTTATGAGAGTGTTGCTAACTTTTTGGTAGGTTATGAGCAACACTACCCGTTACTAGTGGCTTTTTTTGTAGACAATAAATCAGTTGAGCAGTGTGTGGCTGAGTTTTCTTTATCAGGAAAAAAAGTCTTAACTAAGCAATTAAGAGAGCAATGCGCACAATTAATGGCTGAAAAAGATGCTCAGTTAACATCGCGTTATCAACAGTGGTTAGCTACTTATTCTCATCCTTCTTGTTTTGATTTTGTTTAGGCCAATCATCTTCATCATCCCATTTATCATTAAAATCACGATGTGGCGGTAACTTTCGCTTATTTTTAAGAAATTGCTTGGGATCGATTTTGTTCATATCTTTAATAGCGTTAATAATAATTCCTACTAAAAGAATTAAAATTACCCACCAATAGTCAGCAAGCCAGTGCATAAATAAGCCTTATATTTTAAAATTGTTGTTGAGAATGAGGATCTTTTTTATTTACTCTATAAAATAACGCAATAAAGCATGAGTTGGAAAAGCACAGCATGAAACGGATATTATTGATTATAGCAGGTTGGTTATGTGTGGGATTAGCCACATTAGGGGTTATTTTGCCTGTATTACCCACTACTCCTTTCTTATTACTAGCCGCATGGTGTTTTTCTCGTTCGTCAAAGCGCTTCCATTATTGGTTACTTTATCGCTCTTGGTTTGGCCCTTATTTACGATATTGGCAAACTTATCACGCTATGCCTAAAGGGGCGAAACCTAAAGCTATCTTAGTGATCTTAATTACCTTTGCGATTTCACTGTGGTTAGTGTCTATGCTTTGGGTCAGAATATTATTGCTGATAATCTTAGTGTGTTTGTTGATATTTATGTGGAGACTTCCTGTTAACGATCAACAAGAAGCTCCATGTGAAAAATAATGTTATTCAGGCAAAACAATGTAACGTGCAAATATTTCGTCAAGATTAGCTAATAGCCACTGTTTACCATAAATATCCTCTTCTTCTAACACCGATTTTAGAATATCAGGTGTGTAAGCAAGAGACGCTTCATGAGAAAGGGGCCAATAACTGATATGCCAAGGTTCATAAGCAATATCGCTCTCTTTATGGGTAAAAGGGCGATAAAAATCATATGCTGACATATTTTCCGTTAACCATTCATTAAGCTCTGCAAAATAGCCACCTTCTTCGTATTCCCAAGGTTCTAATTGTAATGATTGGCCTTCAGGTAAGCGAAAAGGATCGTAAATATCAATCTCAGTGCCCCAATGGTGGCGACTTGCGCCGGGCAAGGCTGACCATTTTAAAATAGCAAGACAGCGTTCACCTTCTGATAATGCATGAATATCGATTGGCTGGCTTTGTGCATCTAAAACAGGGCGACTGCCTTCAAACTTCCCATTCCATATCGCTAATTGACGATTAAAATCACGAAAAGAGCTGGCTGGCATTAACTTAAAGCCTGCTTTTGTGGCTTGTTGTTGTAACGCTAAAAAAGCCTTAGTGGCATTAAACTGTAAGCGATGTTGACCGGATAAAGTGACTAAATGGTCGGTAGAACGGCCTGTCAACATTAAAGGCGTTATCATAAAATAAGTTGCTCCATAACCCGCTGATAAATACGGCTAAGCTGTTGTAAATCTGCTGCATTAACGCACTCATTAACTTTATGAATTGTTGCATTAACGGGACCTAATTCGACAACTTGTGCTCCCATTTGTGCAATAAATCGGCCATCAGAAGTGCCTCCGCTGGTGGAGAGTTCTGGCTCTAAATTGGTGTAATGCTTAACGGAATAACGTACTGCTTCAAGTAACTTGCCTTGCCCAGTAATAAAAGGCTGACCCGATAACGACCATTCTAATTGGTAGCGAAGTTGGTGCTTTTGTAATAGAGCTTCTGTACGTTGACGAATTTCTTCATCTGTAATAGCAGTACTAAAACGGAAATTAAATTGAATAAACAGCTCACCGGGGATCACATTATTACTGCCTGTACCAGCATGAATATTGGCAATTTGCATTGTGGTGGCTGGGAAAAATTCGTTGCCTTCATCCCAAACAGTATTAACAAGATCTTGGATAAAAGGAGAGGCAAGATGAATAGGATTTTCTGCAAGGTGAGGGTAAGCGACATGACCTTGCACACCCTGAATAATTAAATTTGCTGTTATTGAGCCTCGACGACCGTTTTTTACCATATCACCTAAATGATGTTGGCTTGAAGGTTCACCCACAAGGCAATAATCAAGGCGTTCGCCACGTGACATCAAAGATTGTACGACCTTAACCGTACCATCTGCGGCTTTAGCTTCTTCATCTGATGTAATTAAAAAAGCGAGTCGCCCACGGTGTTCAGGATAAGAGCGAACAAAGCGCTCAGCTGCTACGATCATGGCGGCAAGCGAACCTTTCATATCTGCCGCCCCGCGCCCATATAACATACCATCACGAATAGACGGTTCAAAAGGCGGGTTATCCCACAAATTAGGATCACCAGTTGGTACAACATCAGTATGACCAGCAAAAGCCAGCGTTTCACCTTCACCACCACGACAAGCCCAGAGATTCTCAGTTTCACCAAAAGGCATTCTTTCAATAGTAAAACCAAGAGGGGCAAGCCTATCAATGATCAATTGCTGACAACCTTGATCATCAGGGCTGATTGATGGACGCGAAATGAGTTGTTGTGCAAGCTCAATAACAGGACAGGACATAAAAATTAGGCTCCTGTAAAGGTCGAATAATCATTGGTATCAAAACCAACAATAAAACGGTTGTCAGATGACACAAGAATAGGGCGTTTAATAATGGCAGGTTTATCTAACATAAGTAAAATTGCTGAGGTAACATCAGTGATTGCGTTCTTTTCTTCATCGGATAATTGACGCCAAGTTGTTCCTCTTTTATTCACAAGTGTCTGCCAATCTAAATTTTCTGTAAAGGTGCGTAATAATGCTTCCGTCAAACCCTCTTTGCGGTAATCATGAAACGCGTAAGGAATATGATTATCATCTAACCATTTACGCGCTTTTTTGATGGTATCGCAATTTTTTATGCCGTACATGGTATATGTCAGGTTTGTCGTGGACATGATATTTTCCTTATATGACAATACGTAATATTAGTATTGATGTGAATGAGTGTTATACAATTCCAAAATAACAGCTTTTGTTGTAGTGAAAAATCCTATTTACATTATAAAATATATCGGATATTAAACTGTCACGTTAGTGTAACGAATTGTGTAGCGTAGAGTAATACAAATACGAATAAAGATTTCCGTTGGTAAAAGAAAATATGAAAAGTATTTCACTGAGTCTTATATTGCTTTTACTCTCTTCTTTTAGCTGGGCTGATGAAGAAAAAGACAGTCCAAAAGTTGATGAGTATAAAATAGCCTTAGAGGCCTTTTTTAACAGTGATTATTTATTGTGTTTGGGCGAAGGGAAATGGCCTGTGTACAGCAATGAAGATGATGCACCCTGGGTATTAGAAAGAATGCATGCATTAGTCGAAGCTGGATTGATTGAACAAACCGCAAATGGAGAAGAGTGGGTGTTTAATCTTAGTGAAAAAGGGCGTAAAGCTTGGCAACCTTATCAAGATTTCTGCTATGGTCATCTTTTCATTAGTCAGATAAAAGAAATTCAGCCAATAGACTCAGGTAAAAGTAAAATTTATTTCTATTATGGAGTGAGAGGTATTCCTTCATGGGCAACCAATGAAGAAATACAATCCGCTTTTAGCGAACTTGATATTGTGATTAATGGAATAAATCGAGAGTTGTATCAGTTAAATATCGAAAAATTACCAGATAACCATTTTAAAGTATTGAGCTATCCTGTACCTATCGAGTAATAAATGACTTGATACAGACTTAAATGAAATACTGAAACGATATATCTTATTACCCCGACCCAGTGTCGGGGTAAAACGTTTAGTACTGATGCTTAATAAGAATAAGACTGGCAGCTAAACGAGAAGTGACTTGCAATTTCTTTAAAATATTACGAATGTGAACTTTCACTGTTTCTTCAGAAATAAATAAATTCTCAGCAATTTGCTTATTTTTCATTCCAGCAGACACTTCATGAAGAACATCCAATTCTCTTTTAGTCAACGCTGAAAGTGGATCAGAATAGTTTTGCCTAAGCTGAATATATTGCCACACTCGCTCACTGTAAACCGGATGCCCAACAGCCGCTTTACGCAGACTAAGTAATAGCATGTCTAGCTCACATTCTTTTAAAAGATAACCGTTTGCGCCTGCATCCAACGCAGCGTAAACATCATTACGTGAATCAGAAACGGATAAAACAAGAACATAAGATGTTAAACCAGAGCGACGAAGTGTTCGAATAATATCAATACCTGAACGCCCTTGTAGATTTAAATCCATCATAATTAAATCTGGATTTAACTGTTTTGCAGCGGTTACAGCCTCTTGAGCATTGCCACTTTCGCTTACTACGACAAAATCCTTGTCTTTTTCTAACAATAGCCGTAATCCATATCTCATGATAGGGTGATCATCCACTATCATAATTGAGTAGCTAGGCATAACCCCTCTCCCTAAAAAAAAATAATAATGTGCGTAATCTTTCCAATAGCAGAAAATAAAAAAGTAAATTCCAAATGAGGAATAAAAATTAGAATCAGACATCTTATTAAAACAATAAGAAAATAAAATTGACGGTTGGCAATATTACACCAATTATTGTTACGGGTAAAAAAGAAAATAACCAAAAAGACTAACAAAACATCTAATTCTATAAAATCTTTATAGTTACAATGAGTTGTACAGAAGTAAGGCTATTTTAAAAATAATCAACAAGTGAAAATAGTTATTGTTTTTTTAAACTATATAAAAAATTTAATTATTTTAAATGTTAATTTAATATCTGGTAAATAATAAACAAATATTGTCTTTTTTCTGTTCGAGTTTATTACACAGATGAAATTAAATAGCGTTAATAATATACCTATAACTAGGTATTAATTGTTTATAATGAATCTAGTTTACTAATTTGAAAAAAGTGTCGGAGCCGTCATGATTTAACGCTCCATTACCATTATACTAACGAAGCCCTTACCCTATTGATACAAAGGATATGAAGATGGAAGACAAATTAAAACAAAGCGCTCTAGATTTTCATGAATTTCCCGTACCTGGCAAAATCACAGTAACACCGACAAAACCACTTACAACCCAACGTGATTTAGCATTAGCTTATTCACCGGGTGTCGCCGCTCCTTGTTTAGAAATTGCAGCAGATCCTCTAGCAGCTTATCGCTACACAGCCAAAGGCAACCTTGTCGCGGTGATTTCAAATGGTACTGCGGTACTTGGACTTGGAAATATCGGTGCCTTAGCAGGCAAGCCTGTGATGGAAGGTAAAGGCGTTTTGTTTAAGAAGTTTTCTGGCGTTGATGTTTTTGACATCGAAGTTAATGAGACAGATCCTGATAAACTCGTTGATATTATTGCGTCATTAGAGCCAACATTTGGTGGTATTAACCTCGAAGACATTAAAGCACCAGAGTGTTTCTATATTGAGAAAAAACTGCGTGAAAAAATGAATATTCCTGTATTCCATGATGATCAACATGGTACAGCGATTATCTCTACAGCCGCTATTCTCAATGGCTTGCGTATTATTAAAAAAGAGATCAGCAAAGTAAAATTAGTGGTATCAGGAGCCGGTGCCGCATCTATTGCTTGTATGAACTTATTAGTTGCTTTAGGGCTAACACGCGAAAACATCACTGTATGTGACTCTAAAGGGGTTATCTACCGCGGTCGTGAAGCCAATATGGCAGAAACTAAAGCGGCTTATGCGATTGAAGATAACGGTACTCGTACATTAGATGATGTTATTAATAATGCCGACATCTTCTTAGGTTGTTCAGGACCGGGCGTATTAACGCAAGAAATGGTCAAAAAAATGGCACGCGATCCACTTATTCTTGCGCTTGCCAATCCAGAGCCTGAAATTTTACCACCGCTAGCAAAAGCAGTACGTTCAGATGCGATTATCTGCACAGGGCGTTCTGACTACCCAAATCAGGTTAATAACGTATTGTGTTTCCCATTCATCTTCCGTGGCGCATTAGACGTTGGTGCGACGGCAATTAATGAGGAGATGAAACTTGCTTGTGTTCATGCTATTGCAGAATTGGCATTGGCAGAACAAAACGAAGAAGTTGCTTCTGCCTATGGTGATCAGGAGCTCTCTTTTGGACCTGAATACATTATTCCAAAACCATTTGATCCACGTTTGATTGTGAAAATTGCGCCAGCAGTTGCAAAAGCAGCGATGGATTCAGGTGTTGCAACACGCCCAATTGAAGACTTCTCTGCTTATATCGAACACCTTAATGAGTTTGTTTATAAAACGAACTTATTTATGAAACCTATTTTCTCTCAAGCGAAAAAAGAGAAAAAACGCATTGTGTTAGCAGAAGGGGAAGAAAATCGCGTACTGCATGCAACACAAGAGCTAGTAACATTAGGATTAGCTACACCAATCTTAATTGGTCGCCCTAGTGTGATTGAAATGCGTATTCAGAAATTGGGTTTACATATTAAAGCGGGTAAAGACTTTGAAGTGGTGAATAATGAAAACGATCCACGTTTCAAAGAGTACTGGCAAGAATATCACCAAATCATGAAACGTCGCGGTGTATCACAAGAGCAAGCTCGCCGTGCAATGATTGGTAATCCAACACTGATTGGTGCCATTATGGTTCGCCGAGGTGAAGCAGATGGCCTGATTTGCGGTACAGTAGGTAGCTATTCTGAACATTTTGAAATCTACAAAAATGTGTTTGGCTTACGTGAAGGGATGGAAACTGCCGGAGCAATGAATGCACTGTTATTGCCAAGTGGTAACACCTTTATTACAGACACTTACGTCAATGAAGATCCAACCGCAGAACAACTAGCAGATATTACGATTATGGCTGCTGATACTATCCGTCGCTTTGGTATTGAGCCAAAAGCAGCGCTGGTTTCTCGTTCAAGCTTTGGTTCATTTGATAGTCCATCTTCAATCAAACTCAGAAAAGCATTAGAGATAATCAAACAACGCGCACCTGAATTAGAAATTGATGGTGAAATGCATGCAGATGCGGCATTAGTAGAATCTATTCGTCGTGACGTGATGCCAGATAGCCCATTAAAAGGCTCTGCAAACCTGTTAGTTATGCCAACAATGGAAGCCGCACGTATTAGCTATAACTTATTACGTGTAACGAGTTCTGATGGTGTAACAGTAGGGCCAGTATTAATGGGTGTTGCTAAACCAGCTCACATTTTGACACCAATTGCGTCAGTGCGTCGTATCGTGAATATGGTGGCATTAGCTGTTGTTGAAGCTCAGGCACAATCTCAAAACTAATTATCACTAATTAGATAGTTCCATCCATAAAGCGCCTTTTATCAGGCGCTTTTTTTGTGTTTCTAAAATAGATATAAAAGCATTAAATGCAAATTAATATAAGAATGATATTGATAATTATTAGCAATAATATTAACCTATTCGCCCAACTAAAATAAGTATATATAACTAATAGGATGATTATGTTTTTCTCAATATCAAAAAGGATCTTGCTACTAGTTTCATTAATTAGTCTTTCAGCATGTCATTCGATAGAAAAACAACCTGCATCAACGGTAGATCTGGCAATTATTCAGTCGGCAAACATCATTGATACTCAGACTGGGCAATCCATCACGGCAGATACACTGCTAACACGGTTAGCAAGCCAATCACGTGTGATTATTGGTGAAAAACATGACAATGCTTATCATCATGATATTGAATATTGGTTGATGACAGAGCTGCCTAAAAAACGCCCTCAAGGTGCGGTTTTACTTGAGATGCTAACACCAAGCCAACAATCATTAGTTGATAACACAAAGAAACGTTATTCAGGCTCTGAATACTTACGTGATGAGCGATTAATGGCTGCATTAAAATGGAATTCAGGCTGGCCTTGGAAATGGTATGGCAATATTGTTAAAGCAGGGCTGAGTGCTGAATATCCTTTGTTAGCCGCCAATATTGATCGCAGTGAAATATCTAGTGCGTATAAAAATTCTCCTATTATTGATGGTGTGCATTCAACTGATACATCCGTTCGCCAACTCATTCAAAAAACAATCGAGCTTTCTCATGGTGGTGAGCTTGATAAAACTCAAGCAGAAAAAATGACAGTTATTCAGCAATTGCGTGATCGTGCAATGGCTAAAAGTTTATTAGATGCTCCGACACCCGCACTTTTAATTGCTGGCTCTTTTCATGCGACAAAAGTAATGGGTGTGCCTTTACACGTTGCTGATTTAGCACCGAATGAAAGCGTGACAGTCGTGATAATGGCAGAAGAGGGAAGTGATGTTACTTCAGTTCATGCCGATTATCTTTGGATAACACCTGTCGCATTACCTTAATTTCTTGATAACACGAATATGCTTATTTCTTCTTGTATGGATCAAATGCCAAAATTTCAGCTTTGTAGTTCTAAAGCTTTAATTTTGGCTATCGGTGTACATGCTATTTTTGTCATGGCTTATTTTTATTTCAATAAAGAGAATACGGTATTTATACAAGAGCCTGAATTAGCTGTAATGATGAGCTTAAGTGAAAACGTACAAGCACTCAGCGATGAAAAACAGGTTGTAGGCGTCGATCAACAACTGGCGGTAGCGAGCCAAAAAAAGGTAGAGCAAGATGTTGCTGAAAAACAGCCTGATCTTATTGTGAATGAAAATGCAGATATCTTGCTAGAAAAACCGAAGAAAAGAGTCAATGTAGAGCAAACAGCTAAAGTGACACCGATTACCTCTCCAGTAAAGCCAGCACCCACTATTAGTGAAAATGTGTCTAGCCAATCAGCGCCTTCAAGTAGTCGCTCGGCGGCGAGACAACAATCTAATGATGTTAGTGCAAATTATGACAGCGATTCAGATAGCTCAGAAAGCGCGTTAGCATTATGGCAAGCTAAAACCAAAGGGCATCTTAATCGTTATAAAGCCTATCCTGAAGAAGCAAAAAGCAAAGGTAGAACCGGTATTTCTAAAGTGCGCTTTTTTGTTGATGAACAAGGTTATGTCATCTCTAGTGAATTAATTCTCAGTAGTGGCGTGCGCTCTTTAGACAGAGAAGCACAAAGAGTACTCAAACGTGCGGAGCCCTTACCTATACCACCGGTAGAGTTACTGACGAAAGGTAAAATAATGGTTGAAATGCCAATTGAGTTTTCTACACTAACGTTCTAACGACAGGTCAAAAGGAAATAAAACGTTATGTTAATCGCAACAAAAAAACGGATGACGTTGAAATTAACGAGTGCGATCATAGCATTGTTAATTTCAGCAACACCTGCATTGGCTCAAAATCAGAAGGACTCCCTAGTGATGCCACCAAAAGCGAACAAAGTACCTCATGTGATGACAGATCATGGAGATACGCGCACCGATAATTATTATTGGGTACGAGATGATTCACGCAAAGATCCTAAAGTGCTTGATTATCTGAATGCTGAAAATGCTTATACCGAATCAGTGATGAAAGAAGGTAAAGCCCTTGAAGAAACACTCTTCAATGAAATGGTCAGCCGTATGGCTCAAAACGATGAGTCTGTGCCTTATATTTATAATGGCTATACTTATCGTACTATTTATCAAGAAGGTAAAGATTTTCCAATTTATCAGCGCAAGCCAGTTAATAGCGAAGGTGAGTGGGAAGTCCTCGTTGATGGAAACGAACGTGCTAAGGGGCATGAATTCTATCAATTAGGTGATTTAACTATTAGCCCAGATAACAAACGTATTGCTATTGCGGAAGATAAGGAAGGGCGCAGAAACTATAATGTTGCCTATAAAGATTTATCGGATAACACATGGAAAGAGAATGTGTTAACCAATATTTCAGCAAACTTAGTGTGGGCAAATGATAGCAAAACACTATTTTATGTTGATAAAGATCCGCAAACACTATTGCCTTATCAAATTTATCGCCATCAATATGGCACTGATCGTAAACAAGATGTCAAAATCTTCGAAGAAAATGATGATCGCTTTTATACATGGATGGGTAAAAGCAAATCTGAAGACTACATTTTGGTCTCTATTGAAAGTTCAACCACCTCAGAATCTCGTTTAATTGACGCGAATGCACCAGAAAAACCGATGGTTATTTTTTCTGCACGTCAAGAGGGACGTGAATATGATATCGACCATTTTAATGGCGAATTCTATATTCGTTCGAATCATGAGAGTGAATTGTTTGGTCTTTATAAAACTGCCTCAATTGATAAGCCTTGGGAAACCGTCATTGCGCCACAAAAAGATGTCGATTTAGAAGGCTTTGATCTCTTTAATCGCTGGTTGGTTGTTGAAGAAAGAAAACAAGGTTTAGTGTCACTACGTCAAATTGATTGGAAAACAGGTCAATCAACCAATGTTACGTTTGACGATCCTGTTTATATGGCATGGTTAGGATTTAACCCTCAAGCAGATAGTGAAGAGCTTCGCTTTGGTTATACTTCTATGACCACACCATCTTCAACTTATCAATGGAATATGCAAACGCACCAAAAGCAACTGCTTAAACAGCAAGAGGTAAAAGGCTTTGAACGCGATCTGTATGAAAGTGAACGTACTTGGGTAAAAGCACAAGACGGTGTTGAAGTTCCAGTATCATTGGTTTATCGCAAAGACTTATTTAAGAAAGGTGAAAACCCTATCTTAATTTATGGTTATGGCTCTTATGGTAGTAGCATTGACCCTTCATTTAGCTCACCTCGTTTAAGTTTGTTAGACCGAGGCTTTGTCTATGCGATTGTGCATGTGCGTGGTGGTGGTGAATTAGGTAAACGTTGGTATAACCAAGGTAAAATGGAACATAAGGTTAATACTTTTACAGACTTTATTGATGCCACTAAATACCTAATTGCCAATGGTTACGGAGCACCTAAACACGTTTACGCTATGGGCGGCAGTGCGGGTGGTTTATTAATGGGCGCTGTTGTGAATATGGCACCAGAATTATACCGTGGTGTTGTATCTCAAGTTCCATTTGTGGATGTTGTGACAACCATGCTTGATGCTTCAATTCCTTTAACAACAGGGGAATATGAAGAGTGGGGAAATCCTGCGGATAAAGAAGTTTATTTCCGCCTAAAATCATATAGCCCATACGACAATGTCGTTGCTAAAGCCTATCCTCATTTACTCGTCACAACGGGATTACATGATTCACAAGTGCAATATTGGGAGCCTGCAAAATGGGTTGCTAAATTGCGTGAATTAAAAACAGATAATAACCTACTATTACTTGATACTAATATGAGTGCAGGACATGGTGGTAAATCAGGACGTTTTAATCGCTTACGCGATACGGCAAAAGAATATGCCTTTATTCTGATGTTAGAACAACCTGAAGTCTATTTTAAAGCTCAAAATATAAAATAGAATAATCTGTAATAATAAATAATTTTAATAAAATTAGCCTGTCTCTCTTTAAGAGAGACAGCGCTATTATTTAAATCGAATATAACAATAATAATATTTTCTAGTTTAATTACTTTATATAAAGCAACGTGAGCCTATTTAAATAAAAATAAAGAATAGGTTTATTATGAAATCTACAAGGAAAATACTTAGCACTCTTATTTTATTTTCGAGTGTTAATCATCCTGTCATCGCATCTGAAGCGGATAAAGCGGTTCAATTTAGTAGCTTAAAAGTTTCATCAGCACAAAAAGAAACACCAGAACAGAAAGCATTAGGAAAACCGGGTGCTTATAGTTCTATTGGTGAAATTAATAATCTCGGGTCTGTTGAACAAGCATTACGATCAACGCCGGGTACGTATACTCAAATGGATGTAAGCCAACCTGGTGTGAGTGTTAATATTCGCGGACTTAGTGGTTTTGGGCGCGTTAATATGATGGTAGATGGTGTTACACAAACTATGTATAGCACATCACCCAGTCAATATGCGCATGGCGCACAACCTTACAATCAGTTTAATACCATGATTGATCCGAATTTTATTATTAAAATCGATATTTCTCGTGGTCAACAAGATGGTGAGAATAGTATTAATGCCCTAGCAGGGAGTGCTAATTTTAAAACCATTGGTGTTGAAGATATTTTATTTGAAAACCACTCTTGGGGTGTAAGAAGTAAAGCGGCTGGTGGTACGAATGGCTTAGGTTATAACGGCATGGTTGCGGTGGCAGGCCAACGTTCATTATTTAATGATAATGGTACAGTGGGTGCGATGTTTGCATTAAGCGGACACAAAATAGAGTCTTCTTATAAAAATGGTGCTGGTTTTAATAGTGAAGAATTTTCGACAAGCAAAGAATTTAATCAAAGACCACACTCAGAACTTACTAAAATAAATATAAAGCCGAATGATTCTCATGAATTAGAATTAAGTGGTCGTTTTTATAACAACAATTTTAATCGTCGCAAAATAGATGCTAAAGATTATTATGCAAAATATCGCTATACACCGTTAAATGATTTATTTGATAGTGAAATTCTGCTTAGCCACAGCCAAGCATCACAAAAATTTGAGGGTGATTCTCTTGTGAGTTTGCGAGAAGCAAATGCCAAAAATATATCAGACTCACTAGTGGCGAAAAATACCAGTCGCTTTAATTACGGTGAATTGGATATGGCATTAACACTTGGCTCAAAATTAATGTCAACAGAATACAAACGTAGTGTTATTGCACCTTCTACTGATCCATGGCAATCACAAAATATGGTTGAATATAACTCCTTTGCGCCTCAAGGAAAAAATGATTTAACCAGCTTCTTCTCACAAATGAAATTTGAATACGATATTTATACTCTCGACCTAAATTTAAATTATGTCGATTATCATATTAAAGGGCGAAAACCTGCTTGCGATCCACGCGCAGCTTGCTTCCCTGAAGGTGAATGGAATGTCAATCGCCATGATAGAAATTGGGACCCGGGAATGTTACTTTCTGCTGAAATTATTCCCGAATTTCAACCATTTGTTAGTTATGCACAAACGATGAGAGCACCTACGTCGCAAGAGATCTTCTTTGCCAATGAAGGTGGTGCTTCAATGAATCCATTTTTAAAAAGTGAAAAGGCAGATACTGTTCAATTGGGTTTTAATAGCTATCGTCCTGATTTAATTATTGAGGGTGACAGCTTACGATTTAAAGGATTGTGGTATCACACAAAAATTAAAGATTACATTTCTAGTGATTCTTATTTTGTTTGTAAAGGTGGTGTGCGTTGTAAAAATGACGGCTCTTTAACGGATGAAGATTATGCGGGAATTGAATATGATGGCAATATTTTCCTGTATACCAATAGCCTTGAGCCTGTAACTTTGCGGGGTTATGAACTTCAAGCAAATTATGATGCAGGGGTATTTTATACAAACCTTTCTTATAGCGATCAGCGTACATCTCAGCCGACTTCGATTGCCAGTACAGACTTTGGTCAAACACCTGCCTCTGAATTACCTAAGTATTATGCCACTATTGATACTGGTGTTCGCTTCTTTGATGACCAGTCATTAGAACTAGGTACAGTGATCCAAATAACAGGGAAATCGCGTAAATCTTCACCTGAAGGTGTTGATTTTGATACGGGTAAAGTCCCTATGGTGCAACAAGATAATATCCCGAAAGTTATTGATCTTTATAGTAATTACAAAATTAATAAAAATATTTCTTTGAAATTTGCAGTGCATAATTTAATGAATAAAAACTATTCTAATGCGCTTGATAGAAGTAATTCAGCGCCAATGATGCAAGATCCGGGAAGTAATACTCAAACTGCCCGAGGTCGAAGCTACTTATTTGCAGGAGAAGTACGCTTTTAATGTAACGTAATGATTATCTTAAAGTATAAATAATAAAAACGGCATCAATATTATTCTGATGCCGTTTTCCTTTTGTATTTATATTGACCTATATTTGATAGGAGGTTAATCATCATTTTTAGAGGTGGTCTTACGTTTAGCTCTTATCTTTTGTGTTTTAACCACTTCACTGGTTATCCAACCATCTTCAACACGCGTTTTTAGTGGATCACCTACTTTCACCTGTTTGGTATTTTTCAGCACTTCTCCAGACTCTGTTTCGCTAATACTGTAACCACGAGAAAGTGTTGCGAGAGGACTCACACTTTCTAAACGAGAACAGCTAATAGCGAATTGTTCACGTTGACGAGATAGCTGTTGTGAAATACTTTCTCGCATACGGTAAATCAACAGCTGTTGTTGGCGAAGTAATGCTTGAATTTGGGAACTAGGCTCTTGGTAAGTAAGGCGTTTTTGTAGTTGTGTTTGTTGATGTTGCTTGGTTTGTAATAACCGTTGAAAACTAGCAACTAAACGCTGTTGTGTTGAAGCTAATACATTTTGCTGACGAGCAAGACGTAAATGAGGATGCTGTTGCTGTAAACGATGATGAAGCTGTGTTATTGCACGTAATTTTTTCGCCAAATAGTAATCCATCGCCATTTCAAGACGTTGTTGCTGTGATTGCAATTGGCGCAATAGCTCAAGTTTGTTACGACTAATGAGTTCTGCTGCAGCTGAAGGGGTTGGGGCTCTAAGGTCGGCAATAAAATCAGCAATAGTGACATCAGTTTCATGGCCAACAGCACTTACAATCGGAATTTCACTGGCAAAAATAGCACGAGCAACGCGTTCATCATTAAATGCCCAGAGATCTTCTAACGAACCACCGCCACGACCAACAATTAAAACATCACATTCTTTACGGCGGTTAGCCAGTTCGATGGCATGAACAATCTGCATAGGCGCTTCAGCACCTTGAACGGCAGTTGGATAGATAAGAACAGGCAAAGAGGGATCACGACGACGAAGAATATTTAAAATGTCGTGTAGTGCTGCTCCTGTTGATGAAGTGATAACACCAATTTGTTTAGCGTGTGATGGCAGGGGTTTTTTATGAATAGCATCAAATAAACCTTCTGCACTGAGTTTTTGTTTTAATAGCTCAAACTGTTGTTGTAAAAGCCCGTCACCAGCAGGTTGCATACTCTCAACAATCAATTGGTAATCACCTCTTGGCTCATACAATGTAATTGTTGCACGCACTAAAACTTGCTGACCATGCTGAGGGCGAAAAGTAACTTTAGTATTTTGCCCACGAAACATCGCCGCTCTAATTTGGGCATTAGTATCTTTTAACGTAAAATACCAGTGACCAGAAGAGGGTTGAGTAAAATTGGAAATTTCAGCGCTGATCCAAATGCGACCCATTTCCATTTCTAATAACTGGCGAACGGTCTTATTTAGACGGCTAACAGTAAAAATATTATTGTTTATCGGTAGTGTCATGTGAGCCAGATCAAATTTTAAAACAAAGACTTAATTGATTGATACTACCTAAGTTAGTGGCAGGATCAATAAAAATTTTGAAAAAAAGCTAGAAGCAACCGATTACGGTGTGTATAATTCCGCGGCAATATTTTCTATTTCCTAAAAGCCGCCTTGGTGAGATATTGCTATGTTACGAATTAAAAAAGAAGCACTTACATTTGATGATGTTTTGTTAGTTCCTGCACACTCCACTGTTCTTCCTAATACTGCCGACTTGTCTACTCAACTGACTGAAACAATCCGCCTAAATGTTCCTATGCTTTCTGCTGCAATGGATACTGTGACTGAAGCGCCTTTAGCTATCGCATTAGCTCAAGAAGGTGGAATTGGTTTTATCCACAAAAACATGTCTATCGAACGTCAAGCTGAAGAAGTTCGTCGTGTGAAAAAACATGAAAGTGGTGTTGTCACTGATCCTATCACCGTAACACCAGAAACTTCTTTACGTGAAGTTCAAGCAATGACTGAACGCAATGGCTTTGCGGGTTATCCTGTTGTGACTAATGACAACGAATTAGTGGGTATTATTACTGGTCGTGATGTTCGTTTTGTTACTGATTTAGACCAACCTGTTACTGCGGTAATGACACCAAAAGAGCGTTTAGTGACTGTACAAGAAGGCGAAGCACGAGATGTTGTTATGCAAAAAATGCATGAAAAACGTGTAGAGAAAGCCTTAGTGGTTGATAACAACTTCCACCTGAAAGGTATGATCACTGTAAAAGACTTCAAGAAAGCAGAACGTAAACCAAATGCTTGTAAAGACGAACATGGTCGTTTACGTGTTGGTGCTGCTGTTGGTGCGGGTGCAGGTAATGAAGAGCGTGTTGCGGCATTAGTTGCTGCTGGTGTTGACGTTTTACTTATTGACTCATCTCACGGTCACTCTGAGGGTGTATTACAACGTATTCGTGATACTCGTGCATTATACCCAAATCTACCTATTATTGGTGGCAATGTTGCAACCGCAGAAGGCGCATTAGCACTAGCAGATGCAGGTGTGAGCGCGGTTAAAGTAGGTATCGGTCCAGGCTCAATTTGTACAACTCGTATCGTAACGGGTGTTGGTGTACCACAAATTACCGCTATTGCAGATGCCGTTGAAGCGCTGAAAGATCGCAACATTCCTGTTATTGCAGATGGCGGTATTCGTTTCTCAGGTGATATCGCAAAAGCATTAGCAGCAGGTGCAGCTTGCGTTATGGTTGGTTCAATGTTTGCGGGTACTGAAGAATCTCCGGGTGAAATCGAACTGTTCCAAGGCCGTTCTTATAAATCTTATCGTGGCATGGGTTCATTAGGTGCGATGTCTAAAGGTTCATCAGATCGTTACTTCCAAACTGATAATGCAGCAGACAAATTAGTACCAGAAGGTATCGAAGGCCGTGTTGCTTATAAAGGTTTATTGAAAACTATCGTGCATCAACAAATGGGTGGTTTACGCTCGTGCATGGGCTTAACAGGCTGCGCAACAATTAAAGATTTGAATACCAAAGCTGAATTTGTTCGTATCAGTGGTGCGGGTATTCAAGAAAGCCATGTCCATGATGTGACCATCACGAAAGAATCACCTAACTATCGCTTAGGTATGTAATTTATTCCGAGAAAGGCTTGTTTTAGTTATTACCGTGTTTTAATTATAAATTGGCAAGCCTTTCAACTTTATGACTTTATCTGTTTTGGAATTCACCACAAATGACAGCAAATATCCATAATCATCGCATTCTTATCCTTGATTTCGGTTCACAGTATACGCAGCTTATTGCTCGTCGTATCCGTGAAATCGGCGTTTATTGTGAACTCTGGGCATGGGATGTTACAGAAGAACAAATTCGTGAATTTAATCCTAATGGTATTATTCTGTCTGGTGGCCCTGAAAGTACTACTGAAGACAACAGCCCTCGCGCACCAGAATACGTATTCAATGCAGGCGTTCCTGTATTAGGAATTTGTTATGGTATGCAAACGATGTCGATGCAATTAGGTGGCGACGTCGAAGTTTCTGGTGAGCGTGAATTTGGTTATTCACAAGTTGAAATTCGTGAAACTTGTGCACTATTCCGTGATATTCAAGATTCAGTTAGCGAAGATGGTAAACCATTATTAGATGTATGGATGAGCCACGGCGACAAAGTAACTTCTATTCCATCAGACTTTGTAACAGTAGCAAGCACTGAAACTTGCCCATTTGCTATTATGGCGAATGAAGAAAAACGTTTTTATGGTGTTCAATTCCACCCTGAAGTTACACATACACATCAAGGTTTAGCGATTTTAAAACGTTTTGTTTTAGATATCTGTGGTTGTGATGCGCTGTGGACTTCTGCTGCAATTATTGAAGACACGGTTGCTCGTTTAAAAGAGCAAATTGGTGATGATCACGTTATTTTAGCGTTATCAGGCGGTGTTGACTCATCAGTAACTGCATTATTGTTAAACCGTGCAATTGGTAAGCGTTTAACATGCGTATTTGTTGATAATGGCTTATTGCGACTGAATGAAGCAGAACAAGTCATGGAAATGTTTAAAGGTAAATTTGACCTAAATATTATCCATGTTGAAGCGGAAGAGCGTTTCTTAACTGCGTTAAAAGGCGAGAACGATCCTGAGAAAAAACGCAAAATCATTGGTCATACATTCATTGAAATCTTTGATGAAGAAGCTGTTAAACAGCCACAAGTTAAATGGTTAGCACAAGGCACTATCTATCCTGATGTGATTGAGTCTGCTGCATCTGCAACAGGTAAAGCTCATGTGATTAAATCGCACCATAACGTAGGTGGTTTACCAGACGATATGAAACTGGGCTTAGTTGAGCCATTAAAAGAACTGTTTAAAGATGAAGTGCGTAAGATTGGTTTAGAGTTAGGATTACCATACAACATGCTTTATCGTCACCCATTCCCGGGTCCAGGTTTAGGGGTTCGCGTATTAGGTGAGATCAAGAAAGAATACTGTGATTTATTACGTCGCGCTGATGCTATCTTTATCGAAGAACTGCATAAAGCTGATTTATATAATAAAGTAAGCCAAGCATTTACCGTGTTCTTACCTGTACGTTCAGTGGGCGTTATGGGTGACGGTCGTAAATATGACTGGGTTGTTTCATTACGTGCAGTTGAAACTGTGGACTTTATGACAGCACATTGGGCACATCTACCATATGACTTCTTAGGTCGCGTTTCTAACCGTATTATCAATGAAGTTAGTGGTATTTCCCGCGTTGTTTATGATATCAGCGGTAAACCACCGGCAACGATTGAGTGGGAATAAAATACCGTTTATCAGCAATAGTTGATAAAGGTTAAAAAACCAAGAGCCATCAGTATGTTACTGGTGGCTTTTTTGTTTTCTATGGTTAGTAATGGTTGACAAGAACCGAAAAAAATGACGGTATAGTAGACGGTATCAAAATATAAATTATAAAATTAAGACACTGATACCGTCATAAATTTGCTGTCATTTGACGGTATCAGCATTGAGGTTATAGCATGCTGACCGATACAAAACTGAGAAGTTTAAAGCCACAAGACAAGCTTTATAAAGTGTCTGACAGAGATGGTTTATACGTTGCAGTGACAAAAAGTGGTGTTATTTCATTTAGATATGATTATCGTTTTAATGGAAGGAGAGAAACGGTTACTTTTGGTCGATATAGTGCTGACGGTATCACGCTTGCAGAAGCAAGAGCCGAATTAATTGAAGCAAAAAGGCTACTAAACGCAGGTATATCACCAGCTTCAAAGAAACGTGACGGTATTGAGAGTAAAAAAATAGGGACGGTATTCAAAGACTATACCGTCAATTTCCTTAATGATGCCCAATATGCCGACTCTACAAGGGCCATGAAAGAAGCAATTATTGAAAAAGAAATCTATCCCGTATTCGGCAAGCTTCAGCTAGAAGAGATCACCACACCAAGGCTTAGGGCATTGTGTGAAAAGATAAAGGATAGGGGAGCAAAAGCGACTGCATTACAAGTGCGTGAGATTGTTGGATCCGTTTTTACTTATGCCATAGATAGAGGTTATGAAATTAGTAACCCAGCAGATGCAATAAAGGCATCTTCGATAGGGACTTTTCAAGCGCGCGAAAGGGCAATGTCGCCGAAAGAAATCGGTATCTTATTTCGTGAACTAGAAAACTATAGTTGTTATCCAACCTTAAAATTGGCCGTTAAATTTGTCTTGCTGACATTAGTCAGAAAGTCTGAGTTTATTCACGCTACATGGGATGAAATAGACTTTAAAAATAGGCAATGGGTGATCCCTAAAGGGCGAATGAAGGGGAGAAAAGAGCATGTTATTTATCTCTCTGACCAAGCAATGGATATCCTCACCGGTATGAAAGTTTGTGCGATGGGAAGCGATTACTTAATGCCTGGTCGATATGATATTAAAAAGCCACTTTCTAATGCTGCATTGAATAACGTGATTGATGGCACCGTAAAACGTATCAATGAAAAAGGTATTGAGTTCGAACCGGTTACTGTTCACGATTTACGACGCACAGCAAGCACGCTATTGCACGAAGCAGGTTATAACTCAGATTGGATAGAGAAATGTTTAGCACACGTTCAAAATGGCGTTAGAGCCGTTTACAACAAAGCTGAATATGCTGAACAGCGCAGGAAGATGTTACAAGAGTGGGCTGATATGGTGGATGAATGGATAAAAGAGAAAGATTAACGCTTTGTCATTCTTCGCCAAGTGTTTTATAAGCAAGTAGTGACGATAGGTAAAGCACACCAACAACAGGCCAGATTGTGGAGTAAAACAGTCTGGCCACAATATCTTTTATATTGTCGCTTTCGTGCTTAGACTCTGAAAATAGGTATCCAGCAAGCCATAAGTACACAGCTAATAATGTGAGTAAAATAATCATTAGCCGTTTTTCCTTTTGTACTGAGCGTGGTCATCACCACACTCTTTAGAACAGTAAGCGCTATTCTCTGTTACTGGCTCTTCACGGCACCAGATACAAAATCCAGTTAAGCTTTTAGCTGGTGGCTCTCTATTTGCTAATGCGGTGTTGATTTGTAGATCCGTTAAGTCATTAGCATCATCTGCGATATCAGGCATATTTATTCCTTACAAATAAAATGAGAGTTGATAAGTTCGATACTGTTGTTAGGACATTGATTGCCCCATGCATCCCAACCTTGTGACATGTCACGAGCGAATAGCTCAATGCGACTTACATCACCGTACAACTGTTCAAGACGGTTTTTTACTTCCCATGGCTTTTCGCTATGCTCACCTAAACAACTAAATACGATTTGCTTAACACTAGCACTAATGCGCTGTAATCCATTGCCTCGAGTAGCGATTAAAACATCTTCACTATTGGCTCTGGTGTAGTTTCCCCCATTCATTTTTGTTTCAGCATCTAATAGTTCAAACAGGTCGAGATAATCAAATAACTCGCTGTTTTGAATAGCCTTATCAATTCGTTGCCATGCTAAAGTGTTAAACTTAACCCAAGTAAAAGCTTTCATTGTGCGGATTTTAA
Organism: Proteus sp. fly-1013; assembly: GCF_040140245.1. Taxonomy (NCBI): domain Bacteria; kingdom Pseudomonadati; phylum Pseudomonadota; class Gammaproteobacteria; order Enterobacterales; family Morganellaceae; genus Proteus; species Proteus sp. fly-1013. The sequence continues at coordinate 65,642 of NZ_JBEEWD010000004.1, read as the reverse complement.
AACCCCACGCTTCGGCTAATTTAATAGCTTCGAGTACAAAATTACCTGTATACCACATGGCAAGAACTGCATTGTCAGATGCAATAGAATGAATAGGGATATGGGTTAAATTGAAGAGGGAAGTTGTTGGATAATGATTTTTAGCAGCACCGTTTGAAACTTTATTTTTATAATCCCACGGAGGATCACAATAGATAAGGTCGTATTTTTTCATTTAACCTCCTTAAGAAAAGAGATCCAGTGCGTCTTATCATTTTTACCTACACGCTGTACTGCTGTTGGTTTTTGGTCTGTTAGTGCTAAAATTTGTTTAACAGGTATTTGGGTTTCATTCCATTTGAACAGCAATGTTCCTCCGGGTCTTAACACTCTAAATGCTTCACTAAATCCTTTACTTAAATCTTCTCTCCATGAGTCTTTATTTAACGAACCATATTTTTTAAACATCCAGCTATTTTTACCAACTCTGATTAAATGAGGTGGGTCAAATAGTACTTGATAAAAAGTATTATCTGGTAATGGAAGGTTTTTAAAATCAGAAATAATATCTGGTGTTATATTTAAAATTCTTCCATCACATAAAATATGTTCTTCTGCTCTAATATCATTAAATAAAACTCGGTCGTCTTGTTTATCAAAATAAAACATACGAGAGCCACAGCACATATCAAGTATTGGTTTCACGTTCAGCATCCTTCATTAATAGAAATAATTCCATAGCTGCGCGATATGGGCTATCGTTTATAACTTGCGCTTTTTCTATAAACTCAATACCAGATGGATGAGGAAGTAGAGTCCACTCTCCATATCTAGCACACCAGAAATTACCGTCACCAGCAAGTAGGCTAATCTTATTCTCAATAATAATCGGCATTGCGTCAGGCGGGTTATTGCATGGGTTGAATGTGCCATACACATTGTACTCATCGGTATCGCCTAAAAAGCCAATTAGTTCTACCGTTTTTGTATGTTCATTGAGATTGTAATCATATGGCAAATAATGACTAGCAACCTTTTTATTAATCTCGAAGTCAGATAGTTCGGTGTATTTATTCATTTTCATCCTCAATAATATTAACTTCGGAGATTTGAAGGTTTTCTCCTGCGTTTTTTCCAATAATTTTCTCAGCATCTTCACGCAAATAGAATATTGCTTTTAGTGATGGGTACTTACTATTGTTGATACAGACAATATTCCCGTCATTATCACACACCGCATAAAATTTAAATTTATTCATTTCTCATCACCTCTCCGCATTTAATTTCAACATTCCTCACTGACATTAAATATTCAGCACGTTTATTGCATTCCGATTTCGTGTATATATCTTCCGTTATAGGCACAGCAGAACCCTGTATTAGCATGAGCAATACATATCCGATTATTTGCATGGTTATTTAATTTTATATGTGTGGGCTACTTTGAATTTAGAATTTAAGTTATTAGCTCTTCTTTCTGCATCTGAATATGAAATAAATCCTTTTTCAATCATATTTTCATTTAATAAAATAACTGGTTTACCGTTAATTAGTTCGGCTCTGTATTTTTCATTCATTTTTTACTTTCACTCCGTTACTGATTAATATATCTCTGCACATATTAAGACCTGTATTTATACCATCTTCATATGAGTAAAATTTAGGTTGATGTTTATATGGCAATTCAACATCTAAACTCTCGCGTGATGCTTGCCATACAATCCACATAATATCTACATGATGGTCAGCGTAATTTAATCCATTATTTGCTGTTTCGAGTTTATTATTTATTTCTGCATCATCCATGTGAAACTTAATAAAATCTTCAAATTTCTGTCTTGATTCATCCATACTTACTCCGAGTTTTAGGTATAAAAAACCCTGCTAGTGCAGGGAAGTTGTTATCCTATAAATTAAATATCTTATATCGTATAGGCTACGTTTATATAGACCTACATGTTCATAAATTACATTATCAGAGAGTAACCAAAGACTAAGTTCTTCATTAGAGCGCATTATATCTACCATCATGGAATATATGACTTCAATGTATTTGCTATTTGTACTTGTTGCTAAGCCTAGTAGATTCTCAATGCTGGATAGTTCGATTTTTTTAAGATAATTAGTTCTAGAGCGCATATTTTCATTAATGCTTGTTATTATAAATATATCTCCATTATTTTTACTTGTTATATTTATTAATTCTATTTTATCTAAAATAGAAAAAACATTTTCAGCATGTTGTAATTCACTCTCAACCCTTTGACACTCGGAAATAATCATATTTAGAATTGATTTCTCTACTTCGTTTGCTAATTTTTTTGCATCGTTCCTTTGCCAAAAATAAACACCAATAGTAGCTAGAATACCAAGTGATGATAAGAAGCTAAAAAATGATGATATTTTACTATCTAGGCTTATTTGTGAATAATAAATAAAAGAAAAACCTAGAAGAAAAACAGTGGTAAATAATATAATTATAAATGACCACTTTAGTACGAAAGTTAAAAGCTTATCGCCCTTGTTTGACATAATCCCTCCTTATTTAAAGCAGAAATCATACTCACATCCATGTGACTAATCCACTGTCAAAATGCTTCCTTAATCTTCTGGTTGCACCCAATAATCAACAAGTGTCTCTAATGCATCACCAATAATTACACCTTGATTTGCTTCATCTAGTTCATTCCATTCTTCTTCGGTCATTCCTAAGGAGATTTCAGAGTCAGAGCCAACCTTATTTGTTCTTGCGACCAAAACCATTTTCTTACTCATATTCATTCCTCTTCATTGCATCCCTGTAAGTTACACTTAATCACCATCTCTGCATCTTCAAGGGTGTCGAATAGACCAGCCTCATATCCACAATTAAGGCATTGAATTATGAAACCATATGTATTTGACGTTTGATCATGAGATTGAATTATTTTTGTTTCATCTCCGCAGTCGTGGCATTGATACTGTTTTCCTTTCATATCTATCTCCTGTTTGCATCCTTGCACTGAGTTCTAATTCCAATTAGAGATTTCTTCTTCGATTAAGTCGTCTATTTCGTCGTTAGTAGCTTCTTCGTTGAGAAACAAACGAGCTTCGGTAATATACTTCTCTCGGTTCTCGTCAAAGAACTTTGAAAATTCAGGTGACCATCCTTGCCAGCACCCACTGAAGTCAACTATTGCATTATTCTCTGCCATATTTTGGATCATCATGTCAGCAGTAATGACGCCACATTCACGACAAAATCCCTTTAAGTCGCGTTTTCTGTAATAAGGTGAAACCTTAGAATCACAAACACTCTTGAATCGTTGCTTCCATCTCTGAATGCAACGACCGTGTAAACTTTTCATGGTTATATCCTTTGGTTAAAGGGGTAGGATGGTTAGGCGTTACTCACAAACTGCCCAGCTTCATTACGCTTACGTTCGGTGTAATACTTAGGCGTCTTTCTTGATTGAGAACGTTTTTTCAACCACTCATCAACTTCTTCCGCTTCCCAAGCAACACAACGCACCGACAAATACATACGCTTTGGAAAATCTCCGTTCTTTTCTAATGTATAAATAGTTGAGCGAGAAAGTCCTGTTAGCTTTAAAACAGCAGGCATACGAATAGGGTTGATAGGTAATTTAATATTCATATCTAAACTCCTGTGGAGCGATACAGCTCCACATTAAATAGGATTACTGGTATTCAGGGCGCATATCATCAAGTGTGATAGAGAAAGACTCGTATAATTCATCACCAAGTTTTCTTTTGCTTGATTTAAGTAGCTTGTCTACTTTTTCAAATGCTTCTGTGGCTTCGGGTGAACCCGATTCAGGAAGTGAGTTGATAGAAGCTTCTAGGGCATTACGTGTATCAATGCGGTGGTATGCCTGTACTGCTTTATTTTTTAATTCAGTAAACAGGTTGATCCCCATTTCATTTTTTAAATTCTCAATTTCTGCACGAATATTTTTAGCTTCTTCGACAGTCTGAACATCATCAATAGCTAATCTAAATGCTTCAGCATCGAACTTAGGTATAAACTCGCCTTGAGCTTCTTTTACAGGTTCAGCATTATTTGGTTGTTGCTGGGTAGTGATTTCATCAATGCTTACACGTTCTTTCTGTGGGGTGATGTCTTTAATCGGACGATCTTCAAGTTCTTCTGGCGTATACACACCAAGAATAACTTCAGGACAATAAAGACGGGCCCAATATTTTACAGCGAGATACGCGATTTGTTGCTTAGGCATTGTTTTCCAAAGAGGTGAGTTTCTAGTCTGTACATCAGCAAGGTAAACAGGCTCACCCCATGTAATTTCTTCTTCACCTCTTAAAATTGCACCGACTTCAATAAATAAACCCGATTCATCACGTTTATCTTTCATGCCTACAATCTTTTCCCAGTCGCCACCGTATTTGTAATGGAACCGACCTACAACAGCATTTGAACTGGTAATAACTGCATTTACTAATTGGGCTTCATAACCAAGCACACCATTGATGACATGAGTTTTTTGACCGACAACGAAAGGATCCATTCCCCAACGTGCGGACTGCATTGTGATAGCAAGACAATCAGATGGTTTACCTTGCAGATGTCTTGGCACCGTTGCTGTACCTGATGCCATTAGCTCAGCAAATTTAACAATACGGTCTAATGATTCAGGATTAAAAAGTAATGATGTGTTATTCATTACTGATTGGTTTCTTTCGAGAGTTGCTACTTCTGACATAATATTTACTCCAAGCGTGCGACTGATTGTTCAAGTGCAGTTTTATTAAGCGACTTCGTTTTGCAGTTCTTCTAACTTTCTCTGCTCAAAGTCAGTGATACCGATAGTGAGAGTAGTGGTGATAGGCGCTGGCCAATATCCTGTATCCATAGCGCGTCTAATATCACGCAGTGTCTTTTTGTACTCTGCACGACCTAATTCAAGTAATTCAGGTAATGCTTCAACGATAGCGACCCAGTGGTAATGCTCGTCTTTGTTAACGAATATCCAGAAGAATTGATCCAGCATTGCCACATCACAATACATAGCTGCGCTGATGTGATAATCGCGATTAATGATTTCTTTGCGGATCATGGACTCAATGGCATCTTGTTTAAATCGACCAAGTGCTACTGATTTGAGGTCAAAACCTAATCGGTTATTTTCTGTTTGAATTTCGATATCAGGACGAACACGAATTTCAAGACCGGTATCTTCATCAATGCCGTAGTAACTTACTTCTGATACACGGTTAGGGTGATTTAATAAACTGGATGCTTCTTTGTGGTTCATAACAGCGTTACGCATGTTATTTGCCATTTCATAGTCAACGGTTTGAACATGAATTTTCGAATCGTCACTAAGCCACTGGCTAATGATTTCATCTTCAAATACAGCATCAGGGTTCACTTCTTTAATGACCTGCATGAGATCATCTTTTTTGACGGGTTTTCTAAGTGGCTCAGGCTTACTTACTTCTGCCAAATATAATTCGGGACTGATGCCGTTTATCTGCTCAAGTAATGCGTCTGTATTACCTGAGGTTTTCAATGGTGTTGGCAAAGTATCGTTATAGGCTTTGATACAGGCTTTCATTGCGGCACCTGTGAATTTTCCATCTTCAGGGATGGTTTTAAATTCATCGGGCAACTGCATGTATATCTGACCTAGCTCTTCGGCTTTTCCGCTGGTGGAAAGTTGCGGTGTCAGAGTGGCATTATGTTCTTCAATAATTGCTTTTAACTCATCCTGTGAGAGCTTTTTAGGCAACTTATTATTGTATTCGTCAATCCATGACTTCATTGTTTCCGTTGTTGTAAAGGCACCTTCTGGAATGATTGGCTTAACACTGAATTCAGCATCAAACTTTTCAGGTTCCATTGTTAACGTGTGAAACGCACTACCTAAATCGAAACAACGCTTATTTTCACGCTCAATGACTTTTGTTATATGGCGTAACTCGTAATACATCAAACTAATACGAGCATCTTTTAGCATCGAACTACTGATGCCGTTTGAACTGTGATACACCTCGTTAGGAATATCTGGATAACGACCAGGTTCAAAATAAGCAGGTTGGTCATTTTCTTCCTGTGGAATATCTTCCGTCTCCTTGTGTTGACCGTTTTGGTTATCTTTGCTGGCGTGAAAAATCACCTCTTCCTGAGGTACTTCTTTTTTTTCTACCTCAATTGAGGCGGTTTTTGGGTTTATTAATGAGTTAAAGTGATTAACTCTATGACGAACGCTACGCATATCAGGGTTATCAATAAATGACATAATAGCGTTAATGATTTGCTCTTCGCTTAATTCACTGCTGATATTAGGAACCAATGAAAGTGCAAGTAGCGTGATATTAATAAAGTGGTCATATTGTTTAAACTCTTCTTTTTCAATATCACCATTGATATGAGCTGTTAGCGCATCTACTTGTTCGCTATCAGTAATATCTTGGTTAAGTAAAAGAGCTTTTGCAATCAACACATTTAAGTGCTTAGTGTCTGACATTTTGTTTACCTACTAATTGTTCTGTTTGTAATGCGAGCTTTCTTACATAAGCCCACTCAATACCGGCTTTAAAATTGTCAAATGACTGTGACTCATTTAAGCCAGATAAGGTAAATACATGCTTACCGTCTTTGATATAAAAGATCATGACTAATCACCAAATTGGTTATGTCTGAGCGCATTAAAAAATCAGTCTCTTTTATCCATATTGCTAAAGAGCAAATTAACCGTATTGGTTAACTTATGTTTTTAATCATAACCATAAATTAACCATTGTCAACCATGAAAAACAAATAAATCACCAATGTGGTTATGTTTGTTTTTATCACTATGAAATTTAATGATTTATTAAGAGTAAAAAGAAGCCAGTATATGACTTCTTTTTAATGGAAAGGGTTAGTCGTGGGAGATAGGCTGGTTTTTATTAATGATAAATTCAATGAAGTTTTCAATAGCAGCTTGTTCGCTGGTGGGAAGTTTTGAATAGGCTCTTCTATCATAGTTAATAGTGCCTTTATCATTTTTAGGGATCAGTAATTCATAGGCTTGGCGACCCATTGCTTTTGCAATGGCATCAATGCTTTCAGCGGTGGCACTGGCTTCACAATTAATAATGCGGTTAACTGTTGATTGTGCAAGCCCTGAATCGACAGAAAGCTTAACTCTTGATTTTATTCCATCGTTTAACATAAATGTTGTGATGTTATCTGAGAGTATCTTGCCAATTTCAGTCGGAATATATTCCTCTTTTTCTGACTCCGCATGACCTTCTTTTAAGTGGTCTACATCCATCCAATATTTGCTAATTCTAGTCACATATTCAATTTTGCGTGACATTGGGTCGGTGAGTTCACGATGACTTTTTAAATCTTTTGGTGATAGGTAACGAGAGATCATACTTGGTGCTACGCCTAACGCATCAGCCAATAGTTTTTGTTTGCCGTTGTAGTAGCGTTCAATAATATAAATCAGGTTATCTTTTCTAATTTCAGCAATGCTTTTCATTTCTCCAAGTCCTTTGGTGTCTATTCTTTATACAAATTTGATTAAGTTATGGTGTATTAAACAAACAAATAACCCTTTTGGTAAAGTACCTAAACGGTTACTATTATTTATTGGTTAATCAAATTGGTGAAATTATGGAAGTTTTCGACTTTAAAAAATTTTGGAATGGCTTAACGATTAAGCAAAGAGAAGCATTCTCTCAAAGAACGGGATATAGCCAATTGTATCTATCACATCAGCTACGCTATGCAAAACGCAAACCATCACTAAGTAAACTCAATAAGTTATATGATGTCTGTATTGAGTTCGGTGCAGATGCAACCAGAGAGCAATTAATCAATTTCTTTATTCGATAATAATTCAAAGGCTGTTTATTGATAAGGATCACTTCGGTGGTCCTTAATTTTTTATTGATAACCAATAAGTCTTTTTAGGTTGATCTATTTTAAAATAACGGATAGCATTTGCACATACACATAATCAAATGAGGTTGAAATGGAGATTATTAGTCGAAAAGAAGCTGCTTCAAAAGGGCTTGGAAAATTTTTTACAGGTAAGAAATGCAAGAACGGTCATGTTGCTGAACGTTATGTTTGTAATGGTGTTTGCGTTAAATGCAACTTTGAAAATTCAACAGTCTATCGCTCTGTGTTAAAGCAATTAATTAACAGCGCTAAGTGAATGGTGTTTTATGCGTGACTATGGAAAAGTTTCCCCACAATTTTGGATAGGAAAAACAGGTAAGGAAATAAGAGAAAAAGGGCATGAAGCACTTATTGTCTCTATGTACTTATTAACCAATCCTCACGCCAATATGATCGGCATGTATTACCTACCTATTATCTATATGGCGCACGAAACAGGGCTAGGTTTAGAAGGGGCTTCTAAGGGGCTTCTAAGGTGCATTGAAGCAGGTTTTTGCCACTATGATGATGATGCTGAAGTTGTTTGGGTGATCGAGATGGCAAAATATCAAATAGCATCATCTTTGAAGCCATCAGATAACCGGTGTATCGGTATACAAAGAGAGTATGACTCTCAGCCTAAAAATCAATTTCTATCAATGTTTTATGATAAGTATAAAGATGCTTTTAATTTAAGTTCTGCAAGAGAATCATCTATAAAAAATGAAAGGGGCTTTGAAGGGGCTTTGAAGACCCTACGAAGCCAAGAACAGGAGCAGGAACAAGAACAAGATATAAAACCCCCTAAATCCCCCTTGAAAAAAAAGTCGGTACAAAAGCGAGGTTTTAATATCCTGGAAGAAAAAATACCTGATTGGCTAAATCCTGAAGTTTGGGAGAAGTGGATTGAGTACCGAAAGGAAATCAAGCACCCGATAAAATCGAAACAAACGTTCAGTGGACAAATAAAATTACTCACTGAGTGTTATGAGTTAGGTTTTTCACCTGAAGAAATAATTAGCAAAACCATTACAAATGGCTGGCAAGGACTATTCAAACCAAATGTTTCACCACCACAACGGATCATTCAACCTCAAAAGAACGATGAGTTTATACCGGAGGACTTCTGATGACTGCATCATCAACCTTAGCAAGGCTAAAGCGAATAATGCCTGAGCATATTAAACCTAAATTTACTACTTCTGCTGAATTAATGGCATGGCAACGAGAGCAGGGTGAAATTGATTCAATGAGGATCGCAAATGAAAACCGAGTAGCTCGTTTAAATAAAATCATGGGTAGATCAGGTATTAGCCCATTACACCAAAATTGTTCATTCGATAATTATGACGTTACATGTGAAGACCAACAAAGAGCATTGTACAAAGCTAAGAGATACGCTGAGCAATTTGGTAAATCATTTGGTGGGTTCATTTTCAGTGGTAATCCTGGTACTGGAAAAAATCATTTAGCGTCAGCCATAGGCAACCACATTATCCAAAAAGGGAAAAGTATTCTGATCGCTACACTGCCAGACATAATGATGAAGGTTCGTGAAACCTATCAAAAGGATGCTAAAACAACAGAGTCAAAACTGATAGATGATCTGTGTGATGTTGATTTGCTAGTGCTTGATGATGTGGGTGTACAACGTGGAAACCTCAATGAGGAATTAATTATATTTCAAGTAGTGGATCGAAGACTAGCAAACAAAAAGCCTGTTGGAGTGCTTACAAACCTAAATTATACCCAACTATCCAAAGTGTTGGATGAACGAGTAATAGATCGACTCCGAATGGGAAATCCAACAACGATAAATTTCACATGGCAAAGCTATCGGCGTTTAGTTAAGTAATTTCGTAAACTAAAAATCAAATAGGGGTTATTGGATATCAAAATCCTTAGCGTAATAAACACTGGTGAGTTTTATTTGTTGTAGGTATGCGATTGGATGTCTGAGTAGTGAAAACAGCGTATAGACGATTTGAGAGCGTTTTAAGTAGGTATGAGTTTAATTAAAAACTCTGTTTTTTTATACTTGAAAACATAACCAAATTGGATATATTAACCATAATGATTAATCTATTAAGGGTTATCGTACATGAAATTTATGCAGGATTTAGTTGTTGATATTTTACGTGACAATAAAAAACCATTGTCAGTTAACGAGATAACGGCAATTGCTTCTGATCTCAAGGGAAAGAAGAACCGCTCAACAACCAATTATGCACTGATTAAATTGATTGAAAGCTCCGTTGTAGAACGCAAAGCGGTAGTTGGCATTGGGTATGTCTACAAACTAACGCCTGATTACATGGAGCGCCTACGTGAATTAGATATCAAAAAAGAAGCATCTCTAATGACCAAGAAGCCAGCAAAACCTACGGATAAGCATGTTATCTGTCAGAAAGGCTCACTAACCTACGTCAGAAAGAGCTTACCACCGTTACAGCATGGAAAGATTGCTGATATTCATAACCGTATGAACGCAATGCTGGTGGCGGTACGTGCATGAAACAGCAAATTTATTATATCAATCCTGTACCAAAGCCACGTATGACACAACGTGACGCATGGAAGAAAAGACCGGTTGTCGTTAAGTACCACGCTTTTTGTGACGAGATGAGAGCTAGCCGTTTTACGCTACCTGAAAGCGGTGCTCACCTAACGTTTGTTATCCCTATGCCTAAATCATGGAGCAAGAAGAAACGCATTGAGATGAATGGTAAACCCCACCAGCAACGTCCTGATGTCGATAACCTGATTAAAGCCGTTATGGACGCCATCTTTGATGAGGATTGCAGGGTGTGGAATATCAGCGCGTCAAAGCTTTGGGGTGAGCAGGGAAAGATAGGGGTAACGTTACCTGAAAATACAGAAAATCATGAACTTATTACCATGAGTTAAGTTCGTGACTGAGTTAATTAATCGTTGAATGAGTTTGGGAAGAAATTATGAGCCAAGAAATTGATGCTATTAGGCTTATTCAATAAATCAAACAATCGTGACATGTCACGCAAGAGGATTTTTAAGATGGATGACGGGGCGGTTTACAAAATTACTGGCACATGGAACGGAAAACCATTTGAAAAGCTAATGCAAGCTGAATGTGAATTAGATGCAGAGGCAATGGTAATCTTCTGGGCTAATTTATGTGGCGCTCATGCAGACAATTTGAGCGTCGAATACCACAGCGCTATTAATTGAGGGTTGAGTGATGAAAGGAACAGAAATTAAAAAATTGATGTGGATTTATTCTGATGAAAGGATGAGACGTAAGCGAAGATATGTGAAAGCTGGAAAACAAGCGGACGATTGGAATCGTAAGTTATATAAGCCATATCGTAGTGAGCGAGTTATGAACCGATTGTTACGATTAAATTCATTGAAACTTGTGAGTTTTTTTAATTGAGGTCGAAATAATGGTATGTGCTGATTGTGGTGGAGAAGTTGTTTGGATTGGGCCTATAACAAATTTATCTCATACGGAATGTAAGCAGTGTGGTGCAATAAATAATTATCTTAACGAACAGGGTGAGGATGATTTGCAAAGCAATGAAATTGCAATGATGAAAATTAAGACCTCAAAACTTACAGGTAGAGCGCTTAACTATGCAGTAGCATTAGCAGTTGGTGGATATGAATTAATTCCAGTACCTCCTGATATTGATGGAAAAAATGAGGGGATGGTATTAGCTCCAGTTGGATATTTAGAGAGCGGTTATACATTTCCACCTAAAGGTGGGCTACGAATTGATTTTTTCGTTAAGCAATATTCAAGTGATTGGCGTGAATGTGGCGAGCTTATAAATAACTACTGGATTGATTTAATGTTTGAGGAAGTTGATGGGGTTAATTATTGCTATGCATCACCGCCACATTTAATGGGTGATTACGCCACTGCTAATATTGCTCAAGAAGCTATTTGTCGAGCGGTTGTTATGCTTGAGATAGGTAATGAAGTTGAGATACCTGAGGAGCTAGTAAATGGCTAAATCACCCGCTGAACGTAAGGCATTACAACGTAGACGCCAAAAGGAACTTGGCGTAACAAAGATTGAATTGCTGGTGGATAATCAAGAGCTGGAGATGTTACAGCGTAATTGTGTTCTGCGTATGCCCGGTCGTGAGCCGTATGACGTTGTTGAATACTTGCAGATGCTTATTCGTAAAGATGATGCGGAATATAAGCGACAAGCTGAGGAAGTATCTAAACGTAAGTGTGGTCGCTGTGGTGAACAATTACCCATTCAGCAATGCTGTTTATCTGGTGATGCTAAGTGTTGGGTAACAAAGGGCTGGCGTGAAATGATGTTGAAGGTAGAATGAGGAAAAATTGATTTTATCTGAGGGTATTATGGCGTTCGATTGGATTGCAGGTACAGCGTTAGTTGTTGGTATGGGCTCATTATATTTGACCTATCAATCTACAAAATCAGCTAAAAGAGCGATAGATACATCAATTGAGCTGTATGAAAAGCAAAAGCAGGATGCAGCACACGCAGAAGAAATTAGTAAGAAAAAACAGCTACAATCATTGTGCTATTTAATCCAAAATGAAGTATCTAGTAATATTATTCATATGAGTAAATTCGTTACTTTTTGCAACATTGTATGGAATGAAAAGTTACTAAGTTTTAATTATAACAATCTTGGTTCTGAGCCATTTTTACAGTATGAAACAGAAAATGATATAAAAGATGGTTTCATTTTTATAAAACATTCCAGCAAAATAATTGATAAATATTTATTAGAGATATCTAAAATAGATAGTGAGCTAATTAATGAGTTGTTAAAACTTAGATATACTATTGAACATTACAATGATAAATTTTTAATTAGTCTACAAAGCTTTATTAAAGTGAATCCACCAATCAGTGATTTAATTACATACCTTAATGATTCAAAAGTGTTTATAACTGAATATCAGAGGCAATCGATGGGTGTATTAGAATACTGTACAAAAAAATCGTTAGGAATCTAGTTAATATTTAATGATTTGAAGTTTAACTTTCTGGTGGTCATAATAACCAAAGAGGTGATGATTATGACTATCAAAAGACCAAGAAAGAAACCTGCACGACAGCCAACGCCTATCAACGACAAGATGGAGCGTTTCTGTCAGGAATATATCAAATCCCCCGATAATCAAACTGATGCTGCAATCTCTGCTGGATATGCGTCTGGCAGTGCTTGCAAACGTGCATCACAGCTAATGGCTGACCCCCGCATTCAAGAGCGTATCGCACAACTTATGCAACAGCGAAATAAGCGAACCAAGATGAGTGCTGACAATGTACTCAGGCGTTTGGTCGATATGCTTGATGCAGATATTGCTGATATTCTCAATGAGAAAGGCGATATTAAACCAATATCCGAATGGTCACCTATTTGGCGTAAAAGTGTTGCTGCATTCGATATTATCGATATTGACGGTGATACTCGCATTAAAAAAGTAAAGTTGCTGGATAAAATTAAGGTGCTTGAACTGATTGGTAAGCACGTTGATATCAATGCTTTTAGAGATAGGGTGCAGGTTGATGTAAATGTATCATTGGCTGATAAGTTGGCATCTGCTCGTAAACGTGCTCAGCAAGGGAGCATTGAGTAATGTCAGAAGCTTTGCAGAAGTTACCAGAAGAACAACTCATTGAAGATATTGCATCATTTACGCATGATCCATTAGGTTATGCGTATTACGCGTTTCCGTGGGGTGAAGCTGGTGGAGAGCTTGAAGAATATAATGGCCCTCGTCAGTGGCAAGCCGAAGCATTAAATGAAATCGGTGAACATCTGCGTAATCCAAAGACACGCCACCAGCCATTATTACTTGCTCGTGCTTCTGGTCACGGTATCGGTAAATCTGCATTTATTTCAATGATCATCAAGTGGGGTATGGATACCTGCGAAGATTGTAAGGTAGTCGTCACTGCCAACACCGAAAATCAGCTACGTACTAAAACGTGGCCAGAAATAGCGAAGTGGCAACGGCTATCACTTACCAATAATTGGTTTACTTGTACTAAGACAGCTATCTACTCAAACGATCCTAATCATGCTAATGCTTGGCGTGCTGATGCGGTACCGTGGTCAGAGAACAATACAGAGGCATTTGCAGGGCTTCACAACAAAGGAAAGCGTATTATCCTCGTGTTTGATGAAGCGTCTAATATTGCCGATCTGGTATGGGAAGTGGCAGAAGGGGCGTTAACGGATGAAGGTACTGAAATCATTTGGATTGCATTTGGTAACCCAACCCGTAACACAGGGCGCTTTCGTGAGTGCTTTCGTAAGTTTAAACATCGTTGGAATACTAAGCAGATTGATAGCCGTACCGTTGAAGGTAGCAACAAAGAGCAGATTAAAAATTGGGAAGAGGATTACGGCGAAGATAGCGACTTCTTTAAAGTCCGTGTTCGTGGTGTGTTCCCATCAGCATCAGAACTACAGTTTATTCCAACAGGTTTAACCGATGAAGCCATGAAGCGAATTGTCACACAGGCAGAAGTTGCTCATGCTCCCGTAATTATTGGTGTTGACCCTGCATACTCCGGTGCTGATGATGCGGTAATTTATTTACGTCAAGGTTTATTTAGTAAATGTTTGTGGACTGGAGCTAAAACAATAGACGATATTGTTATGGCAAAGCGTATCGCTGACTTTGAGGATCAATACAAGGCTGATGGTGTTCATATTGACTTTGGATATGGTACCGGTATTCATTCAATTGGAAATGGGTGGGGTAGAGTATGGCGTTTAGTGCCATTTAACAGCAGTTCAACCGATCCACAGATGGCAAACAAACGCGGTGAGATGTATAACAGCGTTAAGACATGGCTAAAAATTGGCGGGGCTATTGATGACCAAGAGACAGCCGATGATTTATCAGCACCTGAATATGTTGTTCGTCTTGACGGAAAAATAAAATTAGAAAGTAAAGATGATATAAAAAAACGCTTAGGTCGTTCACCAGGTAAAGCGGACGCACTAGCACTGACATTCGCCTATCCAGTCACTAAAATAGATAGAAATTATTCCTCACCTCATTCTGGCGTTAATGTCAGCAATTCAGATTACGATCCATTCGCATAAAAAAAGCCCTCTGGAGTAGAGGGCAAACAGTCCTAAGGTAAAGCACGCTGTCGTGGTAACAATACCGAGAAAAATGCAGTGGCATTGCATAACCAAAATGGTAGTTATAATTTTCAATATTGTAAAATAACATGTATTATTAATTTAATATGCAATATTGGTTAATTTAATATATGGGTGAATTATGTGCGGATTAGGCTCAACTCCAAAAATTACTACCCCTCCACCAGTTCAGGCAGCACCTCAAGAACAAGATGCGGCAGTAACGGGTAGTCGTGATGATGAAATGCGTCGTCGCCGTGCAGCCGCAGGTCGTAAGTCTACGTTACTAACGGGTGCGCAGGGTGCGACAAGTTCAGCATCCACCAGCGGTAAAACCTTACTTGGTCAATAAGGGGTGACTATGTCAACGCCATTGAAACAACAGCTACTGCAACAACTTAATCAGTTGGAAACAGAGCGTAGCTCATTTGAACCGCATTGGCGTGAATTGTCAGATTTCACTCGTCCGCGTAGTACGCGCTTTACTGCATCTGATGTTAATCGAGGTGATCGCCGTAATAGTAAGATCATTGACCCTACGGCGTCTTTGGCTTCATCGGTGCTTTCCAGTGGCATGATGTCAGGTATTACAAGTCCTGCTCGTCCTTGGTTTCGTTTAGCGACACCTGATCCTGATTTAATGGATTATGGCCCTGTAAAACTTTGGTTAGAAACCACAGAACAGCGTATGAACGAAGTGTTCAATCGTTCTAATCTCTATCAATCATTACCGTTGATGTATGGGGATTTAGGTACCTTTGGCACTGCAGCAATGGCAGTTGTTGAAGATAGCCAGCGTATTATCCGTACCGTTCATTTCCCTCTTGGCAGTTACTACATTGCGAATAGCCCAAGCCTGAGTGTTGATGTTTGCTATCGCAAATTTACGATGACCGTTCGCCAGTTGGTAATGGAGTTCGGGATTGATAGCGTTAGCGACACTGTTAAATCAATGTGGAATTCAAGCCAGTACAGCCAATGGGTTGAAGTGGTTCATGCCGTATATCCAAACCTTGAACGACAAACAGGAAAGTTAGAGGCGAAGCACAAGCCTTTTAAATCCGTTTATCTTGAAGTGGCGGGTGATCACGAGAAAGTGTTACGTGAGTCTGGCTATGATGAATTTCCTATCATGGCGCCACGTTGGGAAGTCAATGGTGAAGATGTTTACGGTTCATCTTGCCCTGGTATGTTGGCGTTAGGTGGTACTAAAGCACTTCAATTAATGCAAAAACGTAAAGCGCAGATGATTGATAAGCTGACCAATCCACCTTTACAAGTGCCAGCCTCATTAAAAAACCAACGGGTAAATACTATACCCGGTGGCATTAACTATCTTGATGAGGCAAATCCTACTAATAAAATTCAAACGATTTTTGATGTTCAACCTGTAGCATTGAAAGCATTACTTGAAGATGTTCAAGATACTCGTCAACTGATTGATACCGCTTACTTTGTTGATTTATTCCGCATGATGCAAATGGTGAATACGCGCTCTATGCCGATTGAAGCCGTTGTTGAGATGCGAGAAGAGAAGCTATTGCAATTAGGGCCCGTTCTGCAACGCCTTGATTCTGAGTTACTCGACAAGCTGATTAATCGCACTTTCTCAATCTTGGTAAACAAAAACTTACTTCCCGTTGCGCCTGATGAAATGCAGGGAATGGATCTAAAGGTTGAGTACATTTCTGTAATGGCTCAGGCACAGAAATCGATTGGCGTTGGCAGTATCGAACGCTTTGCTGGCTTTGTTGGCAATTTGGCAAAAGTTAAGCCAGAGGCCCTAGATAAACTTAATGCTGATGATGCTATTGATAACTATGCATCAGCAATTGGTGTCTCTCCAACTATCGTTGCAACCAATGAGCAAGTACAAGCCATACGCCAACAGCGACAAGCACAGCAACAACAAATGGCGCAGATGCAAATGGCGCAGTCTGCTATTGATGGTGCTAAAACCCTCAGTGATACCAATCTTGATAATGATAGTGCCTTGTCCGCTATGGCTGGTGGAGGTGCTCAATGACACATCCATTCGATGCGTATGAAGACGAGAGAATTGCTCGCACTGAATACGATATTCAACAAAAAAATAGGCAAGAGAAAGAGGAACAACAGCTAAAAGAGGTTATGTCCACAGAAGCTGGGCGTGCTGTTATTTGGCGTTTGATTTCTGACTCTGGCGTATTTCGTAGCTCTTTTTCTAATGATCCCTATGCAATGGCATTTAGAGAGGGCGAACGTAACTATGGGTTAAAAGTTTTCAATCAATTACACCAAGTTTGCCCTGAGCTTTATGCGCAAATGGCAAATGAAGCAGCTACACCAAGCGTTTAACAACGGGAGAAACAGTCATGAACTTATGGCAGAAATTAATTATGCGTCGTTTGTATAACGAGCAACACAGCGAGGGAGGTGAAGGCGGTGGCGGTACAGCAACGGAACCTACTCAAGAAACATCAGCAACAGATAAAAATGAGCCACCAGAAAATAGTGATGATCCTACTAAAAGCACTGAAAAAGAGAATGGTGGAGAGCAGGGCAAGCTGGCTGATAAGAAAAATGATGCCAATAAATCAGATGTAGGTGCGCCTGAAAAGTATGAATTTAAAGCACCAGAAGAAGGGCAAGAGCTTGATAAAGGTGCATTAGAAGTCTTTGAGCCGATTGCTCGTGAGCTGAATTTAAACAACGAACAAGCGCAAAAACTGGTTGATGTTTATGGCTCTAAAATCATGCCTGCTATTCAGAAACAAATCAATGATGGTTGGCAAAAGCAGACTGAGCAATGGGTTAAAACTGTTAAAGCAGATGAAGAATTAGGATCAAATGAGTCTATTGGTGCAGCACAAAAGGCATTAGATACCTATGGTTCTGATGATTTGAAATTGTATTTAACAGAAACAGGGTTAGGTAATCACCCAGAGATTATTCGGGCTTTTGCCAAGATAGGCAAAGCAATGTCAGAGGACGGTCTTGTCACTGGCAACAGTAACGGCAGTAAAAGTGCTGCTGATGTTTTATTTGGATAACAAAGAGGAAATAACATGCCTGCTTTAACTCTCGTTGATTGGGCTAAACGACAAGGCCCTGACAGCAAGCAAGCGAAGATTGTTGAGCTGTTAAGTCAAACTAATGAAATATTAGATGACATGGTTTTTGTTGAAGGCAACTTGCCAACAGGCCACCGTACAACCGTTCGTACTGGTTTACCATCTGCAACATGGCGCTTGCTTAACTATGGTGTTCCGCCTAGTAAATCAACCACAGCACAAGTAACCGATACAACGGGTATGCTGGAAACTTACTCTGAAGTTGATAAAAAACTGGCTGATCTAAATGGTCAGAAAAATGAGTTTTTACTGTCAGAATCTCTTGCATTTATTGAGTCAATGAATCAGGAAATGGCAGAAACTTTAATTTATGGTGATACATCTGTACATCCTCAGCGCTTTACGGGTTTAGCCGCACGCTTTAACGATATGAAAGCGAAGAATGCCGTCAACATTATTGATGCTGGTGGTACTGGTAGTAACTTAACTTCTATTTGGTTAGTGGTATGGGGTGAAAATACGGTTCATGGCATTTTCCCTAAAGGTTCTAAAGCAGGTTTAGAACAAAACCATTTAGGTGAAGTGACGTTACAAGATGATAATGGTGGTAAATATCAGGGGTATAGCACCCATTTTAAATGGGAAAATGGACTAACGGTGCGTGACTGGCGTTATGTCGTCCGTATCGCCAATATTGATTTATCTAAAATTGGTAAAGATCCAGAAAAGGAAGATGCTCTTGACCTTCCTGACTTATTGATTCAAGCAATTGAAAAAATTCCTAATTTATCATTAGGCCGTCCAGCTATTTATTGTAATCACCAAATCCGTAGCTGGATGCGTCGCCAAATTAAAAACAGTAAAAACGTCAATATTTCTATGGCAGAAGTGGCAGGTAAGAAAGTCGTCACATTCGATGAGATCCCTGTTCGCCGAGTTGACACCATTCTAACGACAGAAGATCAGGTGAAATAAGTTATTGCGGTGTCGTTTAACGGCTCTGCTAACTTTCATTTATTTGGAGATAGTCAAAATGATTTTAGATAAAGAAACGCTTTTTTCACTGGATCAGGCTGTTACTGCATCTGCTGTAAGTAAGCAAATTATCGACTTAACGCCAGTGCATGGCACATTTCGTGATATCGGTATTGGTGAGCCATTAGAGCTGTTTGCACAAGTGACTGAACAGGCTAAAGCAGCTGGTGAAGCGACTGTTCAAATCAAGTTAGAAACCGCGACAGACGATAAATTCTCTGATGCTAAATCTATCTTTGAATCTGTGGCAATGCCAATTGCTGATTTAAATGCAGGTAAACGTATTGTGGCGAAAGTACCTCAAGGCGTTCTGAAGTACCTGCGCCTGCAATATGTTGTTGCAGAAGGGCCATTAACGGCGGGTAAGTTCACTGCGGGCATTAACCTAACTGTTGATGCTCATCCTATTTACGATGCTGTAACTCAATAAGGTGTGACATGTCACGATATAAGGTTTTAAAAAAATCATTTATCGCTGGGCGTCTACTTGAAATCGGTGAAGAGGTTGAGTACGACGGTATAGCTGGCGCTAACTTAGCGTTAATTGGTGGCGCTGATGCTCGACTTGATATTCATAGTGTGGCTGATGGGGCTGGTGATAATACTGTTGAAGGCGTAAGTAATATTGCTGTAAGCGGTTCAGGTGTGGCGATTGACTCAAGCCTTGATGCGCTTCGTGAGCAATATACCCAGCTATTTGGTAAAGCACCTCATCACAATATGGGCGCAGATAAAATGCGCACCGCAATAGATGAAAAGCGGAAAGAACTTGGGGTTTAACCCCCGATGATAAAGGGGGCGAAAGCCCCTTTTTTATTGGAGATAAATGATATGGCCTCAGAAATTGAAATTTGCAATATTGCATTAAGTCGCATTGGTAATAGTCGTTCAATTAATAGCATGACTGAATCCAGCAAAGAAGCCGTTCAATGCAACCTTCATTATGCGCAATGCCGTGACAGTGTGCTGGCCGATTTTCCTTGGAACTTTGCTACTAAAAAGGTGGCATTAGCCAATACAAATAATCCACCACCTAATTGGGCGTATGCCTATCGCTATCCCAATGATTGCTTAAAAGCCATTGGTATTGTCGAACCTCATCAAAAGTACCGTAGACCAGATACAGCAATCCATTTTCATGTTGGTTCAGATGAAAACGGTACAGGTCGATTAATTTTTACTGATCACCCTAGTGCATGGCTTGAGTATGTTGCACGTATTACTGATGTCAATATGTTTGATGCGTTATTTAAAGATGCCCTTGCATGGCGTTTAGCGGCTGAGTTGGCTCGTCCATTGGCATCAAATGCAGGTATTGGTGATGAAGCATTACAAATTTATCAAGGTGTTATTAAAAGCGCGGCAGCACATTCATTAAGTGAGTCAGCAGAGCCAACTGATTATATGGATGAATTCACACAAGCGAGGTTGTCATAATGCCATTTAGTCTTATTCAACCTAGTTTTTCAGGCGGTGAAATTGCACCAAGCCTATATGGTCGTGTTGATCTTGCGAAGTATTCAACCGCACTGCGCAAGTGCCATAACTTTATTGTTCGTCAATATGGTGGCGTTGAGAATAGACCCGGAACACGCTTTATTGCTGAAACAAAGTATCAAAATAAGAAGTCTCGCCTTATTCCTTTCCAATTCAGCACTGTACAAACCTATGCGTTAGAGTTTGGTGATCGTTATATTCGCGTATTTAAAGATGGTGGTCAGGTTCTCTATGCTGATGGTGAACATAAAGGCGAAGTGTTTGAGTTAGAGACACCTTATAAAGAAGCTGATTTGTTTGATTTGAAGTATACGCAATCAGCCGATGTTATGACGATTGTTCATACTGATTATCCACCAATGGAGTTACAGCGTTACGATCATGATGATTGGAAGTTAGTCTCCGTTGAAACCAAGAACGGTCCCTTTGAAGATATCAATACCGATAAGGCAATGAAAGTTTATGCCAGTGCAAGCACGGGGCAAATTACGTTAACGTCTACGCATGATATTTTTGGTACCGAGCAAATAGGTAAGCAGTTCTATTTAGAGCAACGTGATATTGATGCGGTTCCTGTATGGGAGACAGATAAAACAACCAACCTTAATGATCAACGCCGTGCTGACAGTAACTACTATCGTGCCAATAGTGGCGGTAAAACAGGAACACTAAGACCGTCTCATACTGAAGGAATGAGCTGGGATGGTTGGGGTGGTGATACAGGGATCCAGTGGGAATATTTGCATAGTGGTTTTGGTATCGTAAAAATTGAAACTGTTAGTGAAGATGGCAAAACAGCCACAGGAAAGGTGATCTCTTATATTCCATCCAATGCCGTTGGTGAAGATAATGCAAGCCATAAATGGGCGCGTGCAGTGTGGAATGATGTTGATGGTTATCCAAGCACCGTTGTTTATTATCAACAACGTTTATTCTTTGCTGGCTCTCGTGCCTATCCACAAACGATATGGGCCAGTCGTAGCGGTGACTATAAAGACTTTGGTCGCAATAATCCTATTCAGGATGATGATCGCATTATCTACACGTATGCAGGTCGTCAAGTTAATGAAATTCGCCATTTGATTGATGTCGGTTCGCTGGTGGCATTGACCTCTGGTGGTGAATATCAAATTACAGGCGATCAGAACAAAGTACTTACACCTTCCAGTTTTTCAATGTCATCACAAGGGGCTAACGGCTCAAGTGATTTACCGCCGATCTCTGTTGCGAACATTGCGCTTTATATACAAGAGAAAGGTAGTGCTGTGCGTGATTTATCGTATTCCTTTGATGTGGATGGGTACCAAGGCACTGACTTAACTATGTTGGCAAATCATCTATTTCAACGTCACCGTATTGTTGATTGGTCATTTACTACGGTTCCATATTCAATTGCATGGTGCATTCGTGACGATGGGTTAATGCTGGCTTTAACCTATTTAAGAGAACAGCAAGTTTTTGCATGGGCACCACAATCGACAGAAGGGAAATTTGAGTCCACATGTTCCATCAGTGAAGGCAATGAAGATTCAGCTTATTTTATTGTCCAGCGTACAGTAAACGGCAAACAGGTTCGATATGTAGAGCGCTTGGCTAGCCGTTTATTTACTCGTACAGAAGATGCTTTCTTTGTGGATTCAGGCTTAAGTTATGACGGTAGAAACACAGATGATGTAAAAACAGCAACCATCACGGGTGGATCAGGTGAGTGGAACTATCAAGAAAACTATCCATTAGTGATTTCAGGCGATCCAATTTTTAGTGCTTCTGATATTGGTAGTGCCGTCAATATTCCTTATTTTGAAGATAATGAGCACAAAGAGCTTCGCTGTAAGATTGTTCAATATATATCTGCAAATCAAGTTGTTATTTCTGCTAATCGCAATATTCCACCAGCATTACAAAATACACCCACTACTGAATGGAGCATTGCCCGCTATCGCTTTGCTGGCTTAAATCATCTTGAAGGTAAGACAGTTAATATTCTCTCTGATGCTAATGTTTCACCTCAGGCTATTGTCACCAATGGTGCAGTGGAAATTGATACGCCATCAGCCGTAGTGCATATCGGATTACCTATTACCAGTGAATTAGAAACACTTGATATCCATATTAATGGGCAAGAAACATTACTTGATAAGAAGAAACTTATTAAGGTTGCCAGCTTAATTGTAAATAGTAGTCGGGGTATTTGGGCTGGTACTGAAAAAGAACGGTTATATGAGTATCCTCAACGCCAATTCGAGTTTTACGACAATCCTGTTGATGATGCCACAGGCATTGTTGAAATTAATTTAGATGCAGATTGGAGCAAAAACGGACGTGTCTTTATTAGACAGGTTGATCCGTTACCGTTAGCGGTGCTCTCTGTTATTCCGCGTATTGATGCTGGTGGTTTCTGAAATGAAAAAACATCATGTACAAATTATTCCTGCTACTCATGAACATATTGTTCGTTTATTACCACATATAAGACAAGCTGATGTTGATGAGTTCTACGCTATGTCAATGCAAACACCTGAGCAGGTATTACGACATGGCTTATCTATTTCTACTAAAGCCTATGCCGGCATTATTAATGATGAAGTCGTGACTATTTTTGGTGTTGCTTCTGGCTCATTACTTACTGGTTTAGGTATCCCTTGGCTAGTGGGGACTGATTTATTAGAGCAACACCAGAAAACCTTTCTACGGCGTTGTAAACCCATCTTAAAACAGATGTTAGGGCAATACCCAACACTGATGAATTATGTCGATGAACGTAATCATATTGCTAAAGCTTGGCTCCATTGGTTGGGGTTTCAGATTGAAGAAGCAAAGCCAGCAGGTTTACTTCAGTTACCTTTCCATCGTTTTACATTGAGGGCTAAATAATGTGTGAACCAACAACATTAGCGGCAGCAGTAATTGGTACTTCTGCGTTGCAAGCATACGGACAATATACCGATGGTAAATTTCAAGCATCAGTGGCTAATCAAAACGCCAAAATTAATGAAGATGCTGCACTTGATGCAATTAATAAAGGCAATGCTCAGGCACAAGAACAGCGTAGACGCACTCGCCAATTAGCAGGTACACAGGCAGCAACAATGTCAGCCAGTGGCATTGATTTAAGCACTGCTGGGGCTTTAGATATTTTAGGTGATACTGCTGCAATGGGTGAGCTTGATGCGTTAACTATGGTAAATAACGCTTCTCGTGAAGCATATGGCTATCGTATGCAAGCTGAGAATGATCGCCTTAATGCAAAAATGGCAAGACGCTCAGGCAATATGGGGGCAATGACAACGTTATTAACAGCACCTATTCAAGCTTATGGTGCGTATCAGTTGGCTGGTGGTACATGGAGTCCGTTCGGTGGTGGTGGCTCAGGTGCTGCGAAAGCGGGTAAGACATTTGCTAAAACACCAAAAGGATTTTAATTATGCCAAAGGTACCTACATACGATAATAGAACGGTTATGCCTGAGCAGTTACCAAATAATGGGTTTTCTGTTCAATCATCACCTGATGCTTTTGGCGCTGGATTTGGTCGTGTTGGTGAGCAATATGTTGGTTTGTTTGCAGAAGCAAAACAAAGGGCCAATGTTGCACTGGCGCAAGATGCCGCATTACAGCTACGACAGAAAGCCAACGAACTGATGACCGATCCACAAAATGGATTACTTTCTCAGCAAGGTAAAAATGCGATTGGCAAAGCATCTGAGTATGAACAGTCATTTCGTGATTATGCCGGTGAAATATCATCAACACTGCCTGACGATATTGTGCGACAAAGCTTTATGCAACAAGCGCAAGAAATGGGGGTTCAGTTTGCATCACAAGCGAATCGTCATGAGATGGGGCAAATCAAAGCTTATGAACAAGATCAGTTTCAATCAACGCTAACATTAAATGCAGAGTCTGCCGCATCAATGTACGGTGATAATCAGGCTTATATCTCTGCACATAAACAAGTGTTTCAGCAAATAGAAGAGTTTGGATTATCACACGGTTGGGGTGAAGAGCAGATCCTCGCCAAGAAACAAGAATTCAAAGTAGCGACTGCACGTAAAGCGATTGAAAACCAACTCGGTGCTGATTATATGGGGTTCTTAGAACGAAATGGAGAACCTTCAAGCCTCGGTACGGTAAGCAGAGTACCAACTAATAATGTACCAAATGATGGAGTAAGAGGCGTTAGAAACAACAATCCTGGTAATATTCGACTATCTAGTAATAAATGGGTAGGGCAAACCGGTGATGATGGGGCATTCGCTAAGTTTGCTACACCTGAGCACGGTATTAGAGCATTAGGTAAAAATCTACTTTCTTATGCTCGACAGGGTTTTGTTACACCAGAGCAGATCATTAATCGTTGGGCTCCACCAGAAGATAATAATGATACTCAGGCATACATTGAGTATGTATCTGATTATCTTGGTGTTGCACCTAATCAGCCATTAGATTTAACGAATCTCGATACCTTAACGCATTTATCGACAGCGATAATGTATAAGGAAAATGGCCGTAATCGTGTTAATTACACTGATGAGCAGATAGCAACAGGCATACAGTCAGCACTTGGTTTTGTTGAATTACAAGCGACATCAGAAGCACCAAAACTATTAACTGGATCTGCCGCTTTCGATGCCTTAGATGAAGCTGACCAAGCAAAATATTTACGACAAGCAGAACAGCTACGTAAGCAAAAGCAAAGTGAGTTACAGCAACAATTCGGTACTCGTGTCGCTGACTCTTACGCAGCATGGGAAAGAGGACTTGATGCACCTAATGCGCCTACTCATGATGAATTAATCTCTGCGTTTGGCTATGACAAAGGTTCGGCTATGTCTGCTGATATGCAAGAAGCTAAGCGTTATGCTGGTTTTATGTCAGCAGCTAAAGAGATGTCGCCACAAGCACAGCAAGCTTTGTTATCTCAAATCAGACCTCAAACGGGTGAAGCAAACTACGAAAGCAAAATTCAACGTTGGGAGAAATTTGGTAAGTTCGTTGAAGGTAATATTAAGGAACAAGATAAACAGTTTGCAGCTAACCGATTACAGCTTTCCATTCAAAATAACTTTCCGCTTGATCCTAATGATAAGAACAATCAGCAGGCAGCAGATGATTACTTTGAACAACATATTCAGCAGAGCTTTAATTTACGTGATGATAATAGCTTAAATGCCGTTGCTGAACTCACAGCAAGGACAGGGATTATCCCATCACAAGTTAAGTCTGTATTGAATATGGGGGCAACGTCTAAAGATCCTGAAGTAGTTCTTCCTATCGCGAAAATGTATGGGCAGATATTTGATAACAATCCGGCATCAGCTACGGATATTCCATCAAGCACAATGGCGTATTACTCAAAAGTATATAGTTTAAGTCGTGCGGGTATGCCTGATGAAAAAGCGGTAGAAACTGCATTTAAGACGACATTTGAACAAGATGAACGCACCAAGCAAATGATCGCTTCTCAAATCAGGGATAAAGGATATATCAAGGATAGAGATAAAGCAGCGCAATCTAATATCAATGATTTTTACCCTTGGTATAAGCCATTTTCTTCACCAAGTGTTAGTAAGCCTGGTACTCAAAATGGCGCTTACTTACGTGACTATCAAACACTGTATGACGCTAACTTTGCTGAAACAGGCGGTGATGCAGAACTAGCAAAGAAAATGACTAATGCTCAAATTAAAAGAACGTGGGCGGTATCTAATATCAATGGTAGTGAAGAAGTTATGCGTTATGCACCAGAAGCTGTATACGGCATCAATGAATCGGGTGCTGGCAATTGGATCGCGGGTCAATGGGAAGAAGAGAAAAAGCAATTAATGTCTAAGTCATTTGGTGGCGCTTCTTCTGGCACTGAAATCGTTATTGTCTCTGATGCAGTGACACCAAGAGATTACAGCTACGGCATAATGATAAAACAAACCGGTAGTGATGATATCCCTATTTATCGCCCATACACGGGAGATAACGGCTTGCCTATTCGCTTTAAACCAGAACAGTCATCATCACCAATGTATAAAGAGGTAATGGAAAAACGCCAACAAAGCGTTAAGGAAGCACAGGATAAAAGGGAACGAGAAGAAGCATTGGATAAATCGCGCTCAGAATTTGATGAACGTCGTCAAAGTATCCGTGAGCAATATAAAGAAGCTCACAATGAGCGAGTAAATAAATTCAATAATTATTTTTCTTGGGATAAAGACTGATGCCTATTTACGAACAACAACCTGATGATATTTTATCTGCGGATATTAATGCTGTTCAGCAACCAGAACCTGCTTACGGTGATAATGTTTCACCGTCTTGGTATGACCCTATTAATCCGCTTGATGATAGACGGCAAACTAAAGAATTACGTGATGCAGCGTTTCGTATCGATAACTCAGTGGGTAGTTTGATTGCTACTGTACCTTTTAATCAATTTGAAGATGTAGACGGCTATAACCCATTTGAAGATGAATTAACGCTTTCAGGTTATGAAGACTATGCCGATGCCTTTATTCATTCAAATTCTCCTCAAGAAACCGCAGCAATAAAACAACGCATTGATCGTGAGAAAAACGACAGACAGCAATTAATGGATTCAGGCGGTGCCGGTATTGTGAGTAGTATAGCAATGGGGGTTATTGATCCAATTAATGTTGCCGCAATGATGATACCTGGTGGTGCAATAGTAAAAGGCGGTAGTGTTGGTGCAACAGCAGGTAAGTTTGCGCTAGCAAATACCGCTGGTGGCGTAGCTTCTGAAATGGCATTACATAGTACCCAAGAAACACGAACATTAACTGAAAGTGCAATTAACGTTACACTGGATGCCATGATTGGTGGAACCTTAGGTTCAGCTGCGCAATTAGTAAAAAACCGTGGTGAATTGGTAACAAAAGTAAGAAATGATTTAATTGGAGAACAACAATCAGGACAACAAAATATTCCAAATAATATTCCTGATAATTCTAGTGTTGGTGCAATGGAAGTCCCTAACACCACATTAGAACAAGAAACCTTAAAAGGACCATCTTTTGTTAATAGAACAATGATGGTTAGCCCTGTTGGCCGTGTTGCTCAATCACCCTCTAAAACAGCGCGCCAAATTAACCAACAACTCACAGAAAATAACTTTACCTTTGCTAAAAATGAAGAAGGCATTGCGACATTTACCGCTGTTGAAACAAAAGTGAGAGGTTATGAAACACTTGTTTATAAGCAAGTAGAATCAACGAAAGACCACTTTAAACAATATCGTCAATCTGGTGGCCGTGATATGAGCTATTACCAATTTAGTGAAGCTGTTGGTGATGCTATGCGCAATGGTGATACTCATGCGATACCACAAATTGCAGAGGCGGCACGTTCTATTAGACCTATTGTCGAAGCAACCAAAGATAGAATGGTTGAATTAGGGATCTTACGTGAAGGTGTAAAGGTGACAACAGCACAAAGCTACTTCCCTCGTATTTATAAATTCGACAAAATTTTAAATGATCGTACTGAATTTAAGAAAATCATTGCTGACTGGTTAGAAGAGATTAATCAAACCTCGATAAATAAAGCCAAAGGTAGCCTTGATCGTGCTGAAATTGGTATTGATAAAGCACGCAATGCTTCACCACAAGCTGAACGTTTAGGGCTTGAGATTAAAGAGGCTGAGAGTTGGTCGGGTAAAAAGTCTTTGTTGATGGATGATATTAATAAATATCAAAAAATCATTAATGAAAAGAATGCGGTAGAAGTTGAGTTAAATTCACTATCTAACCTTGCTAAGCTAAATAAAACTCAAACAAGAAGACAAGCGACATTACAACGAAAGTTACAACGTATTAATGATGCTGAGAATAAATTGCCTGCGTTACAACGTAGCGTAGATATTCTTGATAACCCTCGCAAGTTTAGAAATGAACATCGTCGTTTAACACGAACAGCGAATTCATTAACTCGTCATGACAGAATTAGACAGTCAGCATTAAATCGCATGACACCTTTAGAGCGTGAAGAGTTAGATGCGGCAGCAGATGATATTGTTAATAAAATTATTGGTGCCCCGTCAGGCATTGTACCAAGTGAACTGATCCCTGATGGATTAGTTAAACGCGCTGGTTTTACAAAAGATAGAACCCTAAACATTCCTGATGAACGCATTAAAGACTATCTCGAATCAGATGTTAACTATGTGATGGAAAACTATATTCGCCAAGTCGCGCCTGAAATTGAACTCACTGCTAAGTTTGGTCGTGTTGATATGGATAATCAAATCAAAGCGATTACAGAGGAATACAACCAACTTATTGCTGATGCAACCACACCTAAAGAACGTAGTCGATTAGAAGCACGAAGAGAAGCTGATTTACGTGATATTCGTGCTATGCGTGACCGTCTATTAGGAACCTACGGAGCACCTAAAGATCCCTCTAGTTTTTTTGTTCGTGCTGGTCGTGTGGCTCGTCACGTTAACTTTTTACGTTTATTAGGTGGCATGACAATATCATCGTTACCTGATATGGCTCGTCCGATTATGCAACACGGATTACGTAGTGCGTTAAAACCATTGGGTAAGATGCTAACTGATATCGGTGCTATGCGTATTGCTAAAGCTGATTTACGCGAAATGGGTATTGGTCTTGAATATGTATTATCCAGTCGTTCTAAGGTGATTGCTGACCTGAGCGACCCCTATAGTAGGCGTAGCTATTTAGAGCGTGGTTTACAATGGTCATCACAGAAATTTGGTAACTTCACATTAATGAATCAATATACCGATTTTATGAAAATGTGGTCTGGTGTTGTTACTCAATCTAAGGTACTGAGAGCGGCAAATACTTTAGATGCTGGTGGCTCGTTAAGTAAACGAGAAATAAAGAAACTCGCTCATATTGGTATCGATGAATCAATGCTAAAGCGTATAGCAGATCAGTTTAAGCGACACGGTGAAGACTTAGACGGCATGTTAACAGGACATAGCCACTTATGGGATGATCGTGTTGTGCGTGAAACTTTCCAAGCGGCAGTATTAAAAGATGTAAGAACTACGGTAATCACACCGGGCATTGGTGATACACCATTAATGATGAGTAGCGAACTAGGTAAGATAGTGATGCAGTTTAAAACCTTCTTCTTTGCTACTCACAATAGAGCGTTGGTCTCAGGCATACAATCGGGTGATGCATCATTCTATTATGGTGCATTGCTTCAGGTTGCACTTGGATCCCTAGTCTATGTTCTCAAGGCCAAAATGGCAGGACGAGATATTAATACCGAACCGGCTAATTTAGTAAAAGAGGGGTTAGACTGGTCAGGAATGATGGGCTGGTTAGGTGAGCCTAACAACGTATTGGAAAACCTTAGCGGTGGTACTTATGGTATGAGTGCTATGTTTGGTGGGCCACCAGCATCACGTTATCAAAGCCGTAATGGGATTGGTGCCTTATTAGGCCCTACATTTGACCTCGGTGGTGATATTAAAAACATTACATCAGGTGTATTAAATGGTGAGTTTGATGATAGAGAAGTGCGATCTGTGCGCAAACTATTACCTTTCCAAAACTTGTTTTATTTGTCACCATTATTAAATCAAGTTGAGGAGCAGATGAAGTAGAGTAAACGCCATGTGGAATAAAGATAAGTTATTAAAAATACAGAAAGATTATGATGATGCAATGCTTAGTTATAATACAGCAAAATATATTCTTATTGTTTGTGTTTTTGGTGTGTTTATGGGTTTTATCTTTCGGCATGGTGAAGCCATATTATTTGTTTTTACAACAATAGGTTTCTGTTTATACTTTTTTCACTGCAAAGATAAGCTTAAAAAAGCAGAGTTAGTAATGGACGATGCTTGTAAAAGTCTTTTCGGTAAGAAATACAAAGAATCAAAAAGTGATTTTATTAACGAAATATATAAATAGCACCGCTTAAGCGGTGCATTGTTCTCATTTCTTTAATTCAGCTAAAATACATTCCACCAACGGTATTATATTTTTATTGCCTCTCATCTTCTGGACTATAAAGTTTCTCATTGCTATCAGTTCTACAAGTGGAGCTGATACATCATGACCATCGTTTCCCATCTTTGTTAAAAGTGCTTCAAGGTTTGATTTTGTAATTAACTTTTCAATCCCTTCATCGGTATTCACTACATCTGGATAGTTAGCTGGTGCAGGGTATTTATACTTCTTTTCCATGGCTAAAGTCCTCACTAATGAAAATAATTACGTAAACTATAATAATGTAAATGCATTAAAATGTTCATCTAAATGGTTAATTTAATTTTCTATTTGATAACCATTATTGCAAATATGGATATATTTTGTAGTTAAACGTATCATATCCTCATCAACACCAGAGGAGATGAGCAATGACGGTATCTACTGAACTAAGCCATGAAGAGTATGTAGGTAATGGCGTAACAACGGATTTTGATTTTCGTTTCCGTATCTTTGAAGGCAAGCATTTGATTGTTGTGGTTGCTGACAGTGACGGCAATGAAACAACATTAAAGAATGGTACTGATTATACTATTGTCGGTGCAGGTTCCTATCATGGCGGTAAGGTGGTTTTAAATAAACCTTTAGCTCAAGGCTGGAAGATATTATTAGAACGTGATTTACCCGTTGTACAAGAAACTGACTTACGTAATCAGGGGAAATTCTTTGCTGAAGTACATGAAGATGCCTTTGATTATTTAACGATGTTAATTCAAAAAGCATTGGGTACTTTCTCGTTGAGTCTGCGTAAACCTACTTATTTATCGAATTACTATGATGCTAAAGGAAATCGTATTGCTAATTTAGCGTCACCTAAGTTCGGCAGTGATAGTGTTAATAAAGACTATGTTGATAACAGTATTAAGGATATTGATAGTAAGACATTAAGGGTAAAGGATAAGCCTATTAATGCGTTACCAAACACTGAACAACGCGCCAATAAAATTTTAGCGTTTGATGAGAATGGTCAGCCAATAACAGTTTTACCTGAGAGTGGATCGGCTTCTGATGTGTTAATGGATTTATTAAAAGGAAATGGTGCAAATAATATCAAGTGGCGAAATCATCTAGTTGGTGAACGTTTAGACAAAATAGCATACAGCGATGATTTTGATACATTAAAAGAATGGGCGGAATTCCCAGCAGAGAAAAAGGTGTTTGTTAGTGGTAGTTATGTGTTAGATGAAACTCTGAATATTCAATGTGATGAGCTTTTGACTGATGGTACTGTGAAAATAAAAATGAACACAGCAACACCTGCTATTGTTATTGGTGATAGTGAACGTATTTTGTTAGATACAGCATCTGTAGAAATAAAAAAAGGGCAAACATTCTTATCTATAAATGATGCATCAAATCTATTTATAGGAGATGTGATTTTTTTATGGAACCCACGAGATTTCTCATATTCCAATCATCGATATTATTATCGTCAAGGTGAGGCTGTTACTATTGCTGACGTTGGCACCTCTAGAATTATTCTGACAGGTGGAATATTTGATACATACCCTGCAGGAACTAAGTTAATTAAACCAAAAATGGAAAAGAAAAAAATATCTGGTGATTTTATTATTGAATTTCCTCAATTAGATGGTGAGCATACATATTCTCCAGAATCAGTTGGTTTATTATGTATTCAATTACATGACTCTGATTTTTCAGGCTTATCAATAAAAACAAAGCAAGCATCACAATCATTTATATTACGTAGATGCGTAAATTGCTATGGTAATGGAATTAATAATTCTCAGGTTATTTTTGGTGAAGCAACATTAGGTTTGGACAGTGGTTTAGGAATAGCTAATTGCCAAAGTATTTCATTTAAAGGGCGATTTTCAGGGGAGAGACATGGAGTATCAATTTCAGGTAATCATGAAGAGGGTAGTATTGTAAATAGATTCTGTGATATTTCTGGTGAAATACTGTCTACTAGCAAAGACTCAAAGTTGGCGGCAGACTGGCATGGTAATGCTGAATATTGCTCATATGAAGGTAGAATACAAGGGGTTACTGCTGGAGGGAATCATAACTCAATTAAATCTGGTTCTATAATTGAGTCACTTGGAGATCCTAATGGACGTAATATATCAGAGCCAACGATTGGTTTTAGAGAAATGTCAGGTTGTGATTTCAGTTTTTCTAATATCTATATTAAATCTATTAATAAACCCAGTTTAAATTATAGAGGAGTTATTGATTTAGGTTCAATATCATCACAACTAAACTCAAAAGTCTTATCTGGAGGGACTATTAATTTTAGTAATTCAATAATTGAATGTGAAAATACTGAACACGCAATTAAAATACGGAGTGATTCATTTGATTTGTGGTGGGGGATTAACTTAACCGGGCTACAAATTAAGAAAGCTGGTCAACGGCCAATTTGGATAGAGTCGTCAAAAGGTAAGCAAGCTGATTCTGTAATAATTACAGGATTGATTCCAAATAAAAATGCAACAGAGATTGTTATAAAGTCAGAAAATAATAAATATGATTATTCATTTTCAGGAGTGGCTTCTTTAGTTTTAAAAAAAGGAAGTTCTTCTGAACAGGTGTTTATAAAAACACCAATAGTATTAATGCCATATTACATCATAATAACTACAGTAGATATGATTTATGGTAAAGAAGTAAAAGCATACTGTGATATAAAAAGAGCTAATGAATTCAGGCTTACAGCTAAGACTATAGACGGACTCCCAATTAGTCAGGAGTCCGATATTGAAATTAAGATAAATTATATAGCAATGCTATAAATTATAAATCACACATAGATTTCTGTGTGTGATTTAATTCATTGATTTTATTGATTTTATTGATTTTATTGATTTTATTGATTTTATTGATTTTTTTATTAGTATTGAAATTATATAAGCTAGAAAGAATGTCACTAAAAAATAAACAAACAAATTCACCACCTCATTGTTATGAAACTTTATTTTATATGTTACTCCTTCAATCAAATATGATTCGTACGAAATAGAAGATATAAATGCAAGTATTTTACTTTTTACTTCAAAAATAATAAAAAATAGAAATAATGATAATGAAAATAAAATCGAGCATAAGAATTGTTTTTTCACTAGATAGGGAGTTATTATATTTTTATACATAAATAAAAACATAACAATAGATAATAACAAAATAAAATTAATTTTATTTTTATCATCAAATTTTAATAAAGCTAGAAAAGCTCCTAAAGAAAAACTAAATGAATGTAATGGAAATTGAGTTGTAATTGCCTTAAAGTCACTATTTACTGGTATGTTATAGATCAATGCTGATGTAAAAAACAAACAAGCTATTTTAATTTTAATATTAATTTTTAAAGAAAAAATAATAAAGAAAATTACGTACCAAATTAAAATAAAATATACATACCACATTGTAGGGTCTATATTTAATTTTGGATTTATAAATAATATTGTTTTTAACAAATCAAAAGTATTTATTTTTCCAAAGAAATAGAAATAAAAAATTATATTTATAACAATGAAAGGGTACACCACAGTAAGTAATCTTTTTTTTATAAATCCACTTAGCCCATTCTTAATATAAGATAGAGTTAATCCATATCCAGAAAGAACAAGAAAAGCACCAACACTAAACGTTGCAAACATCCTTAAGTCAAAATCAACACTAATTCTTTTTGTTGTTACTAAATGACCAAACATAACTAAGATTATAGCAATAGCTTTTATATTATTGGTTCCATTACGTGAAAGCATATTAATGTTCTCTTTTATTTAATTAAACTCTTTATCTATGTTATATAAATAAAGAGTTTGTTTTATATGTAAATTATTTTGATGTACTTAATATGTTGTTCATTATTATTTTTGTGAATTTTTCTGCACCAAATTTTGTTAAGTGAGGCCTAACAATAATAGGATTACCATTTTCGATTATAATGCAATCTTTATCATTACACTGGCTCTCTCTCATTGAAATATAATGTATGTTTTTATAATTCAATGATGCTTTTAGTAATAATTTGTCAATGTTAGCACTTGTTTTAAATTCATCTTTACTTTTAATCTCTCTCTCATCGCATTGATTTTTATTAAGTAGTCTAGATAAAAAATTATCATTCATTGTTTGAGTGTTTAATAAACAAGTGTATGGATTGTAACTAGGTTGATGATAAGTACCTAATATATAGTATGTATTGTTGGGATTTTTAGATATTAAAGTATCCATAAATAACTTTATTTCATTTTCTATTTTCTCTGAATTCATATTTTTGAAATACAGATCCCATCGTTGGGAAATAATAACATTAGAGCTTTTGTTATTAGATAACCTATCATCTAATAACTCTTTCATCTTAAGGCAATTATCACTACCTTTGTATGTTCCGTTTATCATTGATGTATTACAAGATTCATTCGCATATACATTAAATTTAATACCATAATCTTTCATGGCATTAACATACATGAATGCAAAGCTATCTCCAGTAAGGATATATTCCTTCCCATTTTTATTATCATTAAAAGACATTACTTCGTTTTGTTGCTTTCGATATAGCATCCAAGGATTGTAGTAAAAATTATAATTCTTACTATACTCTTGTGTTTTTTTATCTATCCTTTGTGTTACTCCATCTTTAGCAATATATTGGCAAGCAATAAGAATAATAATATAGAATGGAATAATAAATACTATTTTTAGTCTTCTTTTCTCTATCAAATAATATGAAGAAATAGCTAAGATAAAAGTGATTGTTAAGTATATTATCAAACTTAGTTCTAAGTTTAATTTTTTAGTTATGACAAGTAAAGGCCAATGGAATAGATAAATAGAATAAGACCATAAACCAATTTTTTGAAAAATAGGATTACTTAATATGAAGTTTTTTTCATAATTTATAGCTAATATTATAGCTGTTGCTACTACAGGAATTGATGCATAAAAACTAGGCCAAGGTGTATTGCTATCAAAAAAATATGAAGCAAATATAATTATAATTAGGCATAAAAAGAATAATATTTTTTTATTCTTTTCTGAAACCTTTGTTACAGGATATGCAAATGCTAATCCACCAGCCATCATTTCCCATGCTCTTGTGTGTATCATGTAATATGCTTGGCTTGGATCTATTTTTGTTATGACTGAAGACAATATTAGTGAAACAAAAAAAAGAAACACTAAAGACTTTCTAGTATTACTTGATGTC
Organism: Proteus sp. fly-1013; assembly: GCF_040140245.1. Lineage (NCBI taxonomy): Bacteria > Pseudomonadati > Pseudomonadota > Gammaproteobacteria > Enterobacterales > Morganellaceae > Proteus > Proteus sp. fly-1013. The sequence goes on along the minus strand of NZ_JBEEWD010000004.1, from coordinate 29,886 downwards.
GTTATCTTACTGATTGCTAATATTATTAATGGATATATTAAATAAAATTGCCACTCAACAGATAATGACCATGTATGGAGTAAGAATTTCTCCATCGATTCAACATCAAAATACCCAGACTCATTGAAATATGTAATATTTGATATGAATAATAATGAGTCACGAGCATGAATACCTATTTTCTTATAATCATTTGGTTCTATCAAAAAATAAGATAGAAACACTAATATAAATATTAAAAGCATTAATGCTGGAATTATTCTTTTACATCGTGCTGAATAGAATTTAATAATGGAAAAATTGTTATTTTCAATACCTGTCAAAATAATAGAGGTCATTAAATATCCAGATATAACGAAGAAAATATCAACGCCAATGAAACCAGCAGGAGCTAGTGAATTGTCAAAGTGAAATAAGATAACTAGTAGGACAGCAATTGCTCTCATTCCATTGATATCTGTTCTAAATTTCTTTTTTTGCATAGTAATCTAAGGGTTAATTTGATATTTATGCAATTTTACCACTAATGTAAAAATAGGTCAGTAGTATATATTCATGATTTTTATGTATTATGGGGTAAACTTCAATTTATTAACTTTTTTTTGCATTTTTGTTTATCTTATTGGTTATGTAGTATTATGACTATTCATTAATCACTGGTACTACACTCATGCAAGAAGATGTCTACACAAAAACTGGGATTGGCACCACTGCTTTTCTTGGTTACTTCGCAGGGCTTCCAGCAGAAGTTGTTATGGGTTCACTGTTGGGAGCTATCTTCTTTACCACTGCTGCTACTGAATATAGCTTTAAACGTAGATCGGTATTAGCCTTTCTAAGTTTCGTTTGTGGTCTTATATTCTTTAGTCCTGCAGCAACTATCTTTATTTCTGTTACTGGTCTTTTCGGTGTGAAACCGGAGCAATACGAAATCGAACATATTGATGCCGTAGGTGCTTTTGTTTCTGCTTTGCTTGTGGTTAAGTTAAGCGTAAAAGCATACGGAAGGGCTGATATACCGAAAGGAGGGCAACAATGAAATGCGAAACATTGCTCACTATTGTTAATGCCATCATCTGTACCGTCATATTTCTACGTGTGTTCTATTTTAAACGTGACGGCAGACAACACTGTAAAAAAGGTGGATGGTTAGCTTTCCTCATTCTTGCTTACTCTTCAAGCGTACCTATTCGTGCTTATTTCGATCCTAATTATCACGCTGATATCTACAACATCTTTGCCAATATCCTGATCTGCACAACGTTGCTAGTCAGTAAAGGCAATGTCATCAAGTTTATAAAGGGGTGAATATGTCATTAGTCGATAAACAGAATACGTTTACAGGTATGGTTGCAAAGCTGATCACCTTTGCTCAGCAGAACGGGTATAAGCTGACGTTTGGTGAAGCTTATCGTACCGAAGAACAAGCTAAATTAAATGCAAAGAAAGGGTCAGGTATTAGCAACAGTCTACATACTCAACGTTTAGCAGTTGATTTCAACCTATTTGATGCTAACGGAAAATACCTTATAGCCACCAGCGACTATAAAGAACTGGGGGTGTATTGGGAGTCATTAGGTGGAAGTTGGGGCGGACGTTTTAAAACTCGCCCTGACGGTAATCATTTTTCATTAGAACACAATGGGGTTCGTTAATGAATAAAACCGTCATAGCGTTAATTGCTTTGGCTGTTTCCTTTACCGCTGGCTTTGTTGCTGGCGGTATTTATTTTGATAACCGAGCAATGAGTAAACAGATTGCAGGTAATCAATTAGATGAAAAGGATGTGGCCACAAATATTGAACTGCGTAAACAAGCAGAAAATGAACAGCAGAATAGGTTGGAGATATATCATGACGCACAACAGCATGATACGATACGCACAGATGCTTTGCTTGATCGTGTTCTTAATCACTTTGACAGGATGCAGTTCTCAACCAGTACCACGCAAACAGAAGTTGCAAGTACCGATAACACCAATACCTGCCGAGTTGAGAAAGCCAAAGCCAGTGAACTTTCTCGACAACTACGAGAAACACTTGAACGATATGGGCGTGAAGCTCAGCGTGCAGATGAAAACACCAGAACACTCAACCTTTGTATTTCAGAGCTGGAAGCAAAGGAAAAACTTCTCAATTCTTACCGATGAAAAAGTAGACAGATTTCATAATGACGGTATCGGTGACGGTGTTTGTGATATCTAATTTAAATATAATTTATATTTATCAGTGAGTTAAATTACCAGAATATAATTGAGTGGGAATAAAATAACGTTTATCAGCAATAGTTGATAAAGGTTAAAAAACCAATAGCCATCAGTAAGTTACTGGTGGCTTTTTTGTACGCAATTGTACAATTTTAAAGTTAGTAATCACTATGGTGAAGTAGTTATATATTTATCAATATACAAACCTGTATTAATAAAAAATCAAGACGAGGTACACTTAATCATTCTGACTCGACATGAATTACTCAATAACTTTTTAAGATAATGAATCTGACCTTGTTCTGAAGGTTGTTCCAATGATTTTTTTATTAACGCTTGCTCTGACTCAACAAAATTTTGCAAAACAACGTGTATTGCATCATCAATTTGTTGCCTTAATGAAAGAATATTATCCTCATTACTATTTTTAATAATAAGATTATTTAAATCAATAATATCTAAATTGATATTTCTACTTTTAAGTTCTTGTGCTAATTTATATGTAAGTTTTCGTTCTATCTTTAAACGAGAATGTAATTTCTTTGTAGATTGCAACATCGCGTAAAAGGCAATTGCAGTACCTAATAAACTTAGTATAGCAGGAAGAATGGTGATTAAATTCATTAACGTGAACTCCCATTATTAAAGTTCCAATAAGGCATACATTCAACAACATGTTTGTTATAGCGTTCACAAGTATGAATGCAGAATATTAGGACAATAGTAGTAATTGAACTTATTTTTACTAAAGGTAAAGTCTCTGTTGTATTACTAAGAATAAAACCAAAGGCCATAGAAAAAAGTATACTAATAAAAAAGCACAGGGAAAAAATAGCTTTATTTCTAGAAGATAAGCCAATAGATATCGAGTACATTGAAGCTGTAATAGTCAGAGTGGCGTCTGATGGATATCCTTGCATTTTCCATGTTTCCAAGAAAAGAGGTAACAAAGGAATTAACATGTGAAGAATAATACATGTAAGAAATTCTGTGTTCTCCTCACTTAATCCTTTAATTGCTTTTAATTCTTTCTTTTTCATAATATTTAACCAAGACTATTTGGTTGAATATTACAGTAAATTTCCACATGAAAAAATACTAGAAAAAGTAAAAATACATTTTTTAGCAGGATACAAGCATACTATTTATTATAAATATAATTAAACCATCAAACTAAAATAATCTTCCTTAATTCTTTTCTAATATCCTCTTCAAACCACATACTACTATCAATACTTATACCTTTAATTTTATCTACTAAAACAATCTCTGTCTTAATATCTCTCTTATTTAATAATATCTGTATATGTTGTAAATGACGGCGTTTACCAGTAAACCAATTTCTATTAATGGTAAGTAATTTAATAGTGTCGGTATATCCACATCCTAGCCATTGTTTTAAATTAAGTAATACAATTTTGTTTTCTTTAGAAAAAGTAGGGCGAAGAAGATAAAACTGACTGCCAGCAGTTTGGGTATCATAAATATCTTGCAGAAAATCCTCGACACTTTCTCCACTGGCAATGATATCAATTCTACCTGTCAAGGTATCCACTAAATAGGCATTTACACCAACATAACAATGCTCTAGTTGATTATAAATAACATAACGCTCAGAGTTACAACGAATTATCCAAAAATCTTGTTTAGGCGATAACTCACAAGAATAAATAGCAAATCTCTCACCACAAGGTGATGAATGACAGTGATTAAGAACGATATCTTGTGCTTGTTGTGAGCTGATCATTTTAGTTTATAAACCACCTAATTACACATGGATCAAATAAGAATTTGACTAAGTTTGTATTGGCTTATGTCTGTGTTATAACCATAGAATATTAGTGTTAAGAAGTAAATTAATGAAAAAATAACAATAAGGAGATAAGGACATCATGCATAGTGAGATATTAAAAAAATTACCGCAAATAGAGCAAGAGCATCAAGTTAAATTACTTTATGTTGCAGAAAGTGGTAGCCGAGCTTGGGGATTTGCCTCAACAGATAGTGATTATGATGTGAGAGGTATTTTTATACGCCCTCGCAATGCGTATCTTTCTATCGATAAACCTAAAGAAACCTTTGAATGGATAGAAAACAGTTGGTTTGATGTTGGCGCTTGGGATATTACCAAAGCACTGCATTTATTACGTAAATCGAACTGTATATTATTAGAGTGGCTTCAATCACCGATAATTTATCAAGAATATCCTAATGTTCAAAAGGAGTTGTTTGAGCTCGCAAAACTCTTTTATCAACCCAAAGTGATTGTTCATCATTATCGAGGAATTGCTAAAGTTGTGAGTGGATATTTTCCTGAAAATAACTCAAAGAATGAGATTAGTGTAGAGCCAATAAAATTGAAAAAATGGTTCTATCTATTACGTTCTCTTTTATCCGCTTATTGGACAGTAAAAACGGGTGACATTCCGCCTATGGAGCTGGATAAGCTGATAAAAATCTTAACCGTTGAAGAACAAAAAGTCATCAAAGAGCTAGTAAAATTTAAATCAGATAAAGATGAGCATTTTACTTGGATTCCAACGGGTGTGATGCAACATTTAGTGATTTTTTTATGGCAAGAGACAAATGTTCAATTAGCAAAAAGAACAGTACCAGATAATGATATTTTAAATAATTGGTTTAGGAAGAAATTAGATGAAACTGACTATTGAAGATATAAAACCTTACCTTTTATTTGAGAGTATCGCTGGAAGTCGTTCACATAATCTTGCGACGGAAACATCAGATACAGATATTAAGGGGGTATTCTATCTCCCTAAAGATCTTTTTTATGGGTTGGAATACACGCCGCAAGTCAGTAATGAAACCAATGATATCGTTTATTATGAACTTGGGCGATTTATAGAACTATTGTGTGCATCTAATCCTAATATTTTAGAACTACTTAACTCACCTGAACATGTGGTTATTTATCGACACCCTTTAATATCATTAATAAAACCAGAATGGTTTTTATCTAAAGCTTGTGTCCAAACATTTGTGCACTATGCACAAGGTCAGATCAAGAAAGCTCAAGGGTTAAACAAAAAAATAGTAAATCCAGTCGAAAAAAAATTAAAAACTATTCTCGACTTTTGTTATGTAATTGAAGACGGGAAAACAATATTAATCAATACTTGGTTAGAAAATCGATCTTGGAAACAAAAGCATATTGGATTAACAAAACTCGCTCATGCTCAAGATATTTATGCAATTTATTATGATGATAAAGCGACTTATCAAGGAATAATAAAAAAAGAAAATGCTAATGATGTATTGCTAAGCAGTATTTCTAAAACAGCAAAACTAGAGGGTTACCTTAGTTTTAATAAAGAAGGTTATAGTGCATATCGCAAGCAATATCATGAATATTGGCAGTGGGTTGAGCAACGTAATGATGTTCGTTATCAACAAAATATCGATCATGGGCGAAGTTACGATAGTAAAAATATGATGCATACCTTTAGATTGCTCTATATTGCATTAGGGATCGCACAAGAAGGGAAAGTGAAAGTATGGTGTGATAATAGAGATGAATTATTAGCAATTAAAGCCGGTCAGTTTAGTTATGATGAATTATTAGAGCGTAGTAAAACGCTTATCAAGAATATTGAGAATGCATTTCAATTAAGCACATTGCCTGATGAAATTGAGCCTTCAATCGCAGAAGTTGCACTTATAAATATAAGAAAAGAGCTTTATAAATAGTGGGAAAATAAACTAGCCTAGAAAACTAATATCCCTTACGTAATGTAAGGGATATGCTATTTTTAATATTTTAATTATAAAAACTAAATACAAAAATATTTATTAAATAGCGTTGGCATATGACTATATTAATTGCTTACAAGATATTCTGGATAAGCATCTGTTAACTTCATATAGATACGTTTATGCTCTGCTTTCTTTCTGAGATCCTGTTTTAAACAGACTTTAGCTGTGTTTTTTAACTCAGCAGGTACATTTTCAGCGTTTGTAGAGGCAATAATGGAAAAACGCACTTTCTTTTTAGACCGACTTAAATTATAAGGTAAACCTAAAATACGTCTTGCGACTCTGTTTGTTTTCACAACTCACTCCTTTTTTCATGTAATTTAGAGAAAGCCTGTTTATTATAACAGAAAATAAAAAGAATAAACTGTTGGTAAGTTTATTAATTTAGCATTAAAGGCTATTTTACCTATATATTTAAAATATATTCATGCCAATAAAATAAATATTTATATATCCCTTATTTAATTAACCATCTGTATTGTTATTGGTTGAAATTAAAAATTTCTTTATTATAAAGTATATTTAAAATACCTGTATTAATTTAGAATAAGAAATTTAATTTAACATTAACAATAAGTTACTTGTCTCATAATTGAGATGATACAAGATGACTTTATTTACAATTTATTATCATTTTTTTGAAAAAACATTAGAAAAAAGATCTCACTAAAAATTTAACATAGCTTTAATTTAATGATGTATGGATCCAATTAAGATAACCTTTAAAACCATTTTCAATCGGTATTATAATGACTTCAGGAGTATCATAAGGGTGTATTTCGACAAGAGTATCAATTAAGTTTTGCTGTTTGCTCTTTTCGGATTTTATCATCATAAGTATCTCATTATCTTCAATAATTTCATTATTCCAACGATAAATAGATTTAACTTTTGGTATTAAATTTACACAAGCAGCAAGTTTCGCATTGATGAGGTAGTGAGCAATTTCATTAGCGATTGTTTCATTTGGTGCTGTTGAGTATGCAATTATCATTATTTTTCCTTTTAAAATTAATTTAATTTTTCATAGTAACAATAAGGTTGGGTGATTTTAATTTTATCAAAATAAAACTTTTTAAAACTTAAAGCTAATATTTTTATTTTTAGCGAAATAAAACAGTATTTTCAAAAAAAACTTTCTCGATACGAACTGTTTACGGCATTATTAAGGGCTTTTTACGTATTATAAGGTTCTTGTAGTAAAGAAAAATATCAGGGTGCCGATATTATTGGTAGATTAATGAAATGTATCTATTTGTGTTATAAGGCTTAATTTTTCCAACGGTATTTTTATCTTCAATAATATCTCTAATATAAAATAAACTAATTAGTCATAAGATTTATAAAAATTTGTGGGGTTTAAAATGGATAATAATTCGCTAAAAAACGCGAGTTTATTTGATAATGATCCCGTTCTCTATGCTGCATGGCTTTACTATCAGGACGGACTCAGCCAAAGTGAAGTTGCAAATATAATGGGTGTTTCTCGTGTCACTGTAGTGAAATATTTGCATCTAGCTAGAGAAAAAGGATTCGTAAATATTAACTTGGATTCATCAGTATTTTCTACGATTGATTATGCCATAAGAATAAAAGCAAAATTCGATCTTAATAATGTGCTTATTTTACCTGATGAAGAAAAGAATAAATCGCAACACACTTTAAATATGAACAGAGAAAGATTAGCGAAAGCAGGAGCGATGTATCTTTCTCAGATAATTAATGACGATGATATTTTAGGTGTTGCTTGGGGACGAACAATTTATAAGTTAGGCAATTACCTTCCACCCAAATCATTAAAAAACATCACAGTACTACAAATGATAGGTGCAGTAGCGCCACAGCCTGATTTTAAAACAACCGAAGCAGCTGCGTTAATCGCAAACAAGTTATCAGGGTGCAGTATTAATTTGCATGTACCTGCGGTGGTGTCTAGCGCACGCCTAGCAATGGAACTTCAAGCGGAGCCTATTATTAGACGTAATTTTTCAGCGCTAAATCAGTGTAATAAAGCTCTGTTTGTTGTGGGTAATACATGTGATGACAATCCTCTGGTAACAACAGGGGTTTTAACGAGCAGTGAGATGGCTCAATATCGTGATTTGGGTGCTGTGGGCGTAATTTGCGGGCGTTTTTATGATGCGCAAGGTAATCCTTTGGTTTCTGATATTGACCTCAGAATAATGGGAATAAGCCTTGCTCAATTAAGACAAATAACACAGCGACTTTTTATTGCTGGTGGTGTGGAAAATATTCAGGCAACAATAGGGGCGATAAAAGGAGGTTATGCCACTGATATTGTGATTGATGAAGTGACTGCGCTGGCATTATTAGAGTTAGATAATTAGTCATAAAATCCTCGTGAAAGCGAGGATTTGTCGGAAAAACACTATTTTAAGATCTATCTATCTCTGATAAAAATAAAATATTTAAAGCATTTATTTTGATCAGTTTCTTTTGTAGAGCTTACACATAAAGAAAAAGATAAAAATGATAAGTTGTTAACATTTTTCTCTTTTTTTATATGCGCCTCTTGCCTTAAACAGTTATATCATTCATTATATAAAAAATTATATAACGATAATTAGGATCACCACTTTATGAAACGCCAATTGCTTGCTGGTTTGGGACTAGCATTAGGACTAATTTGTCATAATACATTTGCTGCAGAGCTTCACCTTTATGCAGGAGCTGGGTTAAAACAACCCGTAGAGCAAGTTGTAAGTGTATTTGAAAAAGAGACTGGAAATAAAGTCACTATTGAATATGGCGGTTCAGGTCAAATATTAACTCGCTTTAATTTAACTAAGCAGGGAGATTTATTCTTTCCTGGTTCACAAGATTATGTGGAAAAGTTAGATAAAGAAGGGCAAGTTGTTAATCAATATTCTATTGTTCGTCATATTCCAGTTATTGCTGTGCGTAAAGATAAAGTGGGTGATATTAAAACACTAGAAGATCTGGCGAATAGTTCATTAAAACTAGGAATGGGTGATGCTAAAGCTATCGCATTAGGCAAAAGTGGCGATCAACTCATTGATGCATCAGGTCAAGGTGATAAATTACGTGATAAAGTTGTTGTGCGCACTGCAACGATTAAACAATTGCTTATGTATTTATTAAATGGGGAAGTGGATGCCGCCATTATTGGATATGCAGATGCAATGAAAAACCAAGATAAACTTGTTTTACTTCCAGTTCCTGAAGGCAGTCCAGAAGAAGTGGCAACACTTGCTGTTTTAAAAACATCAGCAAATCCAAAAGAAGCACAATTACTTGCTGATTATTTTACTCGAGCTGAAGGGATAAAGGCTTTTACTGATTATGGTTTTCTTCCTGTAATTTCGAAACCATAGATTTTTTTCTCACATAAATTGTGTTTTTTCGCCACCAACTCACTGGTGGCTTTTTTCATTATTACAGCAAAATAAATATCTATCTTAAAAAAGGAAATAACGTGTTTCGATGGGCATTAATTCCACTTTTTTTATTGTTATTTCTGATCTTAGGATCGCTCATTGCATTAATATGTCAGCTTTCTTATGTTGAATTAAGGCAAGTTATTACCGATCCTGAATTCCATTTTGCTATTGGTATGTCACTTAGTACAGCGTTAACTTCTTTATGTCTGGCTATTATCCTAGGTGTGCCTGCTGCATGGGCGATGGCAAGAATTCCTTTTAGAGGACATCGTTTTATTGATGCATTATTAGATTTACCCTTGGTGACTCCTCCATTAGTTATTGGTATCGGATTATTATTATTGTTAGGAAATCAGGGGCCTTTAACAGGAGTTTTTCCTGAGTTATCTCGCTCTCTTTTTTCACCACTAGGTATTATTATTGCTCAAACTTATGTCGCTAGTGCGATTATTATGAGAAATAGTCTCTCTGCTTTTAAGTCTGTTGATCCTGCTTATATTCAAACTGCACAAAATCTAGGATTAACGCCAACAAAAACATTTTTTCTGATAGAGATCCCACTGTGTTGGCCTGCTTTAATGAGTGGAAGTATTATTGCGTTTTCTCGAGCCTTAGGTGAATTTGGCGCTACGTTAATGTTAGCTGGTGCAACAAGATTAAAAACAGAAACGTTACCTATGGCAATTTATTTAAATATCGCTAGCGGAGACTTCACTCTGGCGATAGGTTGTGCTCTTGTTCTTATCGCTATCGCGATTACTTTATTATTTGCGTTACATCGTTTGCAGCGAGAAAGGAAAAGATCATGTTAGAAATTCGTTCATTAACAACGGGCATATTAAAGGATGTTTCGCTGAACGTAGAAAAAGGAACATGTTTAGGAATAAGTGGCACATCTGGAAGTGGTAAAACAACGCTTTTAAATGCAATTGCTGGATATACTTCATACTCTGGCGATATCTACCTTGCAGATAAAAATATCAATGAACAGCCAGTGTGGTTACGTTCTTGTCGATATTTAAATCAACGGCTATATTTATTTCCGTTTATGACAGTGACACAAAATTTATGGTTAGCGCAATATGGTGCAAAACAGAAACGAAGCAAGGAGAGAGAAAAGGCGATATTAGAGCAAATGGGAATTGCACATCTCGCTACACGTTATCCTCATCAAATTTCAGGAGGAGAGCAACAGCGCGTTGCATTGGCGAGAGCTCTTATTAGCCAACCCAAACTTTTACTACTGGATGAACCTTTTTCGAGTTTGGATTGGGAAACACGTTATCAGCTTTGGGATTTAATTGATTCCTTAAAATCTAAGGAAATAACGATGATCATGGTTACTCATGAGCCTCGTGAAATCAGAGCGTTAGCAGATAAAACGGTTTTATTGTCTAAAGGACAAGTTGTTACTGAAAACTCAATACTATGAAATTATTGTCTTACTTATTGATTACCAAGCCATTACTGACCAATGAATAATGCGACCCATAATTTTTACAGAATCAGTTTCTGCTGATTCATCAGGAAATTCGTCTTTATTATAGCTACGTATAATCAATTTACCGCCCGGTTGACGATAGAGCAGTTTTATTCTAAACAAGGCATCTTGTTCGATAGCATAAATACCACCATCAACAATACGTGTGTTACCTGTATCGACAGTGACCGTTGAACCATTTGGAATAACAGGTGACATACTATCGCCATAAACAGAAAAGCAAATAACGTTCTGAGAAGATGCGCCATAACGGCGTAATGTGCTTTTTGAAAATCTCAATTTATATCCATTATGATCTTCGTTAGTACAACAACCGTCACCTGCTGCGAGTTCGATACTTTTAAAATAGGGAATTTCCACTTCATCAGCACCTAAAGGGGTATTACTATCCCATTCACTCACTGGTTGCCATTCATTCTCTGGTGGAATTTCAGAATTCGCATTGGTTTGTTCTTCACCTTCAAGTAGCCAAGCTAAATCACAATTTAGTGCTTTTGCTAATTCAGGTAAAAAACGGGGACGTTTAGTTTTACCACTTTCTAGCTGTTCTATGGATTGCTGTGTTGTACTCGCTAAAGTAGCAAGTTCTGATTGTGTTAAACCTAACGCAATGCGTTTATCTTTGGTACGTTTCGCAATAGACATTAGTGACTCCTAATACGTGTCCTTACATATTCAAGTACAAAGAGTATATCGTAAAAAGAAAACAAATTAAATTGTATTTTATCTTAATCATAAAATTAAGAATAAATTAATTATTTAATTTTGAAAACGTCATCTGCACTATCTGGTGGGGTGAGATAAGGGTTTTCATCAGTAACTTCAGGATCTCTCAAGACTTCTCCACAGAAAATAATAAGGTCCGGTCTTTTTTGTTTTAAGTAGTTAAGTCGTGTTGTGCATTCATCTTTAGTATAAATTGTTTCTGTAACAGGAACTGCATCACAAGAATCATTTCCACAAGGACTTACCAACAACACATAACCGACCAGCATGAGCTGTGAAGTAAACATAAAATATCCTTTTAACTATTCATGTTTGGTCATCGAAATCAGACCGCTAGATTACCTATTTGTTGATAAAAAAGCAGTTTCTATTTGTCTTAAATAGCATTAATGATGCAAAAAGGTGTATGTGATCACAATTTTTCTAGTGTTTATTTGTATTTTTTCGTAATGTGTTATAGGCAAATCACCTAAATATTAGGCAATAATACGTGATGACATATTGTGAAAACAAATAGAATTGTTTTTTAGTCTGTTTGATTGTTGTAATGTTGTTATTTGTAATATTAAATTGATACTTTCTATGAAATATTAATTTAAATGATGTTTGTTAATTAGATAAATTAAGGTGAAATGCATTATATTTAGCAAAAATTAAAGTAGTTACAGCAATAAATAGAGAATAATTTTATTTTAGGGTTATTATAAAAGTAATAAAATTTATTCTTATTAATGTTTGCCCTTAATTATCTTCTTAAAAAGAAAGTTAAAGATTTAAAAAGAGATAACTTTTTCTTTATCTATTGATTATAAAGGATAAAAGATAAATTATTTTCATTGTGTAACTAGTAAGATCCTTGTGATAATTAGAGTTACTCTTTTTATGATACGTTGCAAAACTAATTAAACTTCATTTAATCTCTACCTGCAAATAACGAGTGATATAAAAATATGCCGAAATTTATTTTTATCACGTATAATTTATCGATAGGAAAGGCTAAGTTAGCTCTCTTTATTGAATTAATTTTAAATAATGTATTTGCTATCTTATATTTTAATATAGGAAATATTTTATATAAGATTTTTTTGGTCAAAATAACTTTTTATGGTGATGGTGAATTATGTTAAAGAAAATTGTGGGTTCTCTGTTTTTAATATTTACAGTTATGGCATTATCAGCTTGTGGTGATAAAACAGATGATCCAGGGCAAGCTGCTGTTGCATTTGTCGAAGCAATTGCAGAAGGAAATGGGGATAAAGCAATAGCATTAATCCATTTAGGTGAAATGGAAAAAGATCCAAGAGTTGAGCAATTTAATAGCAAATTTAAAATGATTGTTGCGGAAACAGGGAAACAAGTTAAAGAGCAAGGCGGTTTAAGCAAGGTAGAAATTGTTAGCGTTGAATATAGCGAAGATAAAAAGAGCGCAATTGTGACATTAAAAACAGTCTTAAAAGATGGTGTTGAAAAAACAAAAGCACAAGAAATGATTAATGTTGATGGTAAATGGAAAGTTGCCTTTAAGTGATTGTTCGCATATTTAATATTGTAGCTTTATTCTTAGCGGGTGCATTTTATGCACTCGCTTTACCTCATGACTTAAGAAATGGTGATTTAGTTTTTCGGGATGGGGATGAAGTTATTAGTGAGATAATTAAACAAGTTGATAAAAGCGGGTTTAGCCACGTAGGTATGCTGTGGATCTCTGATAATGGTATTCAAGTGATCCATTCTACACCCAGTGAACATAGTAATATAAAAGATGGTGTTACTGTGGATAGTCTTGAATTTTTCATTAGTCGAGCAAAGCCTAATTCAGTTCGCTTTTACCAAGTGAAAGGAAGTGAAGAAGCAAGAAAGATTGCGGTGCAAACTGCATTAGAACGAGTAGGTGAAAATTTTAGTATTCAACCGGGGCAAGGTGTTTATTGCACTGAACTAGTTGCTACTGCATGGTTAAAAGCAGGGGTTTCTATTTCTACTGGTACTCGAAAATTAGATATGCCATTTATTTCAGATAACCCACTTATTTTTCCTGAAAATCTGATTAATTCTGAAAATATTATCCAATATCCCCAGTAACGCTTATTTTTGTCATTTTTTAATAAGTCTTAACCAAAAAAATAAATAACATTAATTTTCTAGCTCTTTGGAAAACTTACAGGTAGTATCTGTCTAAATTTATTTTCCTCTCTCTTTTGATTATTTAGGTCGTTGTTATGTAATACGCATTGAGGCACTGAAGGAATAGTGCAAATACAGAAAAATTAACTTACCGAATTTCGCTTTAAATTTGGTAGAACTTCTGTTACTTAATGAGTATTAAATAATGAATAATCAATCACAAAAATATGATAGAACCTATCACTATCCTTTTTCACCAGGCACAACAAACGACGATCGTATAAATGCGCAATGGTGGCAGGATATTTGCCAAATAAAACAACTTATCCATACAGAAAAACTGGATGGAGAAAATAATTGCCTAAATAAAATGGGTGTTTTTGCACGCTCGCATGCAACTCCGACTCAATCAGCGTGGACATCTCAATTGCGTCAACGTTGGCTAATGATAAAAAACGATTTAGGTGAGTTAGATATTTTCGGTGAAAATCTATATGCCATTCATTCTATTGAATATGCACACTTAGAAGAATATTTCTATGTGTTTGCGGTTCGTTATAAAGATAAATGGCTAAGTTGGGAAGAAGTGCAGTTTTATGCTTCTCTTTTTGATCTGCCAACTGTGCCAGAAATTAAACTGCCGGAATGTCAGGATAAAAATGATTTTGAAAATATGATTGTTTCACAAGCGAAGCAGGCAAGTTTTTTTCAATCACAAGATGTTTTAACGCAAAAACCAAGCCCAATGGAAGGCATTGTTACACGAGATGCTCAGTCGTTTTCTTTAGATGATTTTTCACATCGTGTTTTTAAATATGTTAGAAAAGACCATGTTAAAACAGATGTTCATTGGAAAAAAAATTGGCGACGAGCCCCTTTAATTTGGGAAAAAACACAGGAGTTTCAATGATGCTTCATAAGAAATTACACACTGAAATGTCATGGGAACACCTTTGTGAACTGTATGATGAAATTAGTGATATGGCAGGTGTTATACAAGATCCTATTCATCATGCAGAAGGTGATGTGGCGGTACATACACAAAGAGTAATCAATTCAGTTAAATCATTGCCAGAATATAAAACATTAACTGAAAGAGAGCAGCAAATTTTATGGATCTCGGCACTTCTTCATGATGTAGAAAAACGTTCTACAACACGAGAAGAAGAGGGACGGATTGTTTCACCGGGTCATGCACGCAAAGGTGAATTAACAACGCGTCTTTTTCTATATGAAAAAGTGCCTTTAAGTTTTGCAGATAGAGAGCAGATCGCGGCTTTAGTTCGTTTTCATGGGTTACCGCTGTGGGTGATGGATAAACCTGACCCTAAAAAAGCACTGCTTGCTGCATCATTAAGAGTAGATTGCTATTTATTGGCATTATTGGCTAAAGCTGATGTTTTAGGGCGAGATTGTGAAGATGAGCAGGCACTTTTTGATAAAATTGCATTATTTACACTTTATTGTGAAGAGCTAAATTGTTGGCGTAAAGTCGCTCCATTCCCTTCAGATAATGCTCGTTTTCACTATTTTTATACAGAGAATAGTACAGATTGTAATTATGAGCCTTATCCTGAAAAGGGTAGTGAGGTTACGGTGTTATGTGGATTACCGGGTATGGGAAAAGATACCTTTATTCGCCAACATTGTGCAGATATTCCGATTGTGAGTTTAGATGATCTCCGTCGCCAGCATAATATTAAACCTGATAATAGGGATGCTAATGGTTGGATAGCACAGCAAGCAAAAGAGCAAGCCCGTATTTATTTACGAGAGCATAAACCTTTTGTTTGGAATGCCACCAATATTACGCGAAAAATGCGAGATCAACTTATCTCTTTGTTTTATCGTTATAATGCAAAAGTCACCTTGGTTTATATTGAAGTTCCTTATGCACAATGGCTGAGGCAAAATAATGCAAGAAATGAAGCTGTGCCGGCTAAAGTAATGGAACGTATGTTGAGTAAATTGGAAGTACCTACACCAGAAGAAGCACATAAAGTGATTTATTGGATTGAAGGGCAATCTCAGAGCATATTTTAATTATCTGACGGATCTAGGTGAAATGATAAGTCAGTTATAAAAATAAAGTGAGGGTTACTTATAAAAATAAGTAACCCTTTTTTATTTATTTATTGAGTGGGGTTAATTTGCAGGTAAAACAACGTACTAAATTTATTTTTTAACGTGATGAATAATATCGAAATAGGTATTACGATCATCAGCATTTGGATAAATACGATAGGTATACTCGTCATTTTTAACTGTGATATTTTCTACATCTCGGGTGAATAGTGTTTTACCTTCAGTATCTTTGGCAACTAAGGTACGTAATTTACCATCATCTGACATTGACCAGTCGCCCTGCATTTTTTGTTTACCTTCTGGTGTAAACATAATAAATGTGCCATTCGGGTAGTATTCAGCAATGCCAAAATAATTGCTTACTTGTGTATTATCTGAACTTGTTGTATTACCTTTTTCATCGACCGCATCTGTAGTTACCCAGACTTTTTCTATCATGATTTTCTCATAGTCATTCAGCTCTTTTTGAGCCTGAATAACGCTTTGAGCTTGAATATTGGTAGATGATGTTGAACTCTCTGCGGCAAAAAGAGAAAAGCTAGCGCTTAATAATGAGATTGCGATAAGTGATTTTATTTTCATTGACATATCCTTATTTTTCGTTGTGTTTTTTGTCAGGAGTTTATGTTGTGTCTGACGATATGAATAAACTTAAATATAAAATAGGCAAAGTGCGAGGAAAGAAGTATGTCAAAATGTTTCTGATGAAAAGACTTTTTGACAAAAATAAAAGGTTTAAAATATCGATATATTTATTTTTATTGAAGTTATTATCTGCATTTATTCTTATTCTGGATGTAATTACTGTGAATGAAGTGGTTAAAAAAACAAATCATATTTATAGATAGTATAGAAAATAGATAAAAACCATTCTTGATTTACAATATGAACTCAAAGATTGACTTACAGATGAACTAAATAGACAAAGTTGATGGCATTTTTATCTAACTAAATGTTACTTGGATCACAAAAATGAAAGATGAAAACTGAGTGTGTTTTAAGCATTGCTTTTGCATTACTTAAGTAATTTGCGTTCTTTGGTAAGTGGGTATCGTTTTCCTTGGTATTTAATGATTAGAATTTCTTTATTGTGAATACGGACTAAAAATTAAAGATGATAAAAATAATTAATGCATTGCTCGATTCAATTAGATTGTATTTTATTTAAGCATTATTACTGTTATTTTACAGAAATATAAAATGATTTTTTTGTAATGTCTTATTTATAAAAGTAAATTTTATTCTTTCATGTGGAATTTTAATATTATTCTCTGTGGATAGTTAAAAACTAATATTAAATTTATTTATACTAAATAAGTTAACGTTACGTTATTTAATGATTCTATTTTTTATAAAAAAAGAATAAACCTCAAATTTATTTATTAAATAATCTTACGATTATCATTGTTTATTTCTGTTTATTTTTGTTTTTTATTTTTGTATTTCTGCTTTTTTTTGCTTTTAATAAATAACATATGATTGTAATCACAATCCCATAACAACTAATAAACTAAAGTTGTTGCCATAGAGGTAACATTAAATGAAAGCAGAACGTCATAAGAAAATAATTAATCTGATCAAGGGTAATGGTGCAGTAAAAGTTTCTGTTTTGGCTAAAGAACTTGATGTTACCAAAGAAACAATACGATCAGATTTAAATACATTAGCAGAAAAGGGAATTATAAAAAGATGCCACGGTGGCGCTTTTATAGAATTTGAAACATTAGACAAAGTAGCTAAGAAAGAAATTATACAATTTTTGGAATGTAATGATCAAATTGATAAAAACGATTTAGCAAACAAGACAGCAATAAATAAGGTGTGCGTACTGGGTTCATTTAATGTTGATATGATTAGCTATCTTCCTAGATTGCCAGAAGCCGGGGAATCCTTATTATCGAATAAATTTATCTTCTCACCGGGAGGTAAAGGCTGTAACCAAGCACTGGCTGCGAGTTATGCCGATGCGCAGGTCCATTTTATTACTAAGATAGGCACTGATCAATTTAGTGATTATGCAGTTAATTTTATATCGTCATCAAGAATAAAAACATCAACGATATATCAAACTGAAAATTACCAAACAGGAACAGCTTCTATTTTTGTTTCGGAAGAGAGTGGAGAGAATATTATTTCTATTTACTCTGGTTCAAATATGGATATTTCTGCTGATGAAGTAAAAATACAGAAAGATAAAATTATTGATGCAGATATCATTTTACTACAATTAGAAACGAATATTGAAGCATTAAAAGAAATTATTGCTATTGGAAACGAGAATAATATTCCTATTATTCTTAATCCAGCACCGTATAACAAAATAGTTAATGAATTACTTCCAATGATAGATGTATTAACACCTAATGAAACGGAAGCAAGTTTATTATCTGGAATAGAAGTGCTCGATTTAGAATCTGCAAAAAATGCTGCAGTTTCTATTTATCAACAAGGCGTAAATAAGGTGGTTATTACGCTAGGTAGTAAAGGTTCGTTAGCTTATGACGGATATAAGTATATTTACTCGCCGGCATATCCGGCAGTGGTAAAAAATACAGCAGGGGCAGGTGATGCTTTTAATGGTGCGCTCGCTGCCTCGTTGGCAAAAGGAAAGCAGTTTTCTTATGCGTTACGCTATGCATCAGCTTTTTCATCATTAGCTGTTGAGACGAGTAATGCTTCAGAAATGCCTGAAGATATTAATGTCATGCATCGCATCAATCAAACAACATATTCACAGATTGTCACCCAATCCCCTGAATAAATAATCTTTTTTGAAAGAGGAATAAAAATGAAAATCTTATTTATTGGTGAGTCATGGCACATTCATATGATCCACTCCAAAGGCTACGACAGTTTCACTTCCAGCAAATATGAAGAAGGTTCGACGTTCTTATTAAGTTGCTTAAGAGAAAAGGGTGTTGAAGTTGATTATATGCCTGCTCATACCGTTCAGGTTGCATTCCCACAAACAGCCGAAGCATTGGCTAAATACGATGTCATTGTTATTAGTGACATTGGTGCAAATACGTTCCTTCTGCAAAACGATACTTTCTATAACATGAAAGTTATTCCTAACGCATTAGGGTTAATTAAAGAATTTGTGGTTAATGGCGGTGGCTTATTAATGATTGGTGGTTACCTGTCATTTATGGGTATTGAAGCTAAAGCAAACTACAAAAATACATTACTTGCAGAAGTTCTGCCTGTTGAAATGCTGGATGGTGATGATCGCGTTGAAGCCCCTGAAGGTGTATTTGCAAGTGCTGTGAATGCTGAGCATGCATCAGTAAAAGGTTTTGGTGAGTGGCCAATGTTCCTTGGCTATAACAAAGTTTCAGCTAAAGAGAATACAGAAACGGTATTAAATATTGGTGAAGATCCATTACTGGTATTTGGTCAGTTCGAAAAAGGAAAAACAGGCTGCTTTATGAGTGACTGTTCTCCTCACTGGGGTAGCAAAGAGTTTTTAGCATGGCCTCATTATGCAGATATGTGGGTCAACATTCTTAAACAAATCGCCCGTTAATTTGAATTAAGAATAACTGTCATAAAAAGTAAAAAAGCGCAGAGTTGCCGCTCTGCGCTAATAAAAAACCGATTACTTGAAAAATAAAAAAAGAAATCACTCATAGCCAATAATCCAAAAGGAACATCTTATGAGTACAAAAAATTTATCAACACCATTGCTGATGTTAGCAACTGTGTTAGCAGGTATGCTATCACCAATGCAGTCTGCGGTGAATGGGCAGTTAGGGCATGTTTTAAAAGATGGTAACGCCAGCGCCGTTATCTCTTTTGCCAGTGGTTTAGTGGTGATGTTTTTTATCATCATGTCGAAAAAACAGTATCGCCAGCAATTTGCTTCAATTCCAAGTTTAATTAAAACGCGCAAAATTCCATTATGGAACTGGTTTGCGGGTCTTTGTGGTGCAATGGTTGTTTTCTCTGAAGGGGCTTCTGCGAGCGCATTAGGGATTGCAACATTCCAAACAGCATTAATCTCAGCACTCTTATTATCAGGTCTATTATGTGACCGCTTTGGTGTTGGCGTAGATGAGAAAAAATACTTCACGCCATATCGTGTATTAGGTGCAGTGTTAGCCGTTGTTGCAACTTTATTTGTGGTTTCTCCACAATGGCACTCAACCTCATTTATTTATTTAGCAATCTTACCTTTCCTTGCAGGTTTATTAGCCGGTTGGCAGCCAGCAGGTAACTCTAAAGTTGCAGAAGCAACAGGTTCTATGATGGTGTCTATCACTTGGAACTTTATCGTTGGCTTCACCGTTTTAACCATTGCTCTTATTGTTCGTATGGCATTAGGTCATATCACTCTTGAATTACCAGGTACTTGGTGGATGTATTTAGGCGGTCCTTTAGGACTCATGTCTATCGCATTAATGGCTATTTTAGTTCGTGGTTTAGGCTTACTGATGTTAGGTGTTGCTTCAACAGCGGGTCAATTATTAGGTTCTGTATTAATTGACTTATTATTACCTTCATTAGGCAATACTGTTTATTTAGTGACAATCATCGGTACATTATTTGCGTTAGTAGGTGCGATTGTAACCACAATCCCTGAATTCAGAGCCACTAAGTCAGCAAAAGCGTAGGAGTATCGTAATGAAAGGTTATATTCAAACCGTAACTGGCCCCGTGAAAAAAGAAGATATGGGGTTAACATTGCCCCATGAACACCTCTTTAATGATCTCTCAGGTGTTGTTGATGAACCTTTTTATGAATTCTCGCATGTGTTAGTTGATAAAAAAGTGAGTGCAGATATTCAGTGGGGACTTAAATACGATCCATATTGCTGTTGCGATAATATGGATAAAAAACCAATCGAAGATGTTATTTTTGAATTAAATAACTTCAAAGAGTTAGGTGGAAGAACAATTGTTGATGCAACTGGCTCTTCATCTATTGGACGTGATATTAGAAAACTAAGACAAGTTGCAGAAATAACAGGTATTAACGTTGTGGCTTCTTCTGGGCTTTATATTGAGAAGTTTGAAGGAGAACGACTGGCTGATGATATTGATGCAATGGCAAAAATCATTGATGATGAATTAAATGTAGGTATCGATGGTACTGATATTCGTGCTGGTATGATTGGTGAAATTGGTGTTTCTCCTTTCTTTACAGATGGTGAGAAAAATAGCTTAAGAGCGGCTGCTATTGCACAAAATAGTAATCCTCATGCATCGATGAATATTCATATGCCGGGTTGGCAACGTCGTGGTGATGAAGTTTTAGATATTCTATTAACTGAAATGGGATGTAATCCCGCTAAGATTTCATTGGCACACTCTGATCCATCAGGTAAAGATTTTGATTATCAATGCAAAATGCTAGATCGTGGTGTTTGGCTTGAGTTCGATATGATTGGTCTTGATATCTCTTTCCCTAAAGAAGGGGCAGCACCAAGTGTTATGGATACCGTAGAAGCTGTCGCAACCTTAATTGAAAGAGGCTATGGTAGCCAAATCGTATTAAGCCATGATGTGTTTTTAAAACAGATGTGGGCAAAAAATGGAGGTAATGGTTGGGGCTTTGTTCCTAATGTATTCCTTTCATTATTGGCTCAACGTGGCATTGATAAATCTATTATCAAGAAATTATGTGTTGAGAATCCAGCCAATTTATTGGCTTAAATCTGAAGTGAATAAATAACAATAAATATACCCCTTGAAATAAATTTAGCGGCACTTTAATCGAGTGCCGCTTTTTTTATGTCTCAAGGAAAAAAGACAAATTAAGGTATTAACGTAAATGGTAATTCTCAATATAACGTAATGAATGCGTTGATCCATTAATCACTAAAGAGTGTGTTTGTAGGTATTGGGTTTGTTGATTAACACCCGATAAGAAATCACCGGCAGTAATTGCGGTTGCTGCAAACATAACATCTTGGTTACGAACTAATGTGTCTAATGACAGTTTGATATTTACATCAGTACCCATTTTATGACAACGAGCAATTTCAGAAACAGCATATTCTCTATTTTCTGCACTATTTCCTTTGGCAATATCACGAGTAATTAAGCGTGCTTGCATATCTCCGCCCAATGCCTTAGCAATAGCGGCACTAATAACGCCTTCAGGTGCTCCACCAATACCGTACATAACATCAATACTGTTATTAGGCATTGTGGCATATAAAGAGGCTAAAACATCACCGTCAGGAAGTGTAATAACATTAATGCCTTTAGCGCGTAGATCTTTAATAATATCGTGGTGACGCGGTTTATCTAAAATAGCGAGCGTTAATTGCTCAATAGATTTATTTAATGTTTGTGCAATAGCATCAAGGTTATATTCGAGACAATGGTTAAGGTCAATCACACCCGCAGCTTGCTTCCCAACAATTAATTTTTCCATATACATATCGGGAGCTTGTAAAAAACTACCCTCAAAGCCAGCGGCTAAAATTGCTAGGGAATTATTTTCGCCCGTTGCTACCATACGAGTACCATCAATTGGGTCAACTGCGATTTCTATTTTATCACCTTTCCCATTACCGACTTTCTCACCAATATAGAGCATAGGTGCTTCATCTATTTCACCTTCACCAATGACAATTTCACCATTGATATTTAGGCTATTTAAACGTTCACGCATGGCACTGACTGCTGCATCGTCTGCTGCGTTCTTATTTTGTTTTCCAATCCAAGGCATTGCTGCAATAGCTGCGGCTTCTGTGACAGAAGCGATAGCATTAGTTAGTTCGTCATTTAATTTCATATTATGAGTGTGTTTTGCGATATAAATGGAAGATTAAGATAGGTTATCGATCATACCTTTTTTTCGAAATTATGTGCTAGGTTTAAATCAAGAGTTCTCGAAATAGGTTATTTAGGAATAAACTAAGATAAATCTGTGAAAATTAAAGTATAACTAAGGTTAAGAGATCAAAATCATGTGATGCTTAATGCAAAAGGATTAGGTTTATGGACGACTTTTTGGCGCTCATTGTTACAATATTTGTCGTAGTATCTTTGTATTGGCAATACCACGCTTATACAAATAGCAACTCATTGTTGCATCGAATTAAACAGCTTGAAGAAAAGTTTTCTGAGCAACAAGAGAAATTATTTAAGTTATTAAATAAAGATAATGCTGCGGATATTCGCACAGATCTTGATGCTCAGAAAAGCGAAGTTAAGGATTTATCTCATGATATAAAAAGAGAGCCTCAACCAACCGTTTCAACCGTTTCAACCGTTTCAACTTATCAACCCAAAACGGTTGACCCTAAAACAGTTGACCCTACTAATACAACAGAGCATGTGCAAATAATGGCGGAGAATAAAGAAACGCCAGCATATCAACGCGCACAAGCATCACAAGAAACGACATTTAATAAAGTTTCTCCTAAAGAAGAAAATCCAGTTGTTCAATCTTCTATGGTTAATGATATTAACCCTGAAAACAAACAACCTAATAAGCCAGAAATATCAACAGTCCCTACACCTAAAGAGCCTGAGTCTTATCAACCTAAGGTAGCAACAAGCCGTTTTGCTCGTCATTATCAAAAAGAGGCGAAGCAAACATATTCTGAATCAACATCAGAGTCGCTTGTGGAGAATAGCACGAATGTGGCAAGTGCTAGCCTTACGGGATCTGAAACAGGTCATTTAGGGAATGCTACACCTCAAGTAAATAGACCTGCATCGCAATATAGACCTAATTTAAATCCTCGACCAAAACGTCAACAAAAATCGATTTTGGGGCTTATTTGGAATTGGGTAGTAACAGGAAATCCGCTGGCAAAAATAGGGATGTTATTGCTCTTTTTTGGTCTGTCTTATTTACTTAAATACAGTATTGAAAATGAGCTTGTCTCAGCGTCAACACGTTTAATGATGGCTGGAATAGGGTGTTTTGCCTTATTAGGTATTGGCTGGTGGCTTAGAAAGAAAAACCTGATATATGCATTAATTTTACAAGGTGGCGGTATTGGTGGGCTTTATATTACTATTTTTGCTGCGACTAAAATTTATGACTTTATTCCTATTGGCATCGCTCTCGCTATTATGGTGTTTATCTGCTTGGTCAGTGTGAGTTTGGCGGTTATTCATCGAGCTATTAGTTTAGCGGTATTAGCTTCATTAGGTGGTTATTTAGCACCTGTTCTATTGTCTACGGGCAGTGGCAATTATATTGCATTGTTTAGCTATTATCTTATTCTTTCAATTGGTATTCTTATTATCAGCCATTGGCAAGTTTGGCGTTTATTAAATCTTATTGGTTTTGCTTTTACTTTTGGTATTGGTTTTATATGGGCAATACCAAATTACACTCATGTCGATTATTTACCTTGCCAGCTATTTTTAATTGCAAATTGGTTGATTTTTGGTGTTGCAACAGAACTTTCAACATTAAAAAATAAACTGAAACTTAATATTCCTTTTGATGCCACATTACTATTTGGTACGCCGTTAATTGGTTTTATCTTCCAACATCGATTAGCCTCAGAATGGCCATATGGTGTTGCTATTGCTTCATCACTTTATGGATTAGCTTATTTCGCACTAAGTTGGTTTGCACTTAAACGTTATCGCGAAGAGGGTAAATTGCTGGCAATAGCCTTCTTTATGCTCTCTGTCACCTTTGCCACTTTAGCCGTACCATTTGCATTCTCTGCTGAATGGACATCAATTGTATGGGCAATTGAAGGGGTAATGATCCTTGCATTTTCTGTTTTACAGCAACAAAAGAAACCTGCTATTGCGGGGACTATTTTAGTTGCGGTTTCCTTTGTTCTATCATTTAACATGCCTGTTATTTTGTTAGGCGATTGGCTAATGATTGTAACACAAGTGATTGTTGTATTTGCCGTCGCAGTACTGTGGTATCGAGCTAAATTTACTCATATTGATAGTCAAACTATTGGATATGTAACACTATTTATCTCGGTTGTAAGTTGGGGATATAGCGTTTTACTTTTACAAGAATATGGCGAGTATTGGCTCTACCCAGAGGTAAAATCCATTACCTTTGCATTTATTCTTATTAGTTGTTGGGGCATGTTCTTTGCGGGTAAGAAAACCCAATTTTCTGAGTTGGCAAGTTGCTCTATTTTATTATGGCCGATGTCAGCACTTATTATGTTGGTGTACATCTATCTTGCAGGTTCGCTAATTGATAATTGGTTCAGTGCGATTATCTGGGTTGCAATTTTTGCGAGCGGTTTCTATTTGCTTAAAGCAAATACGTTATTGCCGAAGCAAAGGATCAAAAAAGCATTGATCCATGGTATGCATCTTGTCTTTATTGGTATTTTCTTATTAACTGAAATTATTTGGTTAATGGATGTTACGTACCTTTATGTGAGCTTACATTTTGCTAGCGTCATTTTTGCTATAAGTTTATTTATCGCAATAAGCTATATGCTAGCAATGAGAGTTAATTGGATTAAAGAATATCAAAATACCTATTGGCTAGTTACTTCACCTGTTTTAGGCTTACTGGCACTTTCTTTAATCTTTGCAAACTTTAATAACGGTACTGAAAGTGGAATTAAATATATTCCATTATTTAACTTGATGGATCTAATGGGTGTTATTGGAATATGGGTTGGCTATAAATTTATTTCAGTAATAAAACAGTCACCTAAGTATCAAGCATTATTACAAAATAACTTACCTCTATTAAATTACATTATTCCTGCGATGATTTTCTGGTGGGCAAACGGTATTTTATTAAGAGGGTTAGTCTTTGCAACAGATATTGATTGGTCGAGTTATGCAATCATTAATTCCAAAGTGATCCAAACAGTATTAGCCATTATTTGGGCGATTACAGCATTAGTGACTATGGTAATGGCGACACGCAAGAAATCACGCTCACAATGGTTTATTGGTGGTGTACTGTTGGCTGTGGTTATTGCTAAACTCTTCCTAATTGATACATCATTAAGTAGTGGATTGCTAAGAGCATTGGCCTTTATTGGTGTTGCAATACTGATTTTATTAATCGGGTATTTCTCACCATTACCACCGAAAAAACAAACTAACAATACAAATGTGTAAGTAATATTTTAGCTTACCATGTGTTTATTTTAGTAATTAAATCATGCATATAATCTTAAATGGTTAGTGCATGATTTTACGAAAAGGAGAACCATAATGCATCAAGGTCAATGTTTATGCGGCAAAGTTAAATTATCAACAGCACAAGATATATCTGCGCTCAGTGTTTGTCATTGCAGTATGTGTTTGCGTTGGAATGGTGGTCCAGGTTTTTCAATTGATTGCAAATCAGATTTGAAGATTGAAGGTGAAGAAAATATAACACGCTATGATTCATCTTTATGGGGAGAGCGGGCATTTTGTAAGCATTGTGGTTCTCATCTTTTTTACCATCTAAAAGAAACCAATACTTACTATGTATCAGCAGGATTATTCCCTGATGCAAAAGAAAGCAAACTAACAATGCAAATTTATATAGATAGCAAACCTCCTTATTATAATTTTATAGAAAAAACACCAATGCTAACAGAACAAGATATTATGAATATGTTCAATAAATAATATTTTATTTATTGGTTTTTTGTATTTTTAAATTTTAAAAGACTCTTTTATATATGAGTCTTTTTTTATGAATGGGTTTTATTAAATAAATATTAATTAATGCTAAGAAAGAAGTGGGTTGCTGTTTTTTATTATAGTATGATGTTTTCTTTAAAATTTATGATAAGTTACCTAATGTTTTTTTGTTATGTCTTGATTTAAAAGGAGCGTGTTATTGATAAATACATTGATAATAAGTCAAGTTGAAATATTTAGCTTGGGAATAAAAACACTTCTTAGTCAGATTAAAAAAATCAATGTCCGAAAGGTGATGAATGATGAAAGTGATGCATTTCGTTATTGTCGACAATTTTCGGTTAATCTTATTATTATTTATTCAGTACCATCACTCTCATTAATTGATTCTATAAAAAGAATAAAGCGATCATCTTTATCAATTAAAATCATTGTTATTTCACCAAAAATAGACTCTATATTATCAATAACACTTCTTCAATTGGGTATTGAAGGTTTTATTGTTATTGATACTTCTTGTGAAAATATTCTGCAAGCTATCCGACAAGTTTGTATCGGTCAACGGTATATAAGCCAAGAGTTAGCGATGGAAATCGCACTAACAAAATTACAGCAAGAATTAAATCCGTTACATCACCTTTCAGAAAGAGAATTGCAGATTATGTCGATGATCATTAGAGGAAAAAAAATCTCACAAATCGCAAGTGAGCTGAATATTAATACAAAAACGGTAAATAGCTATCGTTACCGAATGTTTAGTAAACTTAAAATCTCAGGTGATGTAGAATTAACACATATAGCAATACGCTATGGGTTAATTGAGATAGAGAGTCATTTACAAAGTGGAAGACAAATTTGACGCCAAAGCATTCTTAAGCCGAGTCACTGATAAACCGGGTGTTTATCGGATGTACGATGCGACAGACACAGTAATCTATGTTGGCAAAGCTAAAGATCTGAAAAAAAGGCTTTCAAGCTATTTCCGTACACAAGTAAATAGCCGTAAGACTGAAGCTTTAGTGAAGTGCATCGCAAATATTGATGTCACGATCACCCATACAGAAACGGAAGCTTTATTGCTTGAACATAGCTACATCCAACGTTATCAACCTCGCTATAATGTGTTGTTACGCGATGATAAATCCTATCCTTATATTTATTTAAGTGGTGATAAACACCCTAGACTTGCTAGTTACCGTGGTGCAAAACATGCCAAAGGGGAATATTTTGGACCTTTCCCTAACTCTTTTGCAGTAAGAGAAACATTGGCATTAATGCAAAAATTGTTTCCTATTCGTCAATGCGAAGATAGTGTTTATCGCAATCGTTCAAGACCTTGTTTGCAATATCAAATTGGTCGTTGTCTTGCACCTTGTGTAAAAGGCTACGTCTCTGATGAAGAATATGCCCAACAAGTTAATTATGTGCGACTTTTCCTTTCAGGTGATGATACGCAAGTTATTGACGGATTGGTTAAACGTATGGAAGAAGCCAGCCAAGAATTACGTTTTGAAGAGGCCGCTCGCATTCGTGATCAAATCCAAGCCGTAAGACAAGTGACCGAAAAACAATTTGTCGCCAATATTGGTGATGATCTTGATGTGATCAGTGTTGCTTTTAATGGTGCTATTGCTTGTGTTTATGTCCTCTTTTTCCGTCAAGGTAAAGTGTTAGGAAGTCGGAGTTATTTTCCTAAAGTTCCTGCGAATACCTCAATCGATGAAGTTGTTCAAACTTTTATTGGTCAGTTTTATTTACAAGGTAGTGCAATTCGAACTTTACCGACTGAAATCTTGCTCGATTTTGATTTAGAAGATAAAGCCATTCTTTCTGAGTCTATTTCTTCAATAGCGGGGCGAAAAATTCAAATTCAAACAAAACCGCGTGGTGATAGAGCTCGTTATTTAAAATTGGCGAGAACAAACGCAGCAACAGCATTGGCTTCAAAACAAGTCGAGCAATCGACAATTTCACAACGTTATACCTCGTTGATGTCTCTTCTTGATATGAAAGAGATAAAACGAATGGAATGTTTTGATATTAGTCACACTATGGGAGAGCAAACTGTGGCTTCATGTGTAGTATTTGACATGAACGGCCCATTAAAATCTGAATATAGGCGCTATAATATCAGTGGTATTACTCCTGGTGATGATTATGCGGCGATGAATCAAGTGCTCACTCGACGTTATGGTAAATCATTAGAAGAGACTAAGGTTCCAGATATTATCTTTATCGATGGTGGTAAAGGGCAATTAGCACAAGCAATAGAGGTATTTGATTCTCTTGATGTTGATTGGGACAAATCACACCCGAAATTAATAGGTGTCGCAAAAGGGAGTGATCGTAAAGCAGGGCTTGAAACCTTGTTTTTTGTGCCTGAAGGTGAAGGAATGGCATTACCTTCTGATTCACCTGCGTTGCATTTGATCCAACATATTCGTGACGAATCGCATCGTCATGCAATAACAGGGCACCGTCAACGTAGAGCAAAAGTTAAAAATACCAGCTCGTTAGAGTCTATTGAAGGTGTAGGGCCTAAGCGCCGTCAAATGTTGTTGAAATATATGGGAGGGCTACAAGCTTTGCGAGACGCAAGTGTTGAAGAAATTGCGAAAGTCCCCACAATTTCGACTGCATTAGCAGAAAAAATTTTTAATGCGTTGAAACACTAAGTGTATTGATGCACCATATTAATAACTCTCACTTTTCTAGGTCGTGTAGAACGCTATGCAACTAAATATCCCAACTTGGCTAACTCTATTTCGTGTCGCACTAATCCCATTCTTTGTTTTGGTGTTTTATTTACCATTCAAAGATGCTCCATTAGTCTGCGCTATTATTTTTATGGTAGCAGCTGCAACTGACTGGTTTGATGGTTTTTTAGCACGTAGATGGAAACAAACTACTCG
This sequence comes from Proteus sp. fly-1013, assembly GCF_040140245.1. Taxonomy (NCBI): domain Bacteria; kingdom Pseudomonadati; phylum Pseudomonadota; class Gammaproteobacteria; order Enterobacterales; family Morganellaceae; genus Proteus; species Proteus sp. fly-1013. Next base: position 585 of record NZ_JBEEWD010000004.1, on the reverse strand, counting down.
CTTCGGGGCTTTTCTTGACCCAGTAGCAGATAAAGTAATGGTTGCAACAGCACTTGTTTTAATTACTGAATACTATCATGAATGGTGGATAACCTTACCCGCAGCAACCATGATTGCTCGTGAAATTATCATCTCTTCACTAAGAGAATGGATGGCTGAATTAGGAAAGCGTAATAGTGTTGCAGTTTCTTGGATAGGAAAAGTGAAGACGACCGCACAAATGGGATCGCTGGTTGTGTTATTATGGCGTCCTACTGTTGAAGCAGAGTGGTTTGGATTCGCTTTATTATATATCGCAACAGTGCTGACTTTCTGGTCAATGTTTCAATATTTGAGCGCTGCGTGGTCAGATTTGCGCGAAGGTTGATCGAAATGACTGAAAATTCACCGAACAGTCAAAAAGATGCAAATATAGTGTTGACTAGATTCAGGAAATCAGTAGAATGCAACGCATCGAAAGGCACAACGGTTTACGGAAATAAATAAGTAAATCAGCAGGTTCGGTAAAGCGGGAATAGCTCAGTTGGTAGAGCACAACCTTGCCAAGGTTGGGGTCGCGAGTTCGAGTCTCGTTTCCCGCTCCAA
>NZ_JBEEWD010000003.1:405453-459370 GCF_040140245.1 Proteus sp. fly-1013 | reverse complement strand
ATCTAATATTTTAGAAGATATCGTCTCTGCGAGTGCCCACACAGATTGTCTGATAATTTGTTAAAGAGCAGTGCAACATTCGCTGCCGTTTCCGGTCTTCTGCGTTGTTGCGAGGAGGTGCATTCTACATCTTCCTCATTCAGTGTCAAGCGTTTATTTTCAAGGCCTTTCACTTTTTTCTTCGTTCTCTCAGTCAGTTCGCTTAGCGCCCTGTGCCGTGACAACGAGGACGCATTATAGGGAGTTTTCTGAGGCTGGCAATAGTTTTTTTAAAAAAAATGTTCGTTTGTTGGTAAATTAAACGAAGTGCCTATTTTTTGTGGCTTTTTAGCCATTTTGGCAAGTCTGCAAGGCTATCGAGAACGAAATCTGCACACTGTTGTGCCTCTTCAGTTATCTCTTTTCCTGTGCGAACAAGAATTTTATGCCCCACTCCTGCACCTTTTGCTGCCAACATATCTTCTTTTTTATCGCCAACCATATAAGAAGAAGCCATATCGATGTTTAATTGTGCTTTCGCATCCATAAACATACCTGAGGCTGGTTTGCGACAATCACACTCTTTCTTATATTCTTCTACAGCGGCATCTGGATGATGAGGACAATAATAGATACCGTCTAAATCAACACCTCTATCAGCCAAAGACCAATCCATCCACTCTGTTAGGTGTAAAAATTGATCTTCACTATAGTAGCCACGACCAATACCCGATTGATTCGTTACTAGTACCAAGGCATATCCCATAGCTTTTAATTCAGCCATTGCTTCAATGACACCATCGATAAACTCAAAGTTATCACTTTCAGACACATAGCCATGGTCTATATTAATAGTTCCATCGCGATCTAAGAAAATCGCAGAAATCCCCTTGCTCACAGCATTACTCCATTTAGATATTTTTATTAGTATCGCATGTTTTTTCTTATATAGAGAATGATATCCACGGCTTTCTTTCTTTATTACTCTTCAACTCTTTTTTATTGACTTAGCCGTCTAGACGCCTTAACATCTATTTTAACTCGGGCAGAATAGTCTTTATGTCCCATATCTACTTATATAAAGAAAAACATGATTAAACTGACGAATATAAACAAAGTGTTTAAGCAGGGAGAGCGTTCTATACAAGCGCTATCAAACATTAACCTGCATGTGCCTCAAGGGCAGATTTTTGGTGTTATCGGATCGTCAGGAGCGGGTAAAAGTACACTTATACGTTGTGTGAACATGTTAGAAAAACCAACTTCAGGTGAAGTACTTGTTGATGGTCGTGATCTAACTAAGTTATCTGATAAAGAATTAACAAAAGCACGTCGCGGTATTGGTATGATTTTCCAACATTTCAACTTACTGTCTTCTCGTACAGTGTTTGATAATGTGGCACTACCATTAGAACTAGATAGTACACCTCGCGCTGAAATTAATAAGCGTGTTAATGAATTACTTGAATTAGTCGGTTTGTCAGATAAGAAAGAGTATTACCCAGCAAACTTATCTGGCGGACAAAAGCAACGTGTTGCAATTGCACGCGCACTAGCAAATTCACCAAACGTTTTATTGTGTGATGAAGCAACTAGCGCACTTGATCCAGCAACAACACGCTCTATTTTAGAATTATTAAAAGACATTAACCGCCGTTTAGGCCTCACCATTTTATTAATCACTCATGAAATGGACGTTGTAAAACGCATTTGTGATCAGGTTGCAGTAATAAGTGGTGGCGAATTAGTTGAAAGTGATGCTGTGAGTGAAGTTTTCTCTCATCCAAAAACACCAGTTTCTCAGGCTTTTATTCAATCAACACTACAATTGGATATTCCTGAAGATTACAAAGAACGAATGAAACCAGAGTGGGAAGAAGGTTTATTCCCATTATTGAAACTTGAATTTAATGGTCAATCAGTCGATGCACCATTAATGTCCATCGTTGCTCGCCGTTTTGACGCAGATATTAATATCTTAAGTTCACAAATGGACTATGCCGGTGGAGTGAAGTTTGGCGTGATGTTAGCTGAACTACACGGTAAGAATGGTAATACTGAAAAGTCGATTGCGTTTTTAGAAGAGCATCATGTGAAAGTAGAGGTTCTCGGTTATGTCTGAAGGAATGGTTTATTTATTAATTAGTGGGATCTGGGAAACCTTAGTCATGACCTTCGTTTCAGGCTTCTTTGGTTTTGTTATCGGACTACCGCTTGGTGTTTTACTTTATGTCACACGTCCTGAACAAATTATGGCAAATCCACCTGCCTATCGTGTCATCTCAGCACTTGTGAATATCTTTAGGGCTATTCCTTTTATTATCCTGCTTGTATGGATGATCCCTTTTACTCGCTTGGTTGTAGGAACATCTATTGGCTTGCAAGCAGCCATCGTGCCATTAACAGTTGCAGCAGCACCTTTTATTGCTCGTATGGTCGAAAATACGCTATTGGAAATCCCACAAGGATTAATTGAAGCATCTCGTTCTATGGGTGCAACACCAATGCAAATTATTAAGAAAATTTTATTACCAGAATCTTTACCAGGCTTGATTAACGCTGCAACTATTACACTGATTACATTAGTGGGTTACTCCGCAATGGGTGGTGCCGTTGGTGCAGGTGGTTTAGGTCAAATTGGCTATCAATATGGTTACGTTGGCTATAATGCAACTGTAATGAATATTGTGATTGTTCTACTCGTTATTCTTGTTTTTATCATTCAGTTTTTCGGCGATCGCTTAGTGAAGCTGACAACACATAAATAATTAAATTGAAGGTTCCAATTATTAAATCGAAACCTTTTAATTAACGGATCAAATAAGGGTAAATGTATGTCATTGAAATTTAAATCGCTCGCAGTCGTAAGTGCTTTAGTTGGCGCATTAGCATTAACTGGTTGTGGTGAAAAAGAAAAAGATCCAAACCATATTCGTGTAGGTGTTATTTCTGGCTCTGAGCAACAAGTTGCCGAAGTAGCAAAACAAGTTGCTAAAGATAAATATGGTCTTGATGTAGAACTCGTTACTTTCAATGACTTCGTAATGCCGAATGAATCATTGAGTCGTGGTGATATCGATCTTAATGCATTCCAGCACAAACCTTATTTAGATCAGCAAATTAAAGATCGTAATTTCAAAATTACAGCAGTAGGAAATACGTTTATTTATCCTATCGCAGGTTACTCTAAAAAAATTACTGATTTAGCTGATTTACCTGATGGCGCTCAAGTGGCTATCCCTAATGACCCAACTAATTTAGGTCGTTCGCTGCTGTTATTAGAAAAAGTAGGATTAATTAAATTAAAAGATGGTGTGGGCTTATTACCAACGTCTTTAGATATTATTGAAAATCCTAAAAATCTAAAATTAGTCGAGTTAGAAGCACCTCAATTACCTCGTTCATTAGATGATCAAAAAATCTATTTAGCGGTAATCAATACAACTTATGCTAGCCAAGTAAACTTAACGCCAGCAAAAGACGGTATTTTTGTTGAAGATAAAGACTCTCCATATGTAAATATCATTGTTGCCCGTGAAGATAATAAAGACAGTGAAAATGTGAAGAAATTTATCCAAGCTTACCAAACGGATGAAGTAGATAGTGCTGCAAATAAAATCTTTAACGGCGGCGCTGTAAAAGGCTGGTAATACGTTAAAATTTAACTTAATTATAAAAAAGGCGGACATTTGTTCGCCTTTCTCTTTTTTACTTGGTTAATTTGCATTAAATTAGTGCCGTTTAATTTTTGTATAGACAATAATAAAGAGGATATTACCCATGCACATGCGCTTGCTACTTATTGGCATCATGGCGCTGTTTATGACAGGCTGTTCAATGCAAAAATCATCTGATGTTGATCAGTCTAAATTTACGGATATGCGTTTAAATAAACCTGGGCAACCACAAAAACCAAGGTCACAAACTTTACCTTCAGTACGTATTGTTGAAAAAACAGAAGACCTTTTAGGAGCTCCTTTTAAAGATCTCGGGATTGTCGCCGGTGAATCTTGTCGTCAAACATTACAAGATCCACCAGCAAGTCTACCTATTGCTAAAAAAAGAATGGCAACAAAAGCTGCCTACAAAAATGCGAATGCCGTTTTATTACATGAATGCCAAATTGTCACAGGCTTAGGTTGCTACCAATCTGCTATTTGTGAAGGCACAGCATTACTCATTACAAAATGAACACCTACCAAATGAATCCTATAGGGTATATTTCGAGCCCTTATAAAGAAAAATTTGCCGTTCCACGCCAACCTGGATTAATCCAGGATGGCGGCGGCCAACTTATTCTACACACGCCTTATAATCACCCTGATGCGGTTCGAGGCTTAGAGCAATTTAGTCACCTTTGGTTGATCTTTGTTTTTCATCAAACAGCCCAACAAGGTTGGCATCCTCTCGTTCGCCCCCCGAGATTAGGCGGAAACGCCAAAATTGGAGTATTTGCAACGCGCTCAACCTTTCGCCCTAACCCAATTGGCATGTCATTGGTTGAATTGAAAAAAGTAAATACGGACAACCAGTCTGTTATTTTAGAATTAGGTAGCCTTGATTTAGTGGATGGCACTCCTATTCTTGATATCAAACCTTATTTACCGTTTGCAGAATCGCGCCCAAATGCAATTGCAGGGTTTGCACAAGAAGCACCAAGTAACGAAATGCCCGTTTTCTTTTCACAGGTTGCATCAGAACAACTGCAACACTATGCCAATGACTACCCTCATCTTTCACGTTTTATTACCCAAGTATTACAGCAAGATCCTCGTCCTGCTTATAAAAAAGGCGAACAAAGTGATAGAATTTATGCGGTACACTTACTCGAATTTAATGTTCGCTGGCAAGTCAATGGACAACAGACACTTGTTCTTAGTATAGAACCGCGGTAACTTGCTATTATCTTCATTGATATTGCTATCATGAATAGTCTAATCTGAGAGTCATTCTCATGTCTTTAGACAAATCAGATTGAAAAAAATGCTTTGCCCCTTTTGGCAGACCTAAGTCACTGGTAGACTAGAGCGTGTTGACCTTTGATGGTCGATTTTATTCGAATTAAAAGCATTTTAGGCAAGGAGAAGGACTTGCCGCCTAGTGAACTAGGCTAGTGCCTCTCAACGCAGAATAAAATGAGTGAAACGTCTTTTAATCGAACCCGTAGGGCTGTTTTTATTTTTAAGTGGTCATTGTTAATGTCAATCAATGCCCAAACTCAAAATAGTTGAATATGTTGCTTGTTTTATAAATTTCTTTTGCTGTAAAAATAAGCAGCAAAGATCAACACGCTCTAGAGTCTTTCTCTAATTATATTGATGTAGACTGGCGTGACAGTCAGCCTAAGTATTTTTGTTCTAATGGAACCTAATAATGCGTACTAGCCACTATTTGCTCTCTACTTTAAAAGAGACACCTGCTGATGCAGAAATTGTCAGCCATCAACTTATGCTTCGCGCAGGCATGATCCGTAAACTCGCTTCTGGTCTTTATGATTGGATGCCGACAGGGGTTCGTGTTCTAAGAAAAATTGAAAAAATTGTTCGTGAAGAGATGGATAACGCTGGATCACTTGAGATTTCAATGCCCGTTGTTCAACCCGCTGACTTATGGCTAGAAAGTGGTCGTTGGGAACAATACGGCCCTGAATTACTGCGTTTTTCAGACAGAGGCGAGCGCCCATTTGTTTTAGGCCCAACCCACGAAGAAGTTGTTACTGATATTGTTCGTAATGAAATTACCTCTTACAAACAACTTCCACTGAACTTATATCAAATTCAAACTAAATTCCGCGACGAAGTACGCCCTCGTTTTGGTGTTATGCGCTCTCGCGAATTTATCATGAAAGATGCTTACTCTTTCCATATCTCTCAAGAGTCTTTACAAGAGACTTACGACAGAATGTACGAAGCTTACAGCAAAATTTTCTCTCGTATTGGTTTAGATTTTCGTCCAGTGCTTGCAGATACAGGCTCTATCGGTGGTAATGCCTCTCATGAGTTCCAAGTTTTAGCGGATAGCGGTGAAGATGATATCGTCTTCTCTACTGGCTCTGACTATGCAGCTAATATCGAATTAGCAGAAGCAGTAATGCCTGCAACTCCAAGAGCTGCCGCGACTGAAGAATTACGTTTAGTAGATACACCAAACGCTAAAACAATTGCTGAATTAGTTGAACAGTTCAATTTACCAATTGAAAAAACTGTTAAAACACTGATTGTTCATGGTACGAAAGAAAGTGGTCACCCATTAGTTGCATTATTAGTCCGTGGCGACCACGAGCTTAATGAAGTTAAAGCAGAAAAATGCGCTATCGTTGCGGCACCTTTAACTTTCGCGACTGAAGCTGAAATTCGCCAAGCTGTAAATGCAGGTCCAGGTTCATTAGGCCCAGTTAATCTGCCACTGCCAGTTATTATGGATCGTTCTGTCTCTGTAATGAGTGATTTTGGTGCTGGTGCAAACGTTGATGGTAAACACTATTTTGGTATCAACTGGGAGCGTGACCTACCTGTTGCCGAAATTGCTGATATCCGTAATGTTGTTGAAGGCGATCCAAGCCCAGACGGTAAAGGAACATTACTGATCAAACGTGGTATTGAAGTTGGTCATATTTTCCAACTTGGTACAAAATACTCAGAAGCATTAAAAGCAACTGTGCAAAACGAAGAAGGTCATAACCAAATCGTCACTATGGGTTGTTATGGTATCGGTGTAACTCGTATTGTTGCTGCCGCTATTGAACAAAACCATGATGCTCGCGGTATTATTTGGCCAGATGCGATTGCACCATTCCAAGTCGCTATTTTACCAATGAATATGCATCGTTCTTATCGCGTTAAAGAAGTTGCTGACAGACTTTATGACGAATTACGTGCTCAAGGTATTGATGTTCTGTTTGATGACCGTAAAGAGCGTCCGGGTGTGATGTTTGCTGATATGGAACTTATTGGTATTCCACACACTATCGTGATTGGTGATCGTAATCTAGACAACAATCAAATCGAATATAAAGCGCGTCGTAGTGATGATAAATCACTAGTCAATGTTGACGATGTTGTTGCCTTTATTAAAGAGCAACTTGCTTAATGATTAGGCCCCTTATCTTTAAGGGGCTTGATTGATAAAACAAAAAACCCGCAATCAGCGGGTTTTTTGTTAGAAATAAATAGAGGCTAAAAGTTAGCTTCTGCCACCACGATGGTTTCCGCAAGAGCCATGGCGATTAAAACGAGGCTTATCATCTGTAACCACTAAAGCTCGATCATATTTACCATCTTCCATTGAAGGACGAATGCTGTAATAACCATTAACTTCGAGGTAAACAGGTGTTCCACCATCAACACCGGTTGAGAAATAGCCTTTTTCTAATTCAATACCATTAGCTGCATAAACACGCCCTGATTGGCAATCTTTAAACGTACCTGCATCGGCAAAGTAGGTAAATTCACCCGCAAGCTGTTTAGGCTGAACCTTAGCTAAAGTATAATTTAGTTCTGAATTAATGACGTTGCCATCAATATCAAGCATGACTAATTTATCTTCACGAGGTAAATAATAGCTTTTTTCACCGTAACTATTAGTCAACGTCAGCTTATCTTTACCTAATACCCATGTTCCTGATTCAAAGAAACTACGTTTATCATCAGGTGAACCCTGATAGCTTTGCTCCATAACATAAGAGCCATCTTGATTAACAAGAATTGTCGTGTCGATACCAGAGCAATCGGCACAAGGCAGAATACTGTTGTAAGTTTGGTCTACAATTTTTCCATCAAGTGATAAGCCAATGTTATTTTGGCAACCTGACAGTACAAATAACCCAGCAGCAACGGCTGCAAATAAAAGTTTTTTCCCCATCATCGACTCCCTACATTCTGGGTACTTTTTAATAAATCATTCTCAATATGATTCTAACATTTTTTAAAATAAAAGGGGGCAATAAAACAAGCTTTAAGACAAATGCACCCATAATTGTTAATTATTTCTCAAATCACTTCTAATAAAGAACTATTTCAGAAAATTATTATAATAACTATTGTGCTCACATCGAATAACAGCATAATGATTTTATTCTGAATTATTCACTGGCGGCAACACCGCCACGAAAGAGTGGTGAGGGAATATGTCAACAAATACAGAATATCAACCAATTAACTGTGATGATTACGAGTATCTGGAGTTAGCATGCCAGCGTGGTTTAGCACTCCATATTGAACTGCATGATGGTGAGCTTATTGAAGGTATCGCGGATGACCTTTTCTTAAGCAAGAAAGTTGAATACCTAAAAGTCAAAACGTCTGAAGGCTCTAAAGATTTGCGACTGGATATTATTGCCAGTTTTTCTAATCCCGAACTTGGGACAATCATTATAAAATCGGAATAACCGAATAAGGAACAACCGCCAACCGGCGGTTGTTCATTCATGAGCCTCTCGCCACTCAATAGTAATAGCGTGTTCTGATGTTGCTTTTCCCTCAAAAGTAACAAACGTATTAATAGCTGCAATTAACGTATCATTATAATAAATCAAAGGAATTTTGGTTCTACGCCAAGGTGCAATCTCAAGCTCTTGCCAAATCTTTTTACTATGTCGAGCGTGCTCTCGCCCTACAATGCGTAGAGATGCTTGTGTTAAACCAAAACGCACTGTGACTTTTTCATCACTTGAAGGCGCTCTAACGGTATTTTTTCCTGTTTCGGCAACGAGTGATAAAACCCCTAATCCATTAGGTAAATACAAAGGCTCATTGAGCTGCCACTCAATAACGTGTCCAACAGGCTCTTTAATGATTGGAACTAGATAAAGACGCTGTTTATAGCGTCTAACTTCATCTTGATAAAATTGTAATCGAGGCTCAGCATCTTCTTTGGCTAAAGCGACCTCTTGCCATAATCGTAAAATTTGTTGTCTTGATGGCATGGTCTTATTGTGTTCAGCAAACCAGCGCCTTAATAAAGCATTGCGCTTGATAACACTACAATGAGCCAATTGATTGATATCTAAACTATGCTCACTGTCCATTAAAGCATTAAGTTCAGAATCTAATAATTCATCTAGTAGTGCTTCTTGTTCTCCACACAATGCCGCACTTCGAGTCACCGCTTGTGAAAAGTGAGGCCATCGTTGAGCCAATAAGGGCATAACTCGCAACCGTAAAAAATTGCGATCATAGCGGTCATCTTGATTACTATCGTCTTCTATCCAATCTAACCCTTGTTCAGTAGCATAAGATTCGATTTGTTCACGCGTAATATTGAGTAATGGTCGAAGTAAATAGCTATTTTCAAATACCATTTTTGCTGGCATTGAAGAAAGCCCAGCAGGACCGCTGCCTCGCTTTAAAGCCAGTAAAAAGGTCTCAGCTTGATCATCTTGATGTTGAGCAGTCACTAGCACTTGTTGTGGCTGTAAATATCGACGAAAGGCTTGGTAACGCGCCTCTCTTGCACCATTTTCAAGACCGCCTTCTTTAGGATCTACATTCACTTTTTCACTGATAAAATCAACACTCCATTGCTGACAACATTGTTCACAATGAGCAAGCCACTCATCTGCTTTGATGTTTAATCCATGATGAATATAGATAGCCGTTAATTCTAAAGGTAATTGGAATTCATCACGTAAACGTACAAGCCCTTGTAATAAAACTGTGGAATCTACTCCACCACTAAAACCCACCAAAATTTTAGTGTAAGGATCAATTTGTTGTTTGATTTCTCTAAGGAGTAAACCGTATTCCTGTTTCATCGTATCGTCATTTATCAGTGAATTCAGATGATTATGTTAAGCTTTTCTACCTGATTTTGCACGAATACAAAGCATTCCTGCAATTAATACCAAACCTAGCCCTACTGCATAAGCAATAACAAAAGGATCGTGAAATATAACGACTAACCAAATCATTGAAAGCACAGGCGAAAGGAAAACAACAGAAGCTATTTTAGTCGACTCACCACTGTTCATGGCTTTAAACCATAAAATATAAGAGACACCGTTGATTAATACACCATTTAAAATGACAGGGAGCCAAGATGGAGCATCTGGTAGTTTAAACTCACTAAACATCCACATTAGGATCAATGAAATCAGTGTTGAAAAAACAAACAACCATACCGTACTCATGTAAGCATCGAGTGAGAATTGTTTGGAAAGTACAGACATTAGTGCAAAACAAAAGGCACCAGCAAAAACGAGTAATAAGGCTTGAGGATTATCGACAGCAATTGATGTAATATTTCCTTTGGTGAAGGTGATAATAACGGCAATAAAACCTAAAATAACCCCAATGATTTGCCCTAAAGTCAGCCTATCTTTCAGTAAAATAACCGATAATCCAATAATTAATAATGGCCAACTATACTGTATCACCAATACCGCAATGCCATTCTCTAATGTGTAACCGTAATAGAGCAATAAATAGAATAGACAATCTAACCCACCAAGAATAAACACTTTCCAATAGGTCGAGTTAGACAAAATAAATAATTGTGTTGGCGTTTTCTTCATAAAAAGTGCAGTGAGAATAACTGCAATCATTGAGAAAATATTGGACCAGAATAAAAATTGAAAACTGTCTAAAGAAGCTTGCCCTATGCGAGAAACAACGGGAATAAAACTCCAAATCAACACACATAATAATGCGTAGATAAGAGATCTTATGGTAATTGAAAATGGCATATAAAAACCAAAATAGTTAATTTGTTGTTAAAATTGTATTTTTGATAATAAAGCGTTTAAACAAAAAAGACAGTAAAGAATAGAAGTAAGAGATAAATAAAAAATCAGCAGAATAGTGATTATTCTGCTTTATATTAAAAATAGCGTTAGGCAGTAAAACCACCATCTACTAAATAAGAAGCTCCAGTAACAAACGAGGCGGCATCACTAGCCAAAAACACCACAACATTAGCGACTTCTTCTGGTGTACCGAGACGACCAATAGGATGTAGTGTCGCTAGCTTTTGCTTATCTAGCTCACGACCATCTAATAAAGGTGTATCGATATACCCCGGACAAACCGCATTAACACGAATGCCTTTGCTTGCATAATCAATAGCAAGTGTTTGTGTCAATAATTTAACACCGCCTTTTGATGCACAATAGGCAGGAAATTCATGTTGACCAACAAAGGAACAAATCGAACTACAATTAACAATCGCACCTGATAATTGATTTTTCAGCCAATATTGAATTGCTGCACGATTAATCAGAAAGAGTCCATTAAGGTTAACATCTAATACTCCTTTCCATTTTTCATACTCTAATTTATCTGCGATGTTATCAGTTAAAACACCAGCATTAGCAAAGATGAAATCCAATCGTCCATATTTATTTACGACATAATCAATAAGTTGTTCGTTCTCTTTTTCGCTTTTCACATCCATTTGTATAAATTCACCTAAAAGCCCTTTCTCTTTTAGGTATTTTTCTGCTTTTTGCCCTCGAGCTAAATTACTGCCAGTGATAACAACTGATGCACCTAAGGATAAAAATTTTTCCGCAGAAGCTAAACCAATACCACTATTACCGCCTGTAATAATTCCAACTTTACCATTAAACGATATCATCGCTTTTTCCTCATAAAAGAAGTAAATGACTCTATAAAATAATAGATACGACTTATTATTCTTTTAGTGAAAAAGTAAATTAATATTGTTTTTGAGATCGACTTAACACATTGATATATAATACATTACAGTTAATATCACTTAATTTTATTGTCTTAGGAAGAGATAGTTCTAGGGATAAAAAAAACCTCATGTTATCAACATGAGGCTCTCTTTTATTTTTAAATAGCATCACACTATCAGCAGTAACCGTATTCCATTAAACGTTGGTAACGACGGTTTGTTAACTCTTCAGAGTCAAATGCATCTAACTCTTCTAAATCAGATTTAATTTGTGCTTTTAAAGACGCTGCAATTTCATCATGGTGACGATGTGCGCCACCTAAAGGCTCAGGAATAACCGTATCAATTAACTTAAGCTCTTTTAAACGGTTTGCAGTGATGCCCATCGCTTCAGCAGCTAATGGTGCTTTGTCTGCACTTTTCCAAAGGATAGATGCGCAACCTTCTGGTGAAATAACAGAATAAGTGCTGTATTGCAGCATATTCACTTTGTCGCCAACACCAATGGCTAACGCACCACCAGAACCACCTTCACCAATAACAGTACAGATGATTGGCACACCAAAGCCTGACATTTCACGTAAGTTACGTGCGATTGCTTCTGATTGACCACGCTCTTCTGCACCCACTCCCGGATAAGCACCCGGAGTATCAATAAAGGTGATAATAGGAAGATTAAAACGTTGTGCCATTTCCATTAAACGAAGCGCTTTACGATAGCCTTCCGGCGCTGGCATACCAAAATTACGGCGGATTTTCTCTTTTGTTTCGCGTCCTTTCTGATGCCCAATAACCATAACAGGACGACCATCTAAACGCGCGATACCACCAACAATAGCTTTATCATCAGCATAAGCACGATCGCCTGCTAATTCTTGGAAGTCAGTAAAGATACGATGAATATAATCCAGTGTGTAAGGTCTTAATGGATGACGTGCAAGTTGTGCAACTTGCCATGCACCAAGATCAGAAAAAATCTTACGCGTTAGCTCTAGGCTTTTTTCTCTTAAGCGTGAAACTTCTTCATCGATATTAATATCAATTTTTTCATCATGTTGGCTAACTGCGGTTAGCGAATCAATTTTCGCTTCTAACTCGGCAATTGGCTGTTCAAAATCCAGAAAATTAAGACTCATAACATTCCTATTTTAGTCAAATTCTAATTCTACCTGCTCATTACCCAGCAGAGTTCGCAGATCCGTTAAAAGCATATCTGTTGGCGTTACACGCCAAGTCGCACCAAATCGTAAACGTGCACAGGCATCATGCTTTTCAAAATAAAGGTGAACCGGTATCGTGCCTGAACGATGAGGTTCTAAAACGTCGCGAAGACGATTTAATAATTGCTCATTAATTTGCCTGTCCGATAATGAGATAGCAAGTCCTCGTGCATATTTTTCACGGGCTTCGTTGATATCCATAAGTTCGCGGACTGTCATTTTAAGCCCACCATTGAAATCATCAAAGCTGACCTGCCCAGTAGCAATTAAAATCTTGTCTTGTTCTAATAAATGTTGGTATTTATCCAATGCATCAGAAAATAACATAATTTCTAAGCGACCTGAACGATCATCTAAGGTACAAACGCCGATCCGATTTCCACGTTTCGTTGTAAACACTTTAGAAGCAAGTACTAAGCCTGCTACCTTCACCATTTGACCACGAGGTGTTGGTACTAAATCTTTTAGACGTGTTCCTGCCGCATATCGTTCAATTTCTTTTAAATAACGAGTGATCGGATGACCTGTTAAATATAAACCTAAAGTCTCTCGCTCACCTTCTAAAACGACTTGATCTGGCCATTTAGGGATATTGGCATAAGAGCGCTCAACTTGTTCAGGAGCTTCAGCTAACACACCGAACATGTCCGATTGCCCTATTGCTTCAGCTTTAGCATGTTGATCTGCAGCTTTTAATGCATCTTCTAATGAAGACATCAAAGCAGCACGATGAGGCCCCAGTTTGTCGAATGCGCCTGACATTATCAGTTTTTCCATCACTCGGCGATTCAATTTTTTCGTTTCTGTTCTAGCACAGAGATCAAAAATATCTTTAAAGTGGCCGCCTTGCTGACGCGCTTCTACAATTGCTTCAATCGGGCCTTCACCCACACCTTTAATGGCACCAATACCATAAACGATTTCGCCTTCATCATTTACGTGGAAATGATAAAGACCGCTATTAATATCAGGAGGAAGAACCTTTAAGCCCATTCTCCAACATTCATCAACCAATCCCACTACTTTTTCAGTGTTATCCATATCTGCCGTCATTACAGCAGCCATAAATTCAGCTGGATAGTGGGCTTTTAACCATAATGTTTGATAAGAAACTAATGCATACGCTGCTGAGTGTGATTTGTTAAATCCATAACCGGCAAATTTCTCCACCAAGTCAAAGATCCTCATAGCAAGCTCACCATCGACGCCGTTTTTGATAGCACCATCTTCAAAAACAGAACGTTGCTTTGCCATCTCTTCAGGCTTTTTCTTACCCATTGCGCGTCGTAACATATCCGCGCCACCTAATGTATATCCCGCAAGAACCTGTGCGATTTGCATAACTTGTTCTTGATATAAGATAACACCATAGGTTGGTTCTAGAACGGGCTGTAAACTTTCATGTTGCCACTTAACATCAGGATATGAAATCTCTTCAACACCATGTTTACGGTCGATAAAGTTATCCACCATGCCTGACTGTAATGGCCCCGGACGAAATAGGGCAACAAGTGCAATCATATCTTCAAAACAGTCAGGACGTAGACGTTTGATAAGATCTTTCATACCGCGAGATTCCAACTGGAATACCGCAGTTGTTTCTGAACGCTGTAACATATCAAAGCTACGCTGATCCGTTAATGGGATCGCCGCAATATCAACAGGTTCGAGTGACTTTTTAGCACGCCGGGCATTAATCATCTCTAATGCCCAGTTAATAATGGTTAGTGTTCTTAAACCTAAGAAGTCAAATTTAACAAGACCAGCATATTCAACGTCGTTCTTATCAAATTGTGTAACGGGGTTATTTCCCTCGGCATCACAATAAAGTGGCGCAAAATCGGTAATTTTTGTTGGTGAAATAACGACACCACCAGCATGTTTACCCGCATTACGTGTTACCCCTTCTAATTTACGAGCCATATCAATAAGAGATTTAACCTCTTCATCGGCTTCATAAATTTCAGGTAATTGAGGTTCGGCAGCAAACGCTTTTTCTAGCGTCATACCCGGATCAGGAGGGACAAGTTTTGAAATTCTATCAACAAAACCGTAAGGGTGCCCTAAAACACGACCAACATCTCGAATAACCGCTTTCGCCGCCATCGTACCAAATGTAATGATCTGAGATACTGCATCTCGACCGTACATTTCAGCAACGTGATCGATAACTCTATCGCGTTTTTCCATACAGAAATCGACGTCAAAGTCAGGCATCGAAACACGTTCAGGGTTAAGGAAACGTTCGAAAAGTAAGTCAAACTCAAGAGGATCGAGATCCGTGATTTTCAGTGAGTAAGCCACTAGTGAACCGGCACCAGAACCTCGTCCAGGACCAACAGGAACACCATTATCTTTAGACCACTGAATAAACTCCATCACGATAAGGAAGTAACCAGGGAATCCCATCTGGTTAATCACTTTCAGCTCGATATCAAGACGCTCATCATATTCAGGACGTCTTTTTTGTCGCTCTTCAGGATCTGGAAATAAAAAAGCTAAACGCTCTTCCAAACCTTCTTGTGATTTTTTGACGAGGAAATCTTCTGTACTCATATCCCCAGTTGGGAATTGTGGAAGGAAGTATTCCCCTAAGCGGATCGTGACATTACAGCGTTTAGCGATTTCAACACTGTTTTCTAATGCTTCGGGTATGTCAGCAAATAATTCACACATTTCTTCTTCTGTGCGCATATATTGCTGAGGGCTATAGTTCTTAGGACGCTTAGGATCAGATAATGTAAAACCATCATGAATTGCGACACGAATTTCGTGCGCATCAAAATCATCACTATCAAGAAAACAGACGTCATTGGTTGCAACAACAGGTAAACCTTTTTCAGAAGCCAGTGCAACGGCTTCATGAAGATAAGTTTCCTCATCAGTACGACCTGTACGGATCAGTTCTAGATAATAACTATCAGGGAAATGAGTTTGATAATACTCAAGGCATTGCTCGACTAAAGCTCGATTACCACGAAGTAGGAACTTACCCACATCCCCCATTCTACCGCCTGAAAGTAACAAGAGCCCTTCTTTATAGGTTGTTAACCACTCTTGTTTAATCGTCGGTCCAGCAGCGCTGTAGCCGTGTTTGTAAGCTTCTGAAATCAGTAAAGTGAGGTTTTGGTATCCTACATTATTGCGTGCAAGAATAGTGAGATGAGCATATTCATCACCTAATAATTCTGTTTCAAGGTAAACATCTGCACCAATGATAGGTTTAATGCCTGCACCATGTGCAGCACCATAAAATTTCACTAGCCCACACAAGTTAGTGAAATCAGTAATCGCAAAAGCTGGCATTCCCAGCGAAGCCACTTTCTTCACAAGAGGCCCTGTTTTTGCCAATCCATCGATCATTGAATAATCGCTGTGTACCCTAAGATGGATAAAACGAGGATCTGCCATAGTGTTTAATTACTCTGTGGATTACTTTAAATTTAAAGCACGTTTTACAGGCGCAAAACTTTTTCGATGATAGGGTGTTGCCCCTAATAAGGCTAGTTTTTCCATATGGAAAACAGTTGGATACCCTTTATGTTTAGCAAAACCATAATCAGGGTAAAGCTTATCTAACTCTTCCATTTCTCTATCACGAGTCACTTTAGCAAGTATAGAAGCCGCACTAATTTCTTGAACTAAACTATCACCTTTTATAACCGCTTGAGAGGCCATAGGTAATTTAGGGCAACGGTTACCATCAATTAAAACCATATCAGGTGTTATTGATAATCCGGCAACAGCA
Organism: Proteus sp. fly-1013; assembly: GCF_040140245.1. Lineage (NCBI taxonomy): Bacteria > Pseudomonadati > Pseudomonadota > Gammaproteobacteria > Enterobacterales > Morganellaceae > Proteus > Proteus sp. fly-1013. Next base: position 442,789 of record NZ_JBEEWD010000003.1, on the reverse strand, counting down.
CGTTCCATTGCTTTCATAGTTGCCCAAAGGATATTTAATTCATCAATTTCTTCAGGCTCTGCACGACCTATCGCCCAACATAATGCTTTTTCTTTTATTTCGTCATAAAGGGCATTACGCTTTTTTTCTGTTAGCTTTTTGGAGTCTGTTAACCCTTCAATTGGATTTGCCGGATCAAGAATAACGGCAGCAGTAACCACTGCCCCCACTAATGGACCTCGACCAACTTCATCAACTCCAGCAATAAGATTTGCTTTTGGATATACAAATTCCATTATTTCTCTACCAATTCTAATACTGCATTTGCTGCTTGCTCATCCGCATTACAACGAATGGCGCTATGTAGCTGTAAAAATATCTCTTTTAATTGACGTACTTTTTCTTCATCAGTCAAAAGAGGTAAAAGCTGTTGTGCTAATGCCGAAGGTTCGCACTCTTCTTGCAATAATTCTTTGATAATTTCTCGACCCGCTAACAAGTTAGGTAACGAGACATAAGGCGTTTTAACTAATCGTTTTGCTAACCAGAAAGTAAATGGTTTCATGCGATAGCCAACAACCATTGGGCATTTCGTGAGCATACATTCTAATGCAGCTGTACCTGATGCTAACAAAGTCGCATCACTCGCAGTCATTGCTTCTCTTGCTTGTCCATCAAGAAGTTGTATCTCAAGTTCTGGCGCCACATTTTGATGTATCTGTTCAAATTGGGCTCGACGCTTAGCATTAACTAATGGCACAACAATATGAAGAGAGGGAATTTGCTGTTTTAGTAACTGTGCTGTTTTTATAAAATCAGCACTTAGCATCTCAACTTCAGCATGACGACTACCAGGAAGAAGTGCTAAACAAGGAGTTTCTTCAGATATCCCTAAATGTTCACGAGCAGCCTTTTTGTCTGGGTTTAAGGCGATGGCATCAGCCATTGTATGGCCAATAAAACGACAAGGAACCTGATACTTATCATAAAACGCTTTTTCAAAAGGCAGAAAAGCTAAGACAAGATCTGTCGCTTTACCAATTTTGAAAACACGTTTTTGACGCCAAGCCCACACAGAGGGACTGACATAGTGGATAGTTTTGATCCCTTTTTGCTTTAAACGACCTTCAAGGGTGATATTAAAATCAGGTGCATCGATCCCCACGAAAACATCAGGCTTTAATTCTGAGAATCGTTGAGTGAGATCTTTTCTGATCTTTAATAAGCGAGGTAATCGTTCAAGAACTTCAACGATCCCCATGACGGCAAGCTCTTCCATTTCATACCAAGCTTCACAACCTTCAGCTTGCATAAGAGGTCCAGCAACACCGACAAAGCGGACATTGGGATGCATTTGTTTTAGAGCGCGGATTAATCCCGCGCCCAAGATATCACCGGACGTTTCACCAGCAACTAAGCCGATAACTAACGGACGCTGAGCAGTAGATAATTGGCCTGACAAGGTCATATCCTAATTAGCGAATGATACCGCGGTTAGATTTTGCTGAGTTTTCCAGAAAATCACTGAACAATTTGACATGCGGATTATTATTATCAGCAACCAATTGTCCAATTTCTTCACGCGCTTCTTCCAGTGTTTTACCATTACGATAGAGCACTTTGTAAGCATTACGGATTGCATGAAGATCTTCTTTAGCAAAACCTCTGCGCTTTAATCCTTCAATATTCAGCCCATAAGGGGTTGCGTGGTTTCCTTGTGCAATAACAAAAGGAGGTACATCTTGTGCCACACCTGAACATCCACCGACCATCACGTGAGAGCCAATTTGGCAAAACTGATGAACTGCACTCATACCACCGATAATCACAAAATCACCTAACGTGACGTGACCACCCAGAGTGCCGTTATTTGCAATAATACAACGATCGCCAATGATACAATCATGTGCGACGTGGGTATTAATCATCAGTAAGTTATCGTTACCAATTTTTGTGATATTACCACCTTGGGTTGTTCCACGATGGATAGTCACACTTTCACGAATAAGGTTTCGATCACCAATAATCACTTGCGTTGGTTCACCTCGATATTTCAGATCCTGATTAACTTCACCAATAGAAGTAAATTGATAGATCTGATTATCTCGACCAATGCGTGTGTGCCCATTGATAACAACGTGAGATTTGATGTCAGTTCCTTCACCAATCTCAACATTAGCACCAATGACACAAAAAGGGCCAATGCGAACATTAGCACCAATTACCGCACCCTCTTCAATAATTGAGGAAGGGTGAATTACTGCGGATTTATCTATCATAGGCTAGACCTCACGGCGGCGAGCACACATCATTTCAGCTTCGCAAGCAATTTCCCCATCAACTTTAGCGACGCCTTTAAAGCGAGCAACACCACGACGTTCTTTAATGAATTCTACCTCTAGGATCATTTGATCCCCAGGTAAGACAGGACGTTTAAAGCGAGCACCGTCAATAGCAGCAAAATAGTAGAGTTCACCAGGTTCCAGCTTTCCTACGCTTTTGAATGCTAAAATACCCGTTGCCTGTGCCATGGCTTCTAGGATCAGTACGCCCGGGAAAATTGGTTTTCCTGGAAAGTGACCTTGAAAGAAAGGCTCATTAAAAGATACATTTTTTACTGCTCTTAGAAATTTCTTTTCTTCAAAATCAAGGACACGATCAACCAATAAGAATGGGTAACGGTGTGGAAGTAAATCTAAAATTTCTTCGATTTGCAGAGTATGATTCTCACTCATTGCAATACTCTTCCTGTCTAATAAAACTGAGTCTAATTAATAATGACACGACCTGCTGTGACTCAAAAAGTGAGTTAACCCGCAGGTCGCAAAATGGGTAACATTCGTCAATGACGTATATTGTTACTTGTCGCTACTTTCTACTTGACGTTCAAGCGACTTGAGCCTTTTTTGCATTTCATCAATTCGCAACACAAGTGCTGCGGTTTTACGCCATGCTTTATTCGATTGCAGCGGAATTCCTGAAGAATAAACACCCGGCTCAGTGATAGGACGCATTACCATTCCCATACCTGTTACCGTGACTTTATCACAGATTTCCATATGACCATTGATAACACTTGCTCCACCAATCATACAATAGCGACCTATTTTCAGGCTGCCCGCCATGATGACACCACCAGCAACAGCGGTATTATCACCAATAATGACGTTATGTGCGATTTGGCACTGGTTATCAATGATAACACCATTACCGATAACTGTGTTATCTAATGCGCCTCGGTCGATTGTAGTACATGCACCGATTTCAACGCGATCACCAATCACCACTGAACCTAATTGTGGAATTTTAATCCAATTACCACGTTCATTAGCATACCCAAAACCATCTGAACCAATCACAGTACCTGATTGAACCAGACAATCTTTACCAATGATAACTTCATGATAAACGGATACATTTGCCCATAAACGGCTATTATCGCCAATATGTGCTTTTTTACCCACAAAACAACCGGCACCAATCACGACATTATCACCAAGGATAACATCAGATTCGATAACGGCATTTGCACCCACTGATACATTCTTTCCTAACTTAGCGTCAGGAGAAATAACAGCGCTTGGGTGAATATCCTCTGCTGGCTGCGGTGTTGTATCCATAATCTGTGCCATTTGAGCATAGGCAAGATAAGGGTTTTTCACCACAAGTGCGGCTACGGGACAAAATGGAAGATCAGCCTCTGTTAATACAACGGCAGCAGCCTGACATTCACTTAATTTTTCACGATAGCGACTATCAGAAAGAAATGTAATTTGTTCGCTATTTGCTAGGCTCATTGAAGCAAGACCGGCGATAGTGATATCACCATCGCCGTGTAACTGTGCATTCAACTGCTGAGCAAGATCAGCTAATCGAATTGAAAACATCTATTATTTAACCTGTTTTTGAACCTGAGCAGTAATATCTTTACCATCTGCGAAATAAGGTACAGTGTTAGCATCAAGGATCACATCATAGCCTTCTTTCTTCGCTACTGCATCAACAGCGTCTAATACACGTTTCATGATTTTGTTACGTTCTTCAGCTTGACGACGGCTAAAGTCTTGCTCAAAAGCTTGTGCTTTTTGTGCATATGCTTCACGTTTGGCAACCAGATCTTTCTCTGTATTTGCACGTTGTGTTGCATTCATAGTTGGTGCATCTTTTTGATATTTCTCAACAGCGGTCTGTAGTGCTTTACCTAAGTTCTGCAATTCAGTGTCACGTGATTTGAATTCATTTTCCAATTGTTTCTCTACCGCATCACGGTTAGGAATTTGTTGGAGAACTTGACCGATGTTCACAACACCTACTTTATCTGCGGCTTGAACACCTGCTGACATGGTCAATGCCATTCCTAGGGCAGCGGCACATAACAATTTTTTCACGATTAAACTCCTTAAAACCAAAAATAATTTTTTGTCAGAAATCGGATGCCTTTTTCAGCATTGTGAATCAGGCATCAACTTTACTTACATCGCTACCACGTTCTACCAATATTAAACTGGAATTGCTCTGATTTATCGCCTTCGTAATCTTTTATTGGCTTAGCATAAGAGAATACTAACGGACCTAAAGGAGATAACCATTGTAACGCAACACCTGTTGAAACACGTACATCACTTGCACGACTATAATCTGGCATACCTGCTGTCCAAGCTGAGTTAGTGCTACTCCAGTTGGTATCCCATACTGTACCTGCATCAACAAACAGAGATGTTCTGACTGAAGATGAGTATTTATCATCTACAAATGGCGTTGGTGTAATCAGCTCAAAACTTGCCACAGCCATTGCGTTACCACCGATAGCATCGCTAGATGGCTCACCCGGTTTTGGTGTTACAGTACCGTCTGCATTTTTCTGCAGATAAATCGCTTTAGGACCGATATTATTTGAACGGAAACCACGAACTGTACCAGAACCACCTGCATAGAAGTTTTCATAGAATGGTAATTCTTTACCACCTAAACCATCACCGTAGCCTAAACGACCTTTAAATAGCGTTACCCAAGATTCTTTTTCATCAATTGGATAATACGCCATACCGTCCCAAGTCACTTTATAGTACTTGTTGTCAGAGCCCGGTACAGTCACACGTCCACTTAAGTTACTTCTCACACCTGAGGTAGGGAAGAAACCTTTATTTAAGTTATTGAATGTCCAACCCAGGCTGACAGTATAATCATCAGCATTAAACGATTCACGTTTATCAAAGCCTGGGTTTTCACCCATACTTTCAAGATAACGCCACATTGCAACCTGAGGTTCCATACGTGACAGACCATTGTGAGTATAGCCTAAGCCAAGACGTGCTGAGTTATATTCATTAATTGGGAAGCCTAGCGTACCATCTACACCATAAGATTTATTGGTATAACCTGATAAATCAGCATCATTAGCACGGAAGTCGTTATAGAAAATACGACCACCTAAACTCACACCATTAACAGTAAAGTATGGGTCAGTAACAGATAATTCTGCGTAAGTTGAGTAATCATTTTTACTCGCATTAATAGCGACTGCGTTACCTGTACCTAACCAGTTATCTTGAGTAACACCCACTTGGAAGCTCACACCACTTTCAGTACCGAAACCGACACCAAAGTTAAGAGAACCCGTGTTACGCTCTTTTACGCGATAAACGATATCAACCTGATCAGGAGAACCTGGAATACGCTGAGTTTCTGTTTCAACCGTTTCGAAATAACCTAAACGATTTAAACGCTCTTTACCTTGTTCAACTAAATCACTGCCTAACCACGCACCTTCCATTTGACGCATTTCACGGCGTAAAACGGAGTCTTTAGTGATGTCATTACCCGCAAAACGTACTTGGCGAACATAGAAACGGTTTCCTGCATCCACGTTTACATGCAGTTTCACGGTTTTATTTTCATCATTAATTTCAGGGTTTGTCATAACGCGAGGATAAGCATATCCATAACGACCTAACAGATTTTTAATATCATTTTCTGTTTTAGTTACTTGCGCACCATTATAAAGAGAGCCCGGTGCAATTTCGATAAGCTCTTCAATTTGTTTAGTATAGCCCGCCGTATTACCATTGATTTCAGTATTTTCTACTGTGTATTTGTCACCTTCTTTCAGGTTAATGGTAATGTAAATTCCTTTTTTGTCTGGCGTTAAACTGACATTCGTCGATTCAATATCAAAACGTGCATAACCACGATCAAGATAGAAGCTTCTTAATGTCTCTAAGTCGCCAGCCAGTTTTTGCTTCTGATATTTTTCATCAGCCGCTAAGTTCCACCAAGGAACATCGTCACGTAATTGGAAGCGGTTAACGAGCTCAGCAGTAGAAAACGCTTTATTACCAACAATGTTGATTTGCTGAATAGTTGCTGAAACACCCTCTGCAAACACGAGTTTTAAGTCAACACGGTTACGAGGAAGAGGTGTAACAACCACTTTTACAGTTGCATTATATTTACCAACACTATAATAGAAATCTTCAAGCCCTTTCTCGATATTCGCTAGCATTGTACGGTCGAGTGTTTCGCCGATACGAATGTTAGAAGCATCAAGGTTCTGTTTTAGCATCTCTTCCTTGATTGCTTTATTACCAGAGAAAGTAATGCTGGCAATAGTTGGACGCTCTTTTACTTGAACAATCAGAGTATTTCCGTCACGCAGGACACGAACATCATCAAAGTTTCCTGTCGCAAATAATGAACGGATAGTTCGGCTGATATCATCATTACCGACCGAGTCTCCAACCCGGACAGGCATGTTCAGTAATGCTGCACCAACGGCGACGCGTTGAAGACCTTCAAATTGAATGTCCTGAACTACGAATCCGTCTGAACCGTATGCAGTGGCGCTGCCCAGCAGCAGCGACGCTATAAGCAACTTTTTCATCGCCATCGTTGTTTTGTGTTTTCCTAACCGGTCTCTGCTTACCAATTATAAGCGAGAGAAATCATTGAAAAGTGCAAGTCCCATTAAAAGCATCAGTGCCATAATACCAATACGATAACAGAAATCTTGTACACGCTCAGATACCGGCCCTCCCTTTATCTTCTCGATAACCAGGAAAAGCAGGTGCCCGCCATCTAAGACAGGCAGGGGAAACAAGTTAATGATCCCCAAATTGACACTGATAAGCGCCATAAACATCAAATAATAAATAAAACCAGAATCAGCGGACATTCCAGCGCCTTTCGCGATAGAAACTGGTCCACTAAGGTTAGTTAATTTGACGTCACCTACGACTAACTTGCCAATCATTTTGACAGTTAAACCCATCAACTGCCATGTTTTATCAGATGCTTCATAGAGCGCCGAAAATGGGTTGTATTGTTGCATTATCAAATATTGCTCATCAGGAGGTAATATTTGTAATTGCGCACCAACTTGCCCTATTTCAGTGCCATCTTTCAGTGCAACAGCTGTCGGTGTAACATTCAGCATCAACGACGAGCCGTTACGTTCAACAAGAAGCTCCAAGGCTTTATTTGGACTTTGTCGAACGAAATAAGTAAATGGATGCCATGTATCAATTGGCTGACCATCAACTTTAACGATACGATCCCCTGCCTGTAAACCCGCTTTTTCAGCAGCAGAACCTACCGTAACCTCAATAATTTTTGAGTCTAATCGCGCGCCAACAGGCATTATTCCTAGGGACAAGATAGGATCTTGTTTTTCAGGATCAAAACTCCACTGTTGTAAATTCAGTATATTCTCACTCTCAGAAAGAGAATTAGGATCTGAAACAACGAATGAAACCTCTTTGGCGCCAATTTTACTGACTAATGCTAAACGAACTGCATTCTGATCAGGCGTTTCGATACCTGCAACGGATTTTAGTTCCATCCCAGGCGTTAATTTTGCTTGTTCTGCGATAGAATTCGGACGAATGTCTGCAATTATAGGTTTTAATGCAGGAACACCTATCATAAAAACTATCCAATAGGCGACTATTGCTAACAAAAAGTTGGCAATAGGTCCCGCAGCAACAACCGCAGCACGTTGACCAACTGTTTTATTATTAAATGCAAGATGACGGCGCTCAGGTGCAACCTCAGCGACTCTCTCATCTAACATTTTTACATAGCCACCCAAAGGTATCCATGCGATAACAAATTCAGTACCATGTTTATCTGTTTTTCGCCAAATTGCTTTTCCAAAACCAATAGAAAAACGCTCGACATAGATACCACAGCGCCTAGCTACCCAAAAATGCCCAAACTCATGTACCGTAATTAGAATACCTAAAACGATAATAAACGCGGCAAGATTCCACAGGATACCCATTACTTACCTTTATAGTTTAAAGCCAGAAGAAATCAGAAAAACCAATCCTGCAAAGACTGGGATAGCCGCAGTCAAACTATCAATTCTATCAAGCACACCACCATGCCCCGGTATCAATTGGCTACTGTCTTTAATGCCTGAAACACGTTTAAACATGCTTTCTGCTAGATCACCAAATACCGACACAATGACAACAACGCCAGATATTAATAACAAGTTATTAGGTACTTCAGTCACAGGTGCAAAATAAGTAAATAACCACGATGCAACACCTGCCGTAATCAACCCACCAACTAACCCTTCAAGGGTTTTACCCGGTGATACTTTAGGCGCCATTTTATGTTTACCCATTAGGCGTCCGAAAGCGTAGGCACCAGAGTCAGCAGCCCAAACTAATAACATGACATACAATAACCACCATGCGCCCGTATAAGTGTCGGTGTTATAACCCAACATACGCAGCGCCATCATGCCACAATAAAAGGGAACAATCGTCAATATACCGAACAATAGCTTAATAAAAACTGAATTTTTCCACATATTGGCTGAATTCGGATAACTTACAACTAATAAAATTGCTGCCATCCACCAAATTAAACCCGCCCACAAACCATTTTTTATCATTGGAGTATCGAGTAGGTGGTCAAAATTAGGCAAAGAAAACTGCATAACGAGTAACAATGCAGCAAAGCCGATCCCTGTCGCAATACGTTTACCTTGAGAATGCCAGCCAATAAATTGTGCCCATTCCCAACCCGCTAAGCCTGATATTGCGATAATAACTAATCCAAAACCTGCTGGAGGAAGTAGAAATAGTGCAGCAATAACAATAGGGATTAAAATTAATGCAGTGATGACACGATACTTAAGCAAGTTATCCTCCCAGATTTATAGTATCTGTTTCTGATGTAGTACCACCGAAACGTCTTTCCCGTTTAGCAAAAGCATCTAGTGCATTCTGAAAAACTTGTTCATCAAAATCAGGCCATAAAACCTGTGTAAAATAAAGCTCAGCATAAGCAATCTGCCAAATAAGAAAATTACTTATACGATGCTCACCACCTGTTCGAATAACAAGATCGACGCCAGGCTGATTATGCAAGCAAAGATGTGAAGATATTGCATTTTCATTGATATCTTCGAGATTAATTTCCCCTTTTGCGAGGGATGTCGCTAATTGTTTTACACTTTGAGTAATATCCCATCGACCGCCATAATTAGCTGCAATATTTAAATTAAGCCCTGTATTATTTGCAGTGAGTGCCACAGAACTTTTAATTCGGTCTTGTAAACGGCGGCTAAAACGGCTGATATCACCAATGACAGTCAATTTAACATTATGTTTATGTAGGCTCTTTACTTCGTTATCTAAAGCAAAAACAAATAATTCCATGAGGGAACTCACTTCCTGCTCTGGTCTATTCCAGTTTTCGCTACTAAATGCATATAACGTTAGTGATTCAATTTTGTGTTTTACGGAAAAGCTAACCGCATCCCGAACTGCTTTAATTCCCGCGCGATGCCCCGTTACTCGGAGTTTCCCTTGCTTTTTAGCCCAACGCCCATTGCCATCCATAATGATAGCAACATGCTTTGGTTTTGATGCGGATGAATCGTCACTGGATAAGTTCACTCAATTTAACCCTTTGCTAATCTGATACTGATACAGACAGTCCTCTTCGGATAACCTATGCACAAAAAAAAACCGTGTCACCCACGGCCTTTGGCAAAGCCTCAAAGTTGCTAAAGCAATAGCCTTAGTAATGAACTGTTAATTTTCATTATTGTCTTTAGTGATTCGGCAACTATACCATTAGCCAGAAAGACGAACAAACACCCTATATTAAATATAATCACCATTATACAAATTGAGTGATTATCTGATGAGTTTCTAATCTCGCTAATTTATCAATTTCTAGGACATCATTAATACTTTGAGGCTCTGATAGGTCAAAATGTTCAACAACTTTGCGATTAATTTTAGCAATATCAGTAAACTTCACTTTTTCGTGTAAAAATGCATCAACAACAACTTCATTAGCCGCATTTAACACTGTTGTTGCCGCTTGCCCACGTTTTGACGCTTCAATAGCAAGCGCTAAACAAGGGTAACGTTGATAGTCAGGGCGAATAAACTCTAGAGATTGAATCTCAAAGAAATCTAATGCTTTTGCACCGGATTGAGTACGATGAGGATAAGCCATTGAGTACGCAATTGGCGTTCTCATATCGGGTTCACCAATTTGAGCGATAATACTGCCATCACGATAACGAACCATTGAATGAATAACAGATTGTGGATGAATGATTACTTCCATTTCTTCTTCAGAAGCATTGAAGAAATAACGAGCTTCAATATACTCAAGCCCTTTATTCATCATTGTTGCAGAATCAACTGAAATTTTACGTCCCATAGACCAATTTGGATGCGCGCACGCTTGATCTGGTGTCATTGCTTCCAGCTGTTCTAATGGTGTGTAGCGAAATGGTCCGCCAGAACCTGTTAACAGAATACTTGTCACACCCTCATCAGCTAAGGACGCATGACCTAGGTTTTCTTGAATTGCTTTAGGTAAGCTTTGATAAATTGCATTATGTTCGCTATCAATAGGTAAAATTGTCGCGCCATATTTAGCAACTGCATCAAAGAAAAGACGCCCACTGGTTATCAGTGATTCTTTATTTGCTAACAGAATTCTCTTGCCTTTTTCAATGGCCGCAAGTGTCGGTTTTAATCCTGCAACACCTGTTATAGCGGACATGACTTGATCAGCTTCATCAAGAGCTGCAATTTCATTGATCGAGTGAGACCCAGATAGAATTTCTGTTTTACAAGATGTATTAGCGAGTAGCTGTTTAAGCTGATTTGCACTTTTTTCATCAGACATCACAGCGTATTTAGGCTGGAAAGCAAGGCATTGTTGCGCCATTTTGTCTGCATTTTTTCCTGCGGCTAAAGCAAGAACCTGATACTCATCAGGATTATTTTCAATTACGGAAAGAGTGCTAGTTCCGATAGATCCTGTTGAGCCTAATATAGTTATTTGTTTCATTTATTAATCAATCAGTATGTCTACAACGTTTTAATTAAAGAGAATTATATCAGTATGACGAGGTAAATGAGGATTAAAGATGAAAACTTTAATAAATAATGTGACAAAAGAAGGTATTAAGCACGAATTTTCAAATAAATAGTTAAAAATAATGCCGCTAAAAAGCGGCATTATCGAAAAAAGATATAAAAATTAGAATTCCATTAACTCTGCTTCTTTCAGCGCTAATGCATCATCAATTTTTTTAATGAACATGTCAGTTAATTTCTGAATATCATCTTGTGAGCGGCGCTCATCATCTTCGCTGATTTCTTTATCTTTCAGTAATGCTTTTACTTTATCGTTAGCATCACGACGGATATTACGAACAGAAACGCGACCTTGTTCTGCATCACCACGAACAACTTTGATTAGGTCTTTACGACGTTCTTCAGTTAATGGAGGCAGTGGAACACGGATAATGGTACCAGCAGATGAAGGATTTAAACCTAAATCTGATGCCATAATTGCTTTTTCAACGGCAGGAGCTAAAGTACGGTCGAATACAGTGATTGCCAGTGTACGGCCATCTTCTGCGACAACGTTAGCAACTTGGTTTAATGGAGTTGGCGCTCCGTAGTATTCAACTACAATGCCATCTAAAAGGGCAGGAGACGCACGACCAGTACGAACTTTATTAATCTGGCTTTTTAGTGCTTCAACGCTTTTATCCATGCGTTCTTGAGCATCTTTTTTGATTTCATTAATCACGTTATAAACCCTTGGGAACTGGTTATCTTCCAGTCGATATGAAAAACATACCGACATAAATGAATTGGCGTACTCTAGATGTTAACGCCAAATTATACCGTTGTCTCTGTGTATTAAGCGTGAGAAATCAAAGTTCCTTCACTTTCACCCATTACAACCCGACGTAATGCACCCGGTTTATTCATATTGAATACGCGGATAGGTAAATTATGATCTCGGGCTAATGTGAATGCAGCAAGATCCATGACTTTCAATTCACGTTCTAATACATCCTGATAAGTCAGCGTTTCATAAAGTACTGCATCAGGATCTTTGGTTGGATCGGCAGAATAAACGCCGTCCACTTTCGTTGCTTTTAGTACAACGTCAGCTTCAATTTCAATACCGCGTAAACACGCAGCAGAATCGGTAGTAAAGAATGGGTTACCTGTACCAGCCGAGAAAATAACGACTCGACCATGGCGTAATAAGCTAATTGCTTCTGCCCAACTGTAGTTATCGCAGACACCATTCAGTGGAAATGCAGACATAAGGCGCGCGTTTACATAAGCACGGTGCAATGAATCACGCATTGCTAAACCATTCATTACTGTCGCGAGCATTCCCATGTGGTCACCCACAACACGGTTCATACCTGCCGCAGCAAGACCTGCGCCACGGAACAAGTTACCACCGCCAATTACGACACCGACTTGTATACCTAATTCAACGAGTTCTTTGATTTCCTGAGCCATGCGATCAAGTACGCTCGCATCGATACCGAAACCTTCTGCACCTTGCAGGGCTTCGCCACTCAGCTTTAATAAAATTCGCTGATATACAGGTTTTGCATTGGTAGCCATGGTGTTCTGTCCTAAGCAGATTAGTTAATTGGAGGTTTTAGATAGCTTCTCTTTTTAACAAAAAAAAGCAAACAGCCAGTGGAGATTACAACAAAACAGAACCGCCGTTAGGCGGTTCTGTTAACGCTAAGCGTTATTATTTGCTCATTGCAGCAACTTCAGCTGCGAAATCAGCTTCAACTTTCTCAATACCTTCACCAACTTCGAAACGAACGAAGTTGATAACATCAGCATTGTTTTCTTTCAGCAGTTCACCAACAGTTTTGCTTGGGTCCATTACGAAATGCTGACCAGTCAGAGAAATCTCACCGGTGAATTTGTTCATGCGACCGATAACCATTTTTTCTGCGATTTCGCGTGGTTTACCTGATTGCATTGCGATATCCATCTGAATTTGGTGCTCATGTTCAACAACATCAGCAGGAACATCTTCAGGACGAACATATTCTGGTTTGCTTGCAGCAACGTGCATAGCAATGTGTTTGATCAGTTCTTCGTTTGCGCCTTTAGCTGAAACTAAAACACCGATGCGAGCACCGTGTAGGTAAGTACCTAATTCTTCAGCTTCTAATACAGCAACACGACGAATGTTGATGTTTTCACCGATTTTAGCAACTAATGCAGTACGAGCTTCTTCGAATTTAGTTTTCAGAGCATCGATATCATCAGTTTTATCTGCTAATACAGCAGCCATAACTTCTTTACCGAAAGCGATGAAACCAGCATCTTTAGCAACGAAGTCTGTTTCACAGTTCAGTTCAACCAGCGCACCGAATTTACCATCAGCAGCAACTTCTGCAAGGATGATACCTTCAGCAGCAACACGGCCTGCTTTTTTAGCCGCTTTAGCTTGACCTGATTTACGCATGTTGTCGATTGCTAATTCGATATCACCATTAGCTTCAACCAGCGCTTTTTTACATTCCATCATGCCTGCGCCAGTACGTTCACGCAGTTCTTTTACCAATGCAGCGGTAATTCCAGACATTTGTTTCTTCCTCGACTTTTCTATGGGCTAGCCATAGATGTTCTCATAGCAGATGTGTAAAGGGGGCCTATTGAGGCCCCCTAACCAATATATAGCAATACCTGGTTAAATAAGGGCTCTTACGAGCATGCCTTATTATTCAGCTTCGACTAAGCCTTCTTCAGCCTGAACAGCCAGATCTTGAGAACGACCTTCACGAACAGCTGTAGCTGCAGCGGTCAGATATAATTTAACCGCACGGATTGCATCGTCATTACCAGGGATAATGAAGTCGATACCATCTGGATCAGAGTTAGTATCAACGATAGCAAATACTGGGATACCCAGGTTGTTTGCTTCTTTGATAGCAATGTGTTCGTGTTCAGCATCGATAACAAACAGAGCGTCAGGTAAACCGCCCATGTCTTTGATACCACCCAGGCTGTTTTCTAACTTACCAAGTTCACGAGAACGCATTAACGCTTCTTTCTTGGTCAGTTTGTCAAAAGTACCGTCCTGAGATTGTGATTCTAAATCTTTCAGGCGTTTGATTGACTGACGAACAGTTTTCCAGTTAGTCAGCATACCGCCTAACCAGCGGTGGTTTACATAAAACTGGTCACAGCTTTCTGCTGCTTCTTTAACAGCTTCAACGGCAGAGCGCTTAGTACCAACAAACAGGATTTTGCCTTTACGAGAAGCAATTTTGTTCAGTTCAACCAGAGCTTCATTGAACATTGGAACAGTTTTTTCCAAGTTAATGATATGAACTTTGTTACGTGCACCAAAGATGAATGGTTTCATTTTTGGATTCCAGTAACGAGTTTGGTGACCGAAGTGAACACCGGCTTGCAGCATATCGCGCATTGAAACAGTTGCCATTTTAGACCTCTATAAATTTAAATTTGGGGTTATTTCGTCCACAAATCCCATACGACCGACTCATCAGCTGTAAAGGTTTAGCCTTTACATAAGAGCACCCCGGCGTTATGTGCCGATTTGTGTGTGTAATTAACACAATTGAATGTTTCAGATTTACTGCCATTACTCACGGTGTGATGCAATAACAGAACTCCGGCGCGCTTTATACCATAAATAACCTTAAGAAACCACCATTACTTACGATTGCCGCGGCCTTATTTGACATAAAAACACATCATTTAGACAAAGAAAAAAACGAGATTAGTGCAGTGATGATAAATATTGCTCTAATATCAATTTGCTAGAAAAACACCAAATAGAAAAGCGCAATATGTAAAGACAATCAGATTAAGAAGGCGTAATGTTCGTCATTATTCTCGATATCAGACAGATTGCACACATCCTCTTTATTGGCACACCTACTTTCTGCTGATATCATAAATGGTAATCAGAATTATTTCTCATCATCATTCATTCAACCTGCAATACAAAATATGAATACAACAAAGCGTGTTATCTAATTCGTATTGTGGCTTTTAATCTAGACGAAGAACTCAAATGGCTATTGTAATCAAGACAGAAGAAGATATTCAAAAAATGCGCGTCGCAGGTCGTCTTGCGGCAGAAGTTCTTGAAATTATCGCACCGTTCGTAAAACCTGGCGTAAACACCGCTGAATTAGACCGTATTTGTCATGAACATATTGTTAACGCACAACAGGCTATTCCTGCTTGCCTTAACTATCATGGTTTCCCTAAATCAGTCTGTATTTCGGTTAACGATGTTATTTGCCATGGTATTCCTAGTGAAGAAAAAATCCTTAAAGATGGTGATATCGTTAATATTGACGTCACTGTCATTAAAGATGGTTTTCATGGCGATACATCAAAAATGTTTATTGTAGGTAAACCAACAATCCAAGGTGAACGCTTATGTCGTATCACTCAAGAAAGCCTCTACCTTGCTATTAAAATGGTTAAACCGGGCATTCGCTTACGTGAACTTGGCAAAGCAATTCAAAAATTTGTTGAAGGTCATGACTATTCTGTTGTTCGCGAATATTGCGGCCATGGTATTGGTGAAGGATTCCATGAAGAACCTCAAGTTCTACACTATGATGCAGATGATAGCGGTGTTGTGTTACAAAAAGGCATGGCATTTACCATCGAGCCAATGGTAAACACTGGTGATTACCGTATTCGTACAATGAAAGATGGCTGGACTGTTAAAACTAAAGACAGAGGTTGGTCGGCGCAGTACGAGCACACATTAGTTGTTACCGATAATGGCTGTGAAATCATGACATTACGCAAAGAAGAAGAGCCATTTATTTCTGCGGTATTAGTCAACGAATAAGCTTCTTCAGCTAGAAATGTAAAAGCGACATATTTTTTCGAGATGTGTCGCTTTTTTTATTTTATTTGCTGTGAAATGGCAGAATCGCTAGTCAGTTTATCGTTTTAACATTAGTCTTAATGTCATAAGCAAACATTGAGAAAGAAGACGCATAATGACTAATAAAAACGCATTTCAAACACCGCCCCCTTCCCCTTTTTTGCTGACAGAAAATACACAAAATTACGCTGAACTTAAGCAATCAATCGAACAATTTCAATCTTGGTTAACAGATGCTTTTCATCATGATGTTGATGTCGCTTTATTACTTCAAGCTCGTAGCCATTTCATTGATCAGCTCTTAACGCAATTGTGGCGCTATACACAGCTATCTGATTATTCTGATCTTAGTATTATTGCTGTTGGTGGTTACGGTAGACAAGAATTACATCCGCTTTCTGATATTGACCTTCTCTTTTTAAGTGAAGCTCCTTTATCACCAAAGGCTGAAGATAAAGTTAGCAAACTCATTACACTACTGTGGGATGTACGCCTTGAAATTGGTGCCAGTGTTAGAACCATGGAAGAATGTCTTTTAGAAGGTCTTTCAGATTTAACGGTTGCAACAAACTTACTAGAAGCTCGTCTTATTTGTGGGAATAACTCGCTTTACCAGCAATTAATTAATCATATTTTTAGCCCCGGTTTTTGGCCATCACCTGATTTTTTCGCTGCAAAAGTTGAAGAACAAAAGCAAAGACATCAGCGATATCATAGCACTAGTTACAATCTAGAACCTGATATCAAAAGTAGCCCCGGTGGACTGCGCGATATCCACACTTTAATTTGGGTAGCACATCGTCACTTTGGCGCGGCATCAGTTTCTGAAATGGTGAATTTTGGCTTTTTGACGCCAGCAGAGGGACAAGAGTTATTAGAGTGTCAATACACACTATGGAAAATTCGTTTTGCTCTCCATCTTGTGCTTTCTCGCTATGACAATCGACTTTTGTTTGATAGACAACTCAATGTTGCCCAACTTTTAAATTATGAAGGTGAAGGCAATCAGCCTGTTGAAAAAATGATGAAGGATTATTATCGCGTAACTCGTCGTGTTAGTGAGTTAAATGATATGTTACTTCAGCTATTTGACGAAGCTATTCTTGCTCTGCAACCTAATGTAAAACCGCGTCCATTAGACAGTGAATTTCAGCTACGAGGTTCGTTAATTGATGTTGTTGATGACAGTTGCTTCCTCGATGATCCT
This sequence comes from Proteus sp. fly-1013, assembly GCF_040140245.1. Lineage (NCBI taxonomy): Bacteria > Pseudomonadati > Pseudomonadota > Gammaproteobacteria > Enterobacterales > Morganellaceae > Proteus > Proteus sp. fly-1013. The sequence continues at coordinate 425,397 of NZ_JBEEWD010000003.1, read as the reverse complement.
ATCGCTATTATGCGCCTCTTTTTGCGTATGGCTGAGCATAAAGAGATCACTGGAATTTATTCAACAACACTCCGCCATTTACGTTATGCTCGCCGACATTTAGTACAGCCGTTATGTGAGTACCCACTCGCACGTCAAGTTTTTATGCAGATATTACGTCACCCTCGTGCGGTTTCTGGTGCATTTGTCCCAATGCATAAACACAGTGTACTCGCGGCTTATTTCCCGCAATGGAATAATATTGTAGGGCAAATGCAGTTTGATTTATTTCATGCCTACACCGTTGATGAACACACTATTCGTGTTTTACAAAAACTTGAAAGCTTTGCTTCTTATGAAAACCATGAAAAACATCCGCTTTGTGTTGATATTTACCCCAAACTGCCTCAACTTGAATTATTACGTTTAGCGGCACTCTTTCATGATATTGCCAAAGGTCGCCATGGTGATCATTCCGTATTAGGCGCTCAAGACGTTGCTCATTTTGCTCAGCAACATGGTTTAAATCAGAGAGAATCAGCTTTAGTTGAGTGGCTTGTTAGTCATCACTTACTTATGTCTGTCACCGCGCAACGACGCGATATTCAAGATCCTGACATTATTTTTCAGTTTGCATCGGAAGTAAAAAATGAAAGCCGATTACGTTATCTTTTGTGCTTAACTGTTGCTGATATCTGTGCGACCAACAGCAGTCTGTGGAATAGCTGGAAACAGAGCTTATTACGTGAACTTTATCTATCAACAGAAAACCAGTTACGCCAAGGTATGCACTCTATTCCCGACTTACGTGAACGTATTCGACATCATCGTTTGCAAGCACTAACTATTTTACGAATGGAACAGGTCGATGAAGAAAAATTGCAAGCAATTTGGGGGCGCTGCCATGCCGACTATTTTTTACGACATACACCAGAACAAATTGCATGGCATGCACTTGCATTAATTGAGCATAATAGCGCTGAACCAATGGTGCTAATCAGTCAACAAACTGAACATGGTGGTACTGAAATCTTTATTTGGTGTGCTGATAGGCCTTCTCTTTTTGCATCTGTTGCAGGTGAATTAGATAGACGTAATTTAAGTATCCATAACGCTCAAATTTTTACTAACCGAGATAATATGGCGATGGATACTTTTATTGTGTTAGAACCGAATGGTAAACCTCTGGCAATTGATAGATATAATGCAATCCGCAACGCTCTTATCCAAGTTGTATCCGCCCCTTACAACGCCAATGCAAAAACACGCTCATTACCTGCCAAGTTGCGCCATTTTGACGTTCCAACAAAAATTAATTTTATAGCCTCTAATCATAATAAGCGCACCTATATGGAGCTATTTGCACGCGATCGTCCGGGGTTATTAGCAATTATTGGTAAAGTTTTCGCTGATCTTTCACTTTCATTGCATGGTGCTCGAATAACCACAATAGGTGAACGCGTTGAGGATTTCTTTGTATTAACCGATAGCGAAAATAAGGCATTAAACCAAAAAATGAAGGATGAAGTCGTAGAAAGGTTGACAAAAGCCCTAGTTTCAAAGGATAAAATATAGGAACCCACGACAATACATATAGGAAATACTATTGATGCAAGCATTACAAACTATTATTGATAACGCCTTCGAACATCGTGCAGATATCACACCAAACAACGTTGAGCCTCATATTCGTGATGCTATTAATAGCGTTATTGCACTGCTAGACAGCGGAAAACTGCGTGTCGCAGAAAAAATTGACGGTCAGTGGGTGACTCATCAATGGTTAAAAAAAGCGGTTCTACTCTCTTTTCGTATTAATCACAATCAAGTGATAGATGGCAGTGAAAGTCGCTATTTTGACAAAGTGCCTATGAAGTTCGCTGATTACGATCAAGCACGTTTTGAAAAAGAAGGTTTTCGTGTTGTTCCTCCTGCTGCCGTTAGACAAGGGGCTTACATCGCTCGCAACACTGTTTTAATGCCATCTTATGTCAACATTGGTGCTTACGTCGATGAAGGCAGCATGGTTGATACATGGGCAACCGTAGGTTCATGTGCTCAGATCGGTAAAAATGTCCATCTCTCTGGTGGTGTTGGCATCGGTGGTGTTTTAGAACCACTACAAGCAAATCCAACCATTATTGAAGATAACTGCTTTATTGGTGCTCGTTCTGAAATTGTTGAGGGGGTCATTGTCGAAGAAGGCGCTGTTATTTCAATGGGTGTTTATATTGGTCAAAGTACTAAAATTTATGACAGAGAAACAGGTGAAGTGCATTATGGCAGAGTCCCTGCTGGCTCTGTTGTTGTGTCAGGAAATTTACCCTCTAAAGATGGAAGCTACAGCCTTTACTGTGCCGTGATCGTGAAAAAAGTTGATGCTAAAACACGTGGGAAAGTTGGTATTAATGAATTGTTAAGAACTATCGACTAATATAAGAACAGCGGATAGAATTAATTCTGTTCGCTATTCTTTCATTCATCTTTCTATCAGGTGCCAATATATGTACGATAATTTAAAAAATTTAGGGATCCCGCATCCTGAAGATATTGACCGCTATACCCTACGCCAAGAAGCTAACAACGATATTTTAAAAATCTATTTTCGCAAAGATAAAGGTGAATTCTTTGCAAAAAGCGTAAAATTTAAATATCCGCGCCAACGTAAAACGATTTCTGATGGTCAGTCAGGACAAGGCTTTAAAGAAGTAAATGAAATCAATACTAACTTACGTTATGTGATTGAAGAATTAGATCAAATTTGCCAACAAGACCAAGTAGAAGTCGATTTAAAACACAAAATCCTAGATGACTTGCGCCACCTTGAGCATGTTGTCGCAAATAAAATTGCTGAAATTGAAGCCGACTTAGAAAAGCTGACTCGCCGTTAATAACAGGCAATTTTAGCCAATATGCAGATTAGGTTTATAAAAAACACCGCTTACTTACTGTATAAAACAGAAATAAGCGGTGTTTTAAAATCAAAAATATTATTCATTATTTTGTTAACCAATTAAATATTGGATTATTTTCTATTTAATCTAATAGCTTCACCCAGTTTTCAAGCCAATCTATTGCAAATACTTCTGGCTCAGCAACATCCATGCCGTCTATTTTTAATATTTCGCCGATACGCTTTGCTTGGTGCTCTTGTAACAACTCATCAAATTTCATTCCTGCACCACAAAAATAGTCATAACTACTATCACCTAAAGCAATCAAACCATAGCTTAGATTTGGCTGATATCCTACATTATCACGCAGTTCATGAAATAAAGGTGCAATGGTATCAGGTAGATCACCTTGCCCTGTACTTGACGTTATCACAAGGACTATCGAATATTTTTCCCAATCCGCAAACGTACCTTCTTCATAAACATTAGTTTGGTGTTTATGTTCAAGTAAAATGCGTTGAGCTTCTTCAGCAACTGCTAATGCATTACCATAAACTGTACCTACAAAAATGCCGATTTTAGCCATAATATTTAATCCAATTAATATTATTTGATAAATTACAAACTAAACATCAAACATATAATATTTTCAATTCATTCTCAATAGAAATAAATTTATTCATTATTTTTTAAAAAGAGACTGAATAAAATTATCACATTTTCTCTTTTCTCCATATAAATAACCAAATAAACTATCAGGGTAATTTATTTTAGATAAACTTGATGTAACTATTAAACCAACATCATTAATAGACAAACATTTACCTTCTTCTTTATAATTATCAAGATAAGATGATATCTTATTAATTTCACGCTTATAGTCAGTTAATAAATTCAAAGACTTATTATATTTTTTAGGAAAGAATAATTTATATACTTTAGATAAAAAACCCGTTTCCTTTCTTTTTATAAAATCATCTAATAATGATAAGCATTCATTTGTTTTTTCCTTAACTTTAATTATTGAATCACAAACTATCTTTTTACTATTACTTTTCAAATGATAAAGCTTATTTCTAAATTCATTATTACACTGTTCGACACATGTAGAGAAATCATTTAATGACTCTATCTTTTTTTTCAAAAAATCTGTATTAGATTTCAGCTGTTTCAGTTTGTGTTCTAAATTATCTAAATCTAAATTTTCAATAGCATCATCATTAACATTAAAAATATTTTTTTGATAAAATGAATCCAATTCTTTATGATTACTATGAAATTTATTAAAAGAATCAACCAATTCATTAGTGAACGAAAGTAAATTATCATTCTTATAATGTGTTTCTTTTATATTTTCAATTACATTACCATCAATAAAATTGGAAATATCATTAATTCCCTTAACATTTTCAAAAAAACAGCTATTATCTACTACTTCATGATACTGCCTAAGATACTCATTAAGAAAGTTAAAATGAATTTCAAATTCTATAATAATATTTTTTATTTTCTCTAAATTATTTTTTCTATCGCTAGATCCACCTGAGTATTGATAAGGCTTGTCATTAGATTGAACACCATAATTAGCAGCCTCTAGATCCCCAAGCTTAACTAAAAGTATATTATTTTGATTATCTAGTTGATAGGGTAATTCACATCCTGGGTTTAACTCACGTGTTTTATTACTAAGTTCTTTAACTAATTGAGATAATGATTTAATCTCAGCCTTGGCTAATAATTCTTTTTTAAAAAGCATATGTATAGTTGGGCATTTATCTTTATTAAAGATATTATCTTTTAGAGTAGAAGAATTTGTTTTTTTTATTAATTTAGAAATGAAATCTCGCACATTACCGAGTGAATCTAAATTTAAAAATGAAAAGAATTCCTTATCTTCGCGAATAAGAGGAGAGTTAACTTTATGAACATCATTCACTGAAAGAACCTTCGCCAAATGATATAAATTATCTTTAGTGTAATCTTTTATGAGATTAATAAGCTCACTTTCCATTTTATGGAAAAAAGCTTTATCTATATAAATATTTTTCCCTGTATCTTTTCCTTTACCCTCTAAAACAAAAAAATCATCTTTAGTTAATGTATTTAAACATTCCGTTATCTCATTCGAAAGTAAAAATTTTGTACTTTCTTTTTTATGATTTACAAACAAACTGTTCACTAGGTCATTAAAGGATATTTTCATCAATTATTTCTCTATTCATTCAAAGTGATAGAAACAATACTATTGAATGATGAAAAATAATTTTAAAAAATAATTATATTTACATCGTTGATAATATATAAAAAACACCTTTATTTATAAAAATAAAGGTGTTTTTATCATTTAACGTGCTACCTATTATTCCCCTGAATCCAAAGACCTTATATATTCATCCATTTCAGTTTTTAGATTATCTGACTTAGGGCCAAAAATAGCCTGAATACCAGAACCAACAACCACCACACCAGCTGCTCCCAATCGTTTTAATTCTTCACGATCGACTTTTTCAATTTCTTTAACACCAATACGTAAACGAGTAATACAAGCATCCAAACTACTGATATTGTCTTTACCACCAAATGCAGTGACTAAAGATTGTCCCATCGCGCTTTTATCCGCTTGTTTCGCATTTTTATCTTCCACTTCTCGACCTGGAGTTTTCAGATTTAGTTTCACGATTAAAAAGCGGAAAATAGAGTAATAAGTTATCGCGTAAAGTATGCCAATAATCGGGAACAGATACAGTTTGCTGCTGTTGCCACTTAGTACGATAAAGTCAATTAATCCATGAGAGAAACTTGTACCATCACGCATACCTAACAAGATACAAATAACAAATGCTAAGCCTGCTAAAATAGCGTGAATTACATAAAGAATAGGTGCCACAAACATAAATGAGAATTCGATAGGTTCAGTGATCCCTGTTAAGAAGGCAGTTAATGCCGCAGAAATCATGATACCACCCACTTTTACACGATTCTCAGGGCGTGCTGAATGCCAAATCGCAATAGCAGCAGCAGGTAAACCAAACATCTTAAATAGAAAACCACCTGATAACATACCCGCAGTTGGGTCACCAGCCATATAGCGAGGAATATCACCGTGGAAGACTTGTCCTGCACTATTTACGTACTCACCCACTTGCATTTGGAACGGCACATTCCAGATATGGTGTAAACCAAATGGCACTAATCCACGCTCTACAACACCGTAAATACCAAAAGCAACAGCAGGATTTTGATACGCAGCCCATTCAGAAAAACGCTGGATTGCTGTACCAATAGGAGGCCAAATAAAGGCTAAAATAATCCCAACAAAAATGGCGATCAATCCTGAAATAATAGGAACAAAACGTTTTCCTGCAAAAAATCCTAAATACTCAGGTAATTTGATTCGATAAAAACGGTTAAACATAGAGGCGGCAATAATACCTGCAATAATCCCCCCTAACACCCCTGTGTCAGTAAGGTGTTGAGCCTCAATTTCTGCTGGAGTTAAACCTAAAACCCAAGGAGCAACCACAATCATGGTTTTAGACATGATACCGTAAGCAACTACAGAGGCTAGTGCTGATACCCCGTCATTATTGGTAAAACCTAACGCAACACCAATAGCAAAAATAAGTGGCATATTAGAGAAAACCGAACCACCAGCCTCTGCCATAACTTGAGAGACAGAAGAAGGTATCCATGAAAGATCAGCGGAACCAACCCCTAATAAAATACCGGCAATAGGCAGTACGGATACCGGTAACATCAAGGACTTTCCGATTTTTTGTAAAACAACAAATAGGTTTTTAAACATCAAGCAGACTCCCGGAATGTGGGTTTTTATATGTTGTAAGTTTTTATTTGTTTAAAGTAGTGTGGGCTTTATTTCATAAACTTATCTAATGATAAGCCTTATTTATTTCACATCATAAAATAAATCGCTTGATGAATACATGATAGCTGTCACGTTTCAAAACATGTAATCAGATCAATTAATAGAATTATATATTTTACAAACAGTTAAAATAAATTATAAATTTGCGCAAACCATCAAGACTTAAGTAAAAAAGCCTTGATAGTCACGTATTGAAAGCAATATTTAAAATAAGAAAGGAATTAAAAATGATGAGCTAAATCTTCACCATACTGCTCTAATTCAGGCCTTAATCCACGCCAACCAAATTGATTAATAAGGTGTTGCCAAGGCAGATCCCATTTAGCTGTTAAGTTAAGTGGCTGCAATGTAATTGGATGAATTAAGTTTAGATGGCTTGCATGTAACATCAAGCGATGAGATTGAAAATGATTTACAATACCACGGTTTTGACGTAAATCACCATGAGCGGTATCACCGATAATCGGGTGTCGAATATGAGACATATGGCGACGTAATTGATGCTTGCGACCCGTTTCAGGGCGTAGCTCTAATAGGCTAAATCGAGATGTAGGGTAGCGCCCAATCGCAACCTCTTTTTCAACAGTTCCTAATGGCTGGCAATGTGTTACGCAATCTTGAATTTGTGGGGGTTGAGTTGCAAATTTATCTGCAATTTTATCGAGTTCCTCGACCAAAGGACTATCTATAACAGATGCCTCTTCAACATACCCTCGAACAACAGCATGATAAATTTTTTCTGTTTTATGTTGTTCAAAAGATTGAGAAAGTACTCTAGCAACATCAGAAGAAAGTGCCATTAATAAAACACCTGAAGTAGGCCTATCTAGACGATGCACAGGGAAAACATGTTGCCCAATTTGATCTCTTAATGTCTGCATAACAAACACTGTTTCATGTCTATCTAGCCAACTGCGGTGAACAAGCCAACCCGCAGGTTTATTCACCGCAACAAGATGTTCATCTTGATAAATAATATCTAGCATTATCGGCCTTATGATTTAAACATTGCGTCAAGTTCACGCAAATGATTGAGTAAATCAGTAACATCTCGGCTCTTATCTTCTTTAAATGCTTCTTCGTAATAAGGTGCGATTGCAAATGTATTAGGTAATGGCATTTCGCGTTCAATCATCGATGACAATCGCGGAATTAATACCCACTGTAGCCATTCATGAGCACTCATTGTATCAATACAGAAAGGCTCAACACTTTCAAATGCTTGTTCAGTAGGAGATTCTAATTGCCATAGCTCAATGTTCTTCATCTCTTCTTCAATCAAGAGCAATTTCGCTAAAATGCGTTGTTCTGGTGTCATCATTTATCCCTTATATAAAACTTACGAATAAGGATAACATTGGGATGGAATAGCAGAAAACAAATAAAAAAATAAAAGGAGCCGAAACTCCTTTTTAGACAAGAAAAAAATAGTTGTCTGTACAACACGTGCATCCAAGCAAGACCGTTTTTATCTATCCCTGTGATTAAGTCCGTATCCACATTAATGGAAATATCCTATTTCCTGTGTCCTTGATTACTCTACATTTTATCGGTCACCAAGCAGTCCCTTAGTTGGTGGACGTAGAATGCCAATAATTGATTAGTTAAACAACCCACAAAACAGAAACAATTAAAACGCTATAACTATAAATAAAAACAATAAGTTAATAACTTATTGCTCTACTTAAATAAATCAATTTTATTTTTTCAGTGACATCTTTTTGATAAAAAAACACACTCTTTTTTGTAAGATATATCTCACAAGAAAAAAGGTTTATAGAGCACGTCAGTCATTATATACAGCAACTAATTCTGATAGAAAAAGAGATAAATTTTCAGCTAAAACTTCTCTTTTCTTTTTGCCGAAAGTTTCAAGAATGACTTCACCGGAAACATTACACACTGAAATTATTTCATTCTCTGAATTTGTGGTGCCAATAAACAATGTGGGTGTAAGTTTCAAACGTTTTTGTGTCACTAAATGACCAATAATATTTTCTTGTAAGCGAATAAAATCTTCTTCACTCCACACTTGGATCAAGCTGAAATCTACCTCTCTAAAACGAACTTGCATATCACCAGCATACTGAGTGGTAAAGTAATCGTGCAATTCAGGACGAATAATAATTCCCATCGCCTTTTCAACTTTTTCTAGTTTATCTGTTCCTACAAAAGGCTGCGGTAACCAGTAAACAACTTCATCACCTGTTCTTGATATACAAATAGAAGGAACACCATAAAGATCTTCACTTGCAGGAGGTAAGCCTGATTTTTCTTGCCATAAATCAACATATTTTTGCGTAAAGGCTTTTAATTCAGAGGAGATGTTTTCAGTCATGATTATCTGTTTTATCTATTTAAATAAGAATTTCCTTTATGTTACCTGATTATCTCACTAATTCAGAGCATCAAAAATAAAGCATTCATATACTATTGATGTTTCAATAGTATAATTAGCCTTCTTTTATTTTCAGTTAAAGTTAGGATGTAAGTTATGTCTTTATATCAAGGTGATAAATCTCTTGAAGCATTATCTCTGGGCAAAGAGACTCAATATCATGATCAATATGATGCCGGATTATTGCAAGGTGTACCACGTAGCCTAAATAGAGATTCACTCTCTTTAACTGCTGAAAATTTACCTTTTCATGGTGGTGATATTTGGACTATGTATGAGCTCTCATGGCTTAATAGCAAAGGCTTACCACAAGTCGCTATTGGTCATGTTGAATTAGATGCAACCACTGAAAACCTTATTGAATCTAAAAGTTTTAAATTATATCTCAACAGTTTTAATCAGACTCGTTTTGAAAGTTGGGATATCGTCGAAAAAACATTACTTAAAGATTTAACAACTTGTGCTAAAGGCAAAGTTAATCTGACCGTTTATCCACTTTCGCATTTTACATCACAACCTATTGTTGATTTTGCTGGAGAGTGTATTGATGAACAAGATATTGAAATCGATAATTATCAGTTTGATGTGCAATGGTTAAACGAATCAACAACCGATAAACAAGTTGAAGAAACCCTTGTCAGCCATCTGTTAAAATCAAATTGCCTTATTACCAATCAACCAGATTGGGGATCAGTCGCTATTCAATATAAGGGTAAAAAGATTGATCGTGAAAAACTACTGCGCTATTTAGTTTCATTTAGACAACACAACGAATTTCATGAACAGTGTGTTGAGCGAATTTTCCACGATATCATGCAATTATGTGCACCAGAAACATTAACTGTTTATGCAAGATATACGCGACGCGGTGGATTAGACATCAATCCTTGGCGTAGTAATTGTGAGTTTGTTCCAGAAATTAGTCGATTAGCCAGACAATAACGGGAATAATGCCTGTATGTTAATATGATCTGTGTTATACCAAGATCAGTTGTACTTCAGTTTGTTATTTCAGGAGAAAAAGGAGTCCTACGTGATAACTCATGTCAGCCCATTAGGTTCCATGGATCTGCTTTCACAGCTAGAAGTTGATATGCTAAAGAGAACCGCAAGCAGTGATCTTTATCAGCTGTTTCGCAATTGTTCTCTCGCTGTTCTCAACTCTGGTAGCCTTACTGATAGTAGTAAAGAACTGTTATCTAAATACCAAGATTTTGATATTAACGTACTGCGCCGTGAACGTGGCGTAAAACTAGAGTTAGTCAATCCTCCTGAAGACGCCTTTGTTGACGGAAAAATTATTCGCTCACTACAAGCTAACTTATTTGCAGTGCTTCGTGACATATTGTTTGTTCATGGGCAAATCACAACAGCAAAGCGTGATCTTCACCTGAACTTAGAAAATAGTACTCACATCACTAATACTATTTTCTCGATTTTGCGCAATGCACGAGCCCTTCATATTGATGAAGATCCTAATATGATCGTTTGCTGGGGTGGTCACTCAATTAATGAAACTGAGTACCTTTACGGCAGAAAAGTAGGTAACGAATTAGGGTTACGTGAACTCAATATCTGCACAGGCTGTGGGCCTGGTGCGATGGAAGCACCAATGAAAGGAGCTGCCGTTGGCCATGCTCAACAACGTTATAAAAATAGCCGTTTTATTGGTATGACAGAGCCTTCAATCATTGCAGCTGAGCCACCAAATCCATTAGTTAACGAACTGATCATTATGCCAGATATTGAAAAACGTCTGGAATCGTTCGTTCGAATTGGACACGGGATTATTATTTTCCCAGGTGGTGTAGGAACAGCAGAAGAATTGCTGTATCTGCTTGGTATTCTTATGTCACCAGAAAACCAAGACCAAGTGTTACCACTGATTTTAACTGGCCCTAAAGAGAGTGCAGACTACTTTAATGTACTAGATGATTTTATCGCAAACACATTAGGTGACGAAGCTCGACGCCATTATCAAATTATTATTGATGATGCACCTGAAGTTGCTCGTATCATGAAAAAATACATGCCGTTGGTAAAAGATAATCGTCGCAGTACTGGTGATGCTTATAGCTTTAACTGGTCAATGAAGATCAATGCTGATTTACAGCATCCTTTTGAACCAACACATGAAAATATGGCATCGCTTAACTTAAGTACCGATCAATCACCTGAAAAATTAGCGGCTGATTTACGTCGTGCGTTCTCGGGTATTGTTGCAGGTAACGTAAAAGAAGTGGGTATGAAGGCGATTGAAGCTTACGGCCCTTATAAAATTCATGGTGATCGTGAAATTATGCGTCGCATGGATATTTTATTGGCGGGCTTTGTTGAGCAACATCGTATGAAACTTCCGGGCGGTACAGCTTACCAACCATGTTACGAGATTATCAGCTAATTTATTATGATACATTTGCTGATTATTGATGCTTTAAACCTGATCCGCCGCATTCATGCGGCATCAGGTTCTTCCTGCCAGACTGTGTGTGAACAGAGCGTCAACCAACTACTTGGGCACACACAACCTACTCATGCCGTAGCGGTCTTTGATGAAGATGACAGAGACGGTAGTTGGCGACACCAACTCTTACCTGATTATAAAGCGGGTCGCACACCAATGCCTGATGACTTGCGACAACAATTACCTGAAATTAAAGCCATGTTGCTTAATTTAGGAATACAGAGCTGGCACTCGGGCGGTGATGAAGCAGATGACGTTGCTGCAACATTGGCAACCAAAGTAGCAAGTGCAGGTTTTCGAGTCACGATTATTTCAACGGACAAAGGTTATTGCCAATTACTTTCGCCCTCTATTCGTATACGTGATTATTTTCAGCGACGCTGGTTAGATTTAGAGTTTATTAGAGCTGAATTTGGTGTCGAACCATCTCAACTTACCGACTATTGGGGATTAACGGGAGTCAGTAGCAGTAAAGTGGCAGGTGTCCCCGGTATTGGACCGAAAAGTGCCACTGAGCTTTTACAAATTCACCCAGATCTAGAATCGCTTTATCAACATATTGATGATGTCCCTACTAAATGGCAAAACAAACTGATTACCCATAAAGAGTCTGCATTTATTAGTCGGAAAATCACCACATTGCGTACTGATATTCAATTAAACGGCAATCTACAACAGTTACGTTTAAAATAGCCAAGTTCTTATCATTAAGGCTCAACTCACTGATATTTTTAAATAACTAGCCATTAAAAAAAGCGAAGCTTATAAATAGAAGCTTCGCCTTTTATTTTCATCGATAACTCGATGTACTTTAAGTGTTTTTAGAATTCACGGTCTGGTCGATAAGCAGCCCAAATATTTTGGATATGAACCGTGATCTCTTCTCTATCATGATAAAGGTGCTTAGCTTGGATCTTAACGTTGATCCCTTTTTCCGCTAACTCTGACTTTATTTTTTCAAGGATATGAGAAACTTCCTCATAACGCTTTTTCATTGGCAGTTTTAGGTTAAAGATAGCTTCTCGACACCATTCATTAGCAATCCAAGTCGTCATTAATGCTGCCACTTTAGCTGGCTTTTCAACCATATCACAAACAAGCCATGTGATATTTTTAGATGTAGGTTCAAATTTAAAACCATCAACTTGGTGGTGACGAACTTGCCCCGTATCCATTAAAGATTGTGCCATTGGACCATTATCAACAGCATGTACCATCATGCTGCGCTTCACTAATTGATATGTCCAACCACCGGGGCATGCACCTAAATCGACCGCTTTCATTCCGCTTGCTAAACGCTCTTCCCACTCGTCATAAGGAATGAAAATATGAAATGCTTCTTCAAGTTTCAGTGTCGAACGACTTGGTGCATCAGATGGGAATTTTAATCGAGGAATACCCATATAGAATGCGGAATTATTGAAGCTATAAGAATAGCCAACATAACAACATCCTGGTGCAATAAAAAACACATGGATAATAGGACGGCTAAAATTCTCAACTTTCAGCAAAATTTTCTCATTACGTAAATGATTACGTAATGGCACCGTAAATTTACGGCAGAATTTTAATAATTCCTTGCTTTCGTTAGTGTCTGCAACTTCAACTCGCAATTCACCCGCTTTTTCAACAGCACCTTTTAGCATTCCAACAATGGGTGTAATTCTATCTTCTGGCGGTAAATCTTTAAGTAACTCACCTGTCACAAACATCTGACGAGCAAAAATTAATTCACGAAAACTCACTTCACGCGCGATCTTGTCTGCATCACCTTCTTGGTAACATTCAAAGATCACATAACCACTTCCCTCTTTAACACGAGGAAAACCGTAAACGCCGATTTGACCTGCTTTATCCGTAATCTCAGCCGCGCACTCTTTTTCAAAACCTTGGCGACAATATAATGCAACTTTATTCATGGCGAGACGCCGGTGCCCTTAGACGCAAAGCGCCAATAAAAATTAAAGCCCAACCAATAAGAAAACTAAATCCACCAATTGGCGTAAAATAAGATAACAATCTAACTTGTGTTAGCGCCATACAATAAAGGCTACCACTGAAAAGTAGAATACCAACACCAAAGAAAATACCTGCCCAATAAAACCATAAAATGGTTTTACGCATTAACATTGCCGCTATCCCGACAAGTAATAAGGTATGGACGATTTGGTAGCGCATCGCTAACTGAATGTAATCCCAATGTTGTGGCGATAAATGAGGTGCTAGCTTATGAGTTGCAAATGCACCAAAAGCAACATAAAAGAAGCCACTAATCGCGGAAAACATAAGCAATGTACGACTATTCACTGTTTATTCCTTCCTATTTAGAAGATATTTGCCAATCGCAATATTAAGATGATGTCAGTAAACCCAGCTTTTCTTGCTCATTCGCTGCTTGAGATAAAATCCATTGGCGAAAAGCCGCAATTTTACCCAATTCAGCCTGACTATCTTGGCAAACTAAATAAAATGCATTTTTACTAACAAGGACATCTGGAAAAGGTCTTACTAATCGACCTGATTCTATTTCACTACGAGCCATTACATTATTAACTAATGCAACGCCTTGTCCATGTACAGCAGCCTGTATCACCATTGAACTATGGCTAAAAATAGGCCCTTGTTGCACATTAATCTGATTTTGTATCTCTAATTGACGTACATAAGCTTGCCAATCTCGACGAGATGTATCATGCAGCAGTGTATGATAAATCAGATCGGATGGGGTTTTTAGTGGTTTTTCACCTGTAAGTAAAGATGGCGCACAAACAGGAATTAAATATTCCGCATAAAGACGGTCTGTACGTAACCCAGTCCAATTTCCTCGACCATAAAAAATGGCTACATCAACATCGTCAGCCAGCTTATCTTCTTCTCTATCAACAGCCTGAATTCGCACATCAATCCCCGGATAAGCTTGGTTAAATCCGGATAACCGTGGTACTAACCATTGAATAGCAAAACTTGGAGAAAGGCTAACGGTAAGTGCGCCTTTCGCGCTTCGAGCTAATAATTTGCGAGTTGCCTCGTTAATTGATGAAAAGATTTCCTTAATATCGAGGTAATAACTCTGCCCTTCTTCTGTTAATAAAAGAGAGCGGTTGCGCCTTCTAAATAATTTTAGCCCAAGGAATTCTTCTAATGTTTTAATTTGGTGGCTCACTGCTGCTTGTGTCACAAATAATTCTTCAGCGGCTTTAGTAAAACTTAAATGACGTGCCGCTGAATCAAAAACCCTAAGCGCATTTAATGGCGGTAAACGTTTAGACATATTCGGTTCTTAAACCCCTATTTTGGCTATTAGTAGACCCTAACTTTCATCATTAGTTTTTTTTATGCGAAGCATTATAAATTGTCCCTTGATGATTAGCCAGTAAATACCTATAGTAAGCGCACTTCCTAAGCCGGAACGAAAAGTTGTGTAGTAGTAATACTGCAAAACTTTTGGCTTTGTGGTTGTGATGTTGTGTTTGCAAGTTGTCTGGAAATTCCAGACTTAGTAGCTGATGCTACTGTTTTTTTTCACTTCCTGTACATTTACCCTGTCTGTCCATAGTGATTTTATAGTGCACCGCCAAGGCGGTGCTTTTTTTATTCCCTATTTTTATCTACTTTTTAATTACTCACACACACCATTTTGATGTTTTCATCCATTTTTTATAATGAAGTTATCATCATTATTCTAAAAAACTCGCCATAAATTATCCCCAATAAATTAAAACAAGAAAAAGTAGGATATTAATCTGATCTCAGTGATTTTTTATTGAGTGAACTTTCATCATCTTAATCGTGTTATTATGGACACAATAACTCATAGCAAACGGATGCTCTCAGGTTTCCGTTATAAATAAATATAATTAACCGTATAATCTATACGCCCTATTTTTAACGACAAATCGCGAAAATTTATTCGTCTACCAATACAGCCTAACTATGAACGTATTTTCACCTGATTTATTTCGACAACAATTTCCTGCTCTTAAAGAAAAGACTATTTATCTCGATAGCGCAGCGACTGCATTAAAGCCTCTCTCCATGATAGAGGCCTCAGATGCGTTTTATCGCTATAATTTTGCGACTGTTCACCGTAGCCAATATCAACATGCTAAAGAGACAACGCAACAATATGAGGCGACGCGTCAACAAGTTGCCGAATTAATCAATAGTACTGATAGTGATACGATTATTTGGACAAAAGGCACCACAGAATCACTCAACTTTATTGCTCAAGGCTATTTTCGTCCACGCTTGCAAGCCGGTGATGAAATAATTGTTAGTGAGCAAGAACATCATGCAAACCTTATACCTTGGTTGATGCTAGCCGAACAAACAGGTGCACGCGTGATCCGCTGGGCAATAGAGGATAATTTTTTACCTTCAATTGATAGCTTAAATGCTTTAATCAATAAACAGACACGAATTGTCGCCGTTAGCCAAATGTCGAATGTGACAGGCGCTCAAATCGCATTAGATAAAGTGTCTCAATGTGTTCACCAATATGATAATTGCTTACTGGTTGTCGATGGTGCACAAGGTATTGCTCATCACCCAACCGATGTCACCGCGCTCGATATCGACTTCTATGTCTTTTCTGCTCATAAACTTTATGGTCCTAATGGATTAGGTATTTGTTATGGTAAACGTGAGCTTTTAGAAGCGATGGCGCCTTGGCATGGTGGCGGAAAGATGCTAACTAACGTGACATTTGATGGTTTTACTCCAGCGCCTATTCCTCAGCGTTTTGAAGCTGGAACACCTAATGTTGCAGGTGTTATTGCATTTTCAGCCACATTAGCCTGGTTAGAAAAACAAGATATGCATCATGCTAACCAATATACTATTGAACTTGCAGATGAAGCTGAGAAGCGCCTCAGTGAGCTAAATGGTTTTATCAGTTACCGAGCTGCTAACTCATCGGTTGTTTCTTTCAATTTCGAAGGTGTTCATCACAGTGATTTAGCCACATTAATCGCAGAGAAAGATATTGCATTACGCACAGGACAACACTGCGCGCAGCCTCTTATTGATTCATTAAATATTTCAGGCTGTTTACGCATTTCTTTTATGCCTTATAATCAACACACTGATATTGATGCTTTTATTAATGCCGTTAAATTTGCTCTAACACTCTTAAAAGATGAATAATTGAAATGAATAACAACACATCTCTGCTTGCAACTCAGCACCCATTTGGTCATGAAATTACCTTAGCTATCTTGCTGGAGGATTTCCAAAAATCAAAAGCATGGGAAGATAAATACCGTCAATTAATTCAACTCTCACGTAAATTACCCGCATTACCTGATGAATTAAAAACAACAGAAAAAGAGATCAAAGGTTGTGAAAATAGAGTGTGGCTTGGTGTCGAATTAAATAATGACGGCAAATACCATGTTTATGGTGATAGTGATGGTCGTATTGTAAAAGGCTTGCTGACTATTATTTTAGCTACGGTTGAAAATAAAACGGCACAAGAAATAGCTGATATCGATATGTTAGCTATTTTCGATCAATTAGGATTGGCTAATCAAATTAGCCAATCTCGCACTGACGGAGTGAATGCGATTATCGCACGATTGAAATCACTCACCTCCCAGTATTAAGTTTGATACTCTAAATAATTCAAGTCACAGCTAGCCGACAAATGAATGAGTCGCTAGAAACATATAACCTGTGATCAAAAATAAAATTTATTAATAAGTTAATATATAACAAGTCGATACTCTAAATAATTCAAGTCACAGCTAGGCGACAAGTGATTGAGTCGCTAGGAGCATACATAAGTATGTGACTAGTGCGAATGAACGCGGTCAACAACGCTGTGGCTTGAAGTATGACGAGTATCATGAGTATGTGGCTAGTGCGAATGAACACAGTCAACAACGCTGTGGCTTGAAGTATGACGAGTATCATGAGCACGCTGTGCTTTCGCTAACATCTTCTTCAACGCATGAGACACCGCAATAAAACCAAACGACGCCGTTACCATCGTTACGGCACCGAAACCGGCTGAACAATCCATTCGTTTCACACCATCTGCCGTACTTTTTGCTGCGCAAACCGTTCCATCACCCTGCGGATAAACCAGTTGTTCTGTTGAGAAAACGCAATCGATCCCTAGTTTTCCCTTACTATTTTTTACGACATTAAAATCAGATTTCAAACGCTCTCTTAATTTAGCAGCTAAAGGATCTTGAATTGTTTTTGCTAAATCAACCACTTGAATTTGTGTTGGGTCAATTTGTCCACCAGCGCCACCTGTTGTGATCACGGGTATTTTATAACGACGGCAATAAGCTAATAATGCAGCTTTTGGTCTTACACTATCAATTGCATCGATGACATAATCAAAGTTGTTATTCATCATTTCAGCGACATTATCCACCGTGACAAAATCATCAATACTAGTCACTTTGCATTCTGGATTGATTTCTAAAATACGCTGTTTCATTACTTCACATTTTGGTTGACCCACACTCTCTTTCAACGCATGTATTTGACGATTAGTGTTAGTTACACACACATCATCCATATCAATTAAAGTGATAGCACCAATACCACTGCGTGCTAATGCTTCAGCGGCCCAACTTCCGACGCCACCTATACCCACGACACAAATATGAGCTTGAGCAAAATAAGACAGCGCTTTTTGCCCATAGAGTCGCCCTATTCCAGAAAAGCGTTGTAAATATGAATCTGATAATGAATTTTGCATAATGCGATAACAACCTAAATAACAGAAATAATCATGGCTATTAATATCAATAGCCATGTCGTTTGCATAATTTTACCGTTAATAACGAGCAGATAAATAGTCAATCATGTTTATGTCGAAGGGTTTAATAAGTTAAGTTGTGATTTTTTTAATACCCAAACTCGCCCATAGTGATTATAAAAACCTGCCATATGACCAGCATCTTTACCAATCCCATGATAAATATCGAAATGATGCCCTTTAATTGCACCACCTACATCTAATGCCACCATTAAACGCATTTGATATTCACCTGTAAAATTACCTGCATTATCAAGTACAGGAATTTCAGCCAGTAACACCGTCCCTGCTGGAATAATGCTTCTATCCGAAGCCACAGAGGCGAGTGCAACAAGTGGGATGGCACTAGCACCTCTAACAGGTGTAAAAGGCTCTGGTTTGAAAAAAACAAATGATGGGTTTTCTTCTAATAACTTTCTTACTTCAGCATCATTGTGCTTATCAGCCCAATCTCTAATAGCGAGCATAGACATATCTTTTCTTTCTACTTCACCATTATCAATAAGCACTTTGCCAATACTACGGTAAGGGTGTCCATTTTTCCCTGCATAACCAAAGAAGGTTAAAGGTTTGCCATCACCAAAATCAACATAGCCACTTCCCTGAACTTCCATCATAAAGTTATCCATAATGGAGTTACTGTAAGCCGCAATTAAAGATTGGCTTAATGCACCATTATAAATAGCAGCACGAGAAGGTAATTTTGAACGACTATTTGCTGGCATTTTATAAAGAGGGTATTGAAACTCACCTTGTGGCATTAAACGAGCTTCAAGAACCGGCGTGTAATATCCAGTAAATTGAACATTTCCGTACTTATCAACCCCTTCCATTTGAAATGCAGAAAGGTTGAACTGACGTAATTGGCGTGTATCTGCACCAGAGCGTAACCAGTTTTCAACCGCCTGATAAGTTTCTTTATTACTATTGTACAAACGAGATGATGTCTGGTTTATCTGACTTACTTGTTGTAAGTAATCAGGGCCATTAATGGGTGTACCTTGTGTGTTTGGCGAACTTACCTCAATGAGATCTTGCTTAAGCTTTCCATCTTTATACTGTTGCCCTTGCTCTGTTGGACGATGACATCCTGTCAAGGCAAGCGCTAACATACCTAAAATTAACGATTTTCGCCAAGTAACCATTTTTGACCCGCTTAATGACTAAATTTGAGTGTTGATTCTGACTTAGAAAGATACCAAAGCAAAATCAATAAAGATATGAATATACCGATTGCTAAGACTTTCTATTATCACCCAATCAATATGACTTTTAAACATCAAGTATATATTCTAAATACCTTGAAGTATGACGAGTATAACTGCCTAAATTTGCATCTTGATGTGTTATTTCTGACCGTTTTTAAAAGAAAACTGTAAAAATTTCATAAAAAACTTGCAACTCGGTAAATCCTGAGTATAGTGCCCCTCTGTGGAGACGCGGGGTGGAGCAGCTTGGTAGCTCGTCGGGCTCATAACCCGAAGGTCGTCAGTTCAAATCTGGCCCCCGCAACCAATTCACAAAGCAGTAAGTTATAGTATCAGTCGC